>CAZNNH010000015.1:0-10822 GCA_964574335.1 uncultured Acidobacteriota bacterium | reverse complement strand
ATTCGACCGTTCTGCCAGCGAATCCGGATCGTGTCCCCCGCGAGCCGGTCGCGAAACCCGGTCATGTCCCCGGCAGATGTGGTGCGGGGACACGATCCGGGTTTCCTGGCAGAACGTTGAAACCCGGTCATGTCCCCGGTCTTCAGATGCTCCAGCCGCCGTCGATCGAGAGGGTGATTCCGGTAGTGAAGGCCGACTCGTCGGAGGCCAGGTAGACGGCGGCGGCGGCGATCTCTTCGGGACGGCCCCAACGCCCCATCGGCTGGCGGGCAACGAACGCCGCGCGTGCGGCGACCGGATCCGCGGCGGCGCCGATGCGCTCGTGAAGCGACGGGGTGTCCACCGTGCCGGGACAGAGGGCGTTGCAGCGGATGCCCTTGGCGACGTAGTCGGCGGCCACCGCCTTGGTCAGGCCGATGACGGCGGCCTTGCTGGTGGTGTAGGCGAATCGGCCGGGGACGCCGCGCAGGGCGGAGGCGATCGACGACATGTTGACGATCGATCCGCCCCCCGCCTCGAGCATGCCGGGGAGGAAGGCCCGGATCGTGCGGTACATCGACTTCACGTTCAGGTCGAGGGTGAAGTCGAGGTCCTCCTCCCGGCACTCCAGGATCGTCCCCTGGTGGACGAAGCCCGCGCAGTTGAAGAGCACGTCGAGGGCTCCGACCTCGCGGGCGGCCTCGAGCACAGCCTCCGACCGGGTGACGTCGAGCCGGCGGGTGGTGATCCCCGGCACCGAGCTCAGCCGCTCCAGCCGCTCCTCGGCGATGTCGGTGGCCACCACCTGAGCCCCTTCCGCGGCGAACGCGCGCGCCGTCGCCTCGCCGATGCCCTGGGCGGCAGCGGTCACCAGCGTCCGTTTCCCTGAGAGTCTCAACCCCATGTGTCCTCCGCGGCGCCTATATATCAGGCGGCGCGGCCGGTCTCAAGGCCGGCGGGCCGGGTTTGACAGGGGACGGCGGCCAGCCTAGCTTCGAGGATCGAGGAAGGTGGTCATGAGCGGACAAGTCGCGATCTTCTGGCCCGGCGACTATCGGAGTCGTCCCAACGAGCTGGCCCTGCCCAGCATCGAGGCCGCGACCGCTCAGCTCGAGAGGGCCCTCGACGAGCTGGGGCGCGGCCACTACCGGATCCCGGGCTACCTGACCCGGCCCCACGAGGCGATCGAGAGGCTCGGACCCGTCGACGATCCCCTGATCGGGGTCTGCGTCCACTGGTTCTACGGGCCCCACACCACCGACGGCGTGGTCGGCAAGGACAACCCGCTGCTCCTGGCCAGCAACTTCTCCGGGACCTGGCCGGGCCTGGTGGGCCTGCTCAACACCGGGGCCTGCCTGGAGAGCGTGGGACGTCGTTTCTCCAGGGTGTGGACGGCCGCCGACGATTGGACCCGGGATCAGGCGTTGATGTCGCGCCTCGACGAGTGGTGCCGCACCGGGCGCATCGTCTACCCGGAGGACGAGCTGCACGCCCAGGCCCCGGTGTCGGCGGAGGCCTCACGGCTCTCGGGAAGGGTGGCGGAGGAGATCCGGCGCCGGCGGGTGCTGGCGCTGATGCTCGGCGACACATCGATGGGCATGATCAACGGCTACTTCGGCCCGCGGCTGCTCTACCCGGTCGGCTTCACCGAGCACAAGGTCGACCAGGCCTGGATCATCGATCGAGGCCGCCAGGTCTCGGAGGAGCGGATCGACGCCGCCCTTCGTCTGGTGAAGGAGAAGGGCGTCACCTTCCACTACGGCGAGAAGGGGGCCGAGGACTTCGACGAGAGGGCCACCCGCGAGCAGCTCCGGGACTACCTGGCGGTGCTGGATCTGGTGCGGGAGTTCAAGGCGGACTGCGTGGGCTGGCAGTACCAGCTCGGCCTGGTCCCGCTGCGGCCCCCCTCGGATTTCGCCGAGGGGCTGCTCAACTCGGCCTGTCGGCCGGAAGGAGACGGTGACACCGTGGTCTGCTCCACCGAGGCCGACCAGGGCAACCTGGTGCCGATGGAACTGATGAAGCGGCTGCTCCGGGCCAAGGGCCTCCACCAGGCGGTGATGTTCCACGACGTCCGGTGGGGGGGCGAGCACGACGGCCGCTTCGTCTGGGTGCTGCTCAACTCGGGGTCGTGCAGCGCTTACGCCTTCAACCACGATCCGGACACCCTCCAGGGCGTCCACTCCTACCGCCAGCCCGCCGGCTACTTCCCGATCCCGGGCGGGACCTTCACCGGCGAGAGCCTCCCCGGGCCGATCACCTGGTCGCGGGCCTACATCAAGGGGGGCGAGCTCTGGATGGACGTGGGCCGGGGCGAGGTGGTCAAGCTGCCCGAGGCCAAGCGCGATTCCTGGTGGCAGGGGACCACCCGCCAGTGGCCGTTCATGGCCGCCGACCTCGGCGTCCGCCAGGACACCCTGATGGCCCACTACCTGAGCAACCACGTGGCGGTGGCCTACGGCGACATCTTCGGCGAGATGCTGGCGCTGTGCCGGGAGCTGGGCTTCCGGGTCCGGGTGATGGGAGGTTAGAATGGCCTTCGAATCGCCGGAGGAGGCCCCATGAGCTTCACCTACGAGGAGCTGCACAAGAAGACGCTGTCCCAGCTCCGCGAGATCGCCAAGGACGTCGAGCACGAGGCGGTGCACGGCTACACGCAGATGAACAAGGATCACCTGCTCCCCGCCCTCTGCACGGCGCTGGGTATCGAGGCCCACGAGCACCACCAGGTGGTGGGGCTCGACAAGACCCAGGTCAAGACCCAGATCAAGAAGCTGAAGGCCCAGCGCGACCAGGCTATCCAGGCCCACGATCGCAGCGAGCTGAAGGCGCTGCGCCGCCGCATCCACCGCCTGAAGCGCCGCATCCACGCCGCCACCGCCTGACCGGCCGGTTGGACCCGCACGCCGCACCTCGTCCGTCGGGGCCATGGAGACGCTGAGCCTCCGTGAGGCCCGTCGGCTGGCGCTGGCCCGGGCCGGGCTGTTGTCGCCGAGGTGGACCGGGTTGCCGTCCCGCGCCAGCGGGCGCGGCCGGCCCGCGCGCGAGGCCGCGCTTTCGGTAGTCCGCCGCTTCGGCTACCTGCAGCTCGACACCGTCTCGATCGCCGGCGCCCGCAGTCACTGCATCGTCCTGCTCTCGCGGCTGCAGGGGCTGGACGCGTCTCTGGGCGAGGAGCTGCTCCGCCCCGGGCAGCCGCTGTTCGAGTACTGGGGGCACGAGGCGAGCTGGATCCCGCTCGAGCTCTACCCGGCCTTCGAGTTCCGCCGGCGTGAGTTCCGTCACCATCCCTGGTGGGGAGACCTCGTCGGCCGGCATCCGCGGGTGGCGCGTGACCTGCGCCGCCGGATCCGCGAGGAGGGGCCGCTCCGCTCGGCGGAGATCGGCGGGGGCGGCGGGCGTGGGTTCTGGGAGCTCGAGGTCACCAAGAAGGTGGCCGCGGCGTTGTGGTCGAGCGGCGAGCTGGCGATCCGCGAGCGCCGGGCCTTCCAGCGTACCTACGACCTGGCCGAGCGGGTGATCCCCGAAGCGCTCCGTGCCCATCCGCTCTCGAAGGCCGATGGGCTCGAGGTACTGCTGCAGCAGGCGCTGGCCGGCCACGGCTGGGCCACCACCGCCACCCTGGCCGCCACCTGGCGGCTGGTCAATCGTCGGCACGAGCTGCTGGCCGCTCTCGGCCGGCTGGTCGAGCGCGGCCGCGTCCAGGCCTGCCGGCTGGCGGGCGGCGAGGGCCGTCCCACGCCGGGCTGGATCCTCACCGAGGACCTCGAGCTGGCGGCCCGTCTCTCGGCGTGGCGACCCCGACCGGACGCCGGGGTGCTGCTGTCTCCGTTCGACCCGCTGCTCTGGGACCGGCGACGTGTCGAGGGACTGTTTGGGTTCGAGCAGGTGCTGGAGATCTTCAAGCCGGCCCCCAAGCGACGTTTCGGCTACTTCTGCCTGCCGGTGCTGGCGGGCGAGCGGCTGGTGGCGCGCCTGGACCTGAAGGCGGAACGGGACCGCGGCCGGCTCCGGGTGTTGAGCCGGCACCTGGAGGCGTCCCGCCGATCGCCGACCCGGACCGCCGACCGGCACGCCGCCGACTTCGCCCTGCGTCGATACGCCTCGGCGCTGGGGCTGGAGCCGATCGGCTGATGGGGCGCGGGAGGGTCTTCACCTACCTGCTGGTGCTGCTGAGCGTGGGGCTGGGTGCCGTCTCGCTGTTGGCGTTCGCCCTGTTCCTCTTCGTCGGCTCACACCAGACGATCGACCTCCACCTCAGGGCCGGCGGGACGCTGGCCTGGGACGGGCTGCTGTCGCTGGTGTTCTTCGTCCAGCACAGCGGGATGGTCCGCCAGTCGTTCCGCCGTCGGCTGGGCCGGAGGCTGCCCGATGCGTATCACGGCGCCCTGTACTCGGCGGTCTCCGGCGTGGTTCTGTTGTCGGTGGTCGGCCTGTGGCAAACGTCGGGGCCACCGCTGCTGCGCGTCGAGGGCCTCCCTGGCCTCGTCGGCCGGGCCCTCTTCCTGCTCTCGCTGCTCGGGTTCCTCTGGGGGGTGCGGGCGCTCGGCTCGTTCGATGCCTTCGGGCGGCGACCGGTGGTGGACCGGCTGCGGGGCGTGACCCGGCAGGAGCCGCCCCTGACCGTGCGCGGTCCCTACCGGCTGGTCCGCCACCCGCTCTACACCTTCACGCTGGGGCTCATGTGGTCGTGCCCCACGGTGACGGCGGATCGGCTGCTCCTCGATCTCATGTGGACCGCCTGGATCGTGGTCGGCTGCCGGCTGGAGGAGCGCGACCTGGCGGCCCACTTCGGCGAGGGCTACCGGAGCTACCAGAGAAGCGTGCCCATGCTGCTTCCGCGGGTCGGCCTCCGCAAGGCGGCGGCTGGCTAGGACGAGGCCGTCTGCGGTGCCTTCCGGTCGGCGAAGAAGAAGGCGAAGAGCAGGATGATGACGAAGGCCATCGCGGCCGGCCACAGCCAGATCGACTGCCAGTCGTGCACCACGCTGCCTCCGACCTTCCGGGCGTAGAGGTCGACCACCGGGCCCGACACCCAGGCCCCGATCAGCATCCCGACGCCGTAGGTCACCAGCGTGATGAAGCCCTGGGCGCTGGCCTGGATCGACTTGGGCGCCGCGTTGTCCACGTAGATCTGGCCGGTGACGAAGAAGAAGTCGTAGCAGATCCCGTGCAGCAGGATACCGGCGTAGTACATGAACATGAGCTCATGGGCGTTGCCGAAGGCGAACAGGACGTAGCGCAGGGCCCAGGCGCCCATTCCCACCAGCAGCATCCTCTTCACGCCCAGCCGCACGAAGAAGAGCGGCATCACCAGCATGAACAAGAACTCGGAGGCCTGTCCCAGGGCCTGCTTGGCAGCGGCGTTGGCGACGCCCATCTCGTTCAGGAACGGGTTGGTGAAGTTGTAGTAGAAGGCCAGCGGGATGCAGATCAGCAGCGAGCCGAGGACGAAGATGAAGAAGGAGCGGTCCTTCATCAGAGACAAGGCGTCGAGGCCGAGCACGTCCCTGACCGTGACCTTGTGGCCCAGCGACTTGGGCGGCGTGTGGGGCAGGAAGAAGGAGAACAGGCCCAAGACCGCCGAGCAGCCGGCCGCGATCCGGAGCGGGAGGGCGGTGTCCTCGACGTTCATGAAGCCGACGATCACGCCGGCCACGATCCAGCCCAGGGTCCCGAACACCCGCACCGCCGGGAACTGCTTCTCGGGGCTCGACATCTGGTTGAACGAGATGGCGTTGACCAGGGCCAGGGTCGGGTTGTAGCAGAGGGCATAGGCGAGCAGGACCCAGAAGACGGCTGCGGGGCTCATCAGGGTCGACACGTAGTAGAGCAGGGCGGCGCCGGCCAGGTGCATCACCGCCAGCACCTTCTCGGCGGCGAAGAAGCGGTCGGCGATCATGCCGACGATGAACGGGGCGACGATGGCGCCCCACGGCATCGTGCTGTAGGCCTGGGCCGCCTGGACGCCCGTGAACCCGAGGCCTTGCAGCAGGTAGGTGCCCAGGGTCACGAACCAGGCCCCCCAGATGAAGAACTGCAGGAACATCATCAGCGACAGCCGGATCCGGACGCCCGGCTCGAGGGTCATGCCCGTCGTCATCGTCTCCTGCTCCTTTCCGGAAGCCCCAAGATCGAAACGGCGGCAGCGCGCCACAGCCTATGCCGGCGCCGGGTAGCGGTCAAGGACGCCCGGGGAGTCACGGGAGTCACAGGTCGCGCAGCGCCGCGGCGGCCGGGAGGCGGGCGGCCCGGAACGCCGGGGGGAGGCCGCCGGCGATCCCCATCGCCAGCGCGAAGCCGAGGCCGGCCAGCAGCAGCGGGGGGGTGACCTGGAAGGCGAAGGCCAGGTGGGAGAAGGTCTGCCAGTTCATGGTCCCGGTGGTGACGCCGTTGACAGGCAGCACCAGCAGGCAGCCGAGCCCCCCACCGAGGGCCGCGATCAGCAGCGCCTCCAGGACGAAGCAGGAGACCACCGCCCCCTCAGAGAAGCCGATGGCTCGCAGGGTGGCAATCTCCCGGGTCCGCTCCGCCACCGCTCCGTACATGGTGTTGAGGGCCCCGAAGACCGCGCCCACCCCCATCACCCCGGCCACCAGCATGCCGAGACCCAGGATGAGGCCCCGGACCAGCACCGACTCCCGCTCGTAGTACTCGACCTCGCTCTCGACCTGCACGTCCAGGCGGGGGTCCGAGGCGACGGCGGCCTTCAACCCCTCGAGGGCTTCCGGGGAGGTCAGCCTCAGGGTCACCGACTGGAAGATGCCGCGGGGACGCTGGTAGACCTGGGCCACCATGCCGACGTCGCCCCAGAGCTCGGAGTCGTAGGCGCTGCCGCCGCCGTCCAGCACGCCCACCACGTCCCATTCCAGGCCGCCGAGGCGGGCCTTCTGGCCGAGCTCGAGTCCGGAGTAGCTCTCGAGGGCGTGGCGGCCCACCACCAGCTCGGGCATGCCTTCATGGAGGAAGCGGCCCTCGGCCAGCCGCACCTGGCGGCGCACGGACAGCGCGCGGGGCGAGACGCCCCGGATCTGGACGGTGGCGTCGGTGCCGGTGGACCGGAGGGGCAGCGCCGTGGTCACCACCACCTCGGCGCTGGAGAACGGGATGCCGTGGTCGTCGCGCGCCACCTGCGCATAGTCCTCGATGGCGCGCAGCTCGTCCAGGCCGACCACGCTGTCCATCTCGGAGGTGGCGCCCGCGCGACGGACGATGGCGTTGTCGGGCGTGCCCGAGGTCACCAGGGTGGCCCGAAACCCCTTGGCCAGGGCCAGCATCGCGATGAAGACCGCCACCGTTCCGGCAATGCCGAGGACCGCCACCAGCGCCGAGCGCCAGCGGGCCCGCAGGCTCTCGAGGTTGTAGGCAAAGGGGATCGTGCTCATGGCTCCTAGATCCGCCGCAAGGCGTCGATCACGCTCAGCCGCATCGCGGTGAGGGCGGGGACCAGCCCCGCCGCCAGGCCGACGCCGAGGGCCAGCAGCCACCCGAGCGCCAGCCATGGGTTGGGCATGTAGAAGACGGCCAGCATCCCTCCGGTCGGGTCGCCGTGGTAGCTGAGCAGCTTGGCCGCCACCAGGCCGAGCCCCCCGCCGACCGCGGCCAGGGTGAGGGCCTCGGCCAGCACCAGCATCAGCACGCCCAGGTCGGAGTAGCCGATCGCCTTCAGCACCGCCAGCTCCGGGACCCGCTCGCGGACCGCGGAGGCCATGGTGTTGCCGGTCACCAGCAGCAGCGTGAAGAAGACCACCGCCCCGATGCTGAGCACCAGCAGCTCGATGTTGCCCACCTGCTTGAGGAAGGAGGCGGCGATCGCCTTCTCGGTCTGGGTTCGGGTCTCCCAGGCGGAGTTGGCGAAGGTCGCGTCGATCCGCTTCGCCACCTCCGGGGCCTCTTCCGGGTCCTCGATTCGGACCACGTACCAGCCCACGTAGCCGCGCCAGAACCGGGCCTCGGGCCGTGCCGCCAGGTACTCGTCGAGGTACTTGGCATGGAACCAGAACTGGGTCTCGTCGTCCGCCGGCCGGCTGCCCCGGTAGATGGCGCGCAGGTTGAACTGCCAGTCGCCGGGATAGATCGCGCCGCGGATGGGGATCCGGTCGCCGATCTTCCAGCCGAAGCGGCGGGCCAGCTTGTAGCCCACGACGCACCCGGCCCGATCCGCCTTGAAGGCGGCGAGCTGGTCGGGAGGGATCTGGAACTCGTGGTACATCTGGGGGAAGGTCTCGACGTCGACGCCGTACTGGGGGAAGAAGTTCCGTTCGTCCTGATAGACGCCGCCGAACCAGGAGGCATAGGTGACGGCCAGGACTCCGGGGACGCGCATCAGGCGCTGGCGGTAGGCGAGGGGCAGCGGCTGGATGATCGAGACCCGGTTGAGCACCATCAGCCGGTCGGCGCCGGCCAGGTCGATGCCGGCGCTGAAGGCCACCCGGATCGCGACCAGCAGGCCGAAGAGGAACAGGGCCACCGCGAAGGACCCGGAGGTGAGCAGGGTGCGGGCCTTCTTGCGCCCCAGGTTGGCGAGCAGCAGCGGAAGGAACCTCATACCGAGCCCTCCGCCGCCTCCATCAGCACCCCCTTGTCGAGATGCAGCGTGACCTGGGCCCGCTCCGCCGCCCGCGGGTCGTGGGTGACCATCAGCACCGTCTTGCCGTGGTCGAGGACCAGCAGCTCGATCAGGTCCAGGATCTCCGCGGCGCTCTTCCGGTCGAGGTCGCCGGTGGGCTCGTCGCAGAGCAGGAAGGTGGGGTCGGCCACGATGGCGCGGGCGATGGCGACCCGCTGGAGCTGGCCGCCGGAGAGCTGGCGCGGGTAGTGATCCATCCGGTCCTGCAGGCCGACCAGGCCGAGCGCCGTCCTCACGTGCTGCCGCCGCTGCTTGCGGTCGAGGGGCGTCAAGAGCAGGGGCAGCTCCACGTTGCGGAAGGCGGTGAGCACCGGGATCAGGTTGTACATCTGGAAGACGAAGCCGACGTGGCGGGCCCGCCAGGCGGTGAGCTCTCCCCTCGACAGGTAGGTGATCTCGTCACCGGCCACCCGCACCGTCCCCGCCGAGGGGACGTCGAGCCCCCCGAGCAGGTTGAGCAGGGTGGTCTTGCCGGAGCCGCTCGGACCCATGAAGGCGATGAACTCGCCCTGGTCCACGTCGAGGTTGAGCCCGCGCAGCACGTCGATCTCCTCGGATCCACGTCGGTACTTCTTGTCCAGGTGGCGGGCCACGATCAGGCTGTCGCTTTGTCCGTCATCTCCGAGCTTCAATCGGCCTCTCCTGGGATCGGGTCTCTGGCCCCGTGCGGGGGAGCAACCGGGGGAGTCTAGCGGCAGACCGGTCGAATCACCAGTGCAGCTCGACGACGTCGCCGTCGCGCACCACGTGGTCGGCGCCGACCTGCTGGCCGTCGAACTCCGCGCTCCCCCAGAGGCGGGCGAACTTGAGATCGGCCGCCATGCCGCGGTGGACCATTCGGGCCACGTCGAGGACAGTCTCCTGCTGGTGCAGCGTGTAGGGGGTGTGGGCCTCGACCGGGTGGCCCGGGACCTTGGTGTAGACGCGGACCACCCCGAGCATCTCGAAGAGCCGGGCGCCGATCTCCTCGAGGCCGGCGCCGGTCTCCACCGAGCAGCAGAGAGAGGGGAACTCGACCTCGGCGAGCTGGCGGAAGGCCTCCATCTCGACCGGCGGGTCGGCGAGCAGGTCGGCCTTGGTGACCACCAGCAGGGTGGGGAGCCGGATCGCGAAGGTCTCCTCGAGCGCCTCGTCGTCGGACAGCGAAGCCCAGGCCGCGCCGGCCGACCCGGCCAGCAGGTGGACGCGCTTCTCCCGAAGCCTGGATCGGATCGCGGCGGCGTGCTCCACACACTCCGGGTCGCCGAGATCCATCACCAGCAGGGCGCCGTGGGTGTTCTGGAGGGTGTTGAAGATCCACGGCTCGAGGAAGCTGGCCGAGATCGGGGGCAGGTCGACGAGCTGGAAGTGGATGTCCCGGTGGGGCAGCATTCCCGGCACCGGGTGCTGGGTGGTGAAGGGGTACGGTCCCACCGGGGCGTGGGAGCCGGTGAGCTTGGCGTGCAGGCTGGACTTGCCCGAGTTGGGCGGGCCCAGCAGCGCCACCTGGGCCGCGCCCTCGGGCCGGACCACCAGGCTGGGGCCGCCGCGCGCCCCACCCTTCTTGGGCCCGGCGGCCTCCTCGGTCAGCTCCTTGATACGGGTCTTGATGTCGGCCTGGAGGTGCTCGGTCCCCTTGTGCTTGGGGATGGTGCGGAGCATCTCGCGCAGGCAGTCCAGGCGCTCCTTCGGCTCGCGTGCCTTTCGGAAGGCGGCCTGAGCACCCTTGAACTCCGGCGAAAGGTTGGCCGGCATGTCTCGACGTCTCCGGGCCCATCCTGGCGCGCCCGGCCGCGCCGGTCAAGACCGGCCGGCGGCTCAGTGGGCGTTGAGCGTGAGCTGCCAGCCGGTCAGGGCAGGGGGTCTCAGCCGCTGGGCCCGCAGAGCCTGGGCTCGGGCCTCGCCGCCAGCGGCGGCGCTGCAAGAGCCGGTCTCTAGGTAGTGCAGGGCCTCGGCCAGCGAGCCTTCGGCCGGGTCCCCGAGCGGGTGCTCGAGGTCGTCGGGGGCAGCGCAGTCCGGCGGGAAGCCGCCGAAGAAATCGCCCTGGTCGGCCGCGTTGGTGATCTTGAAGGCCACCGGGTAGACGATCTTGTCGCAGAAGGCGAAGCCGTACTGGCCGACCGGCTTCCCGTAGCTGGTGCTGCCCACCAGCACCACCGGTACGAACGGGCGCAGCGAGTTGATCACCAGCTCCGAGGCCGAGGCGGTGTTTCCGGTGGTGACCACGAACAGCCG
>CAZNNH010000014.1:55106-67233 GCA_964574335.1 uncultured Acidobacteriota bacterium | reverse complement strand
CCTGGTCGGGGGGCACGACCTCCCGGCCCCGGCCAAGAAGCGCGGAGAACGGACTGGGCGCCACCACCCCCACCGGAGGAGACAGCAAAGGGGCCGCTTCGCAGAGGCCCCTTTGGGAGAAGATCCGAGTGGCTGAGCGGAGGGCTAGGCTACTCCCCCTCGCCCGGGATCACACCGCCGGCCGCCTCGATCATGCTCTCCGAGATGATCCCGATCCGCTCGACGCCGGCTCCCTTGGCCACGTCCATCGCCTCGACCACCCGCCCATAGGGAATGGTCCCCGCGGCGCGGACGAAGATGGTCTTGTCGGCCCGGGTCTGGAAGACGTCCTTGAGACGCGTGTCCAGCTCCTCCATGGTGGTGACGGGGCTCTTGTTGATGGTGATGGCGCCCGACTCCTCGATGGCCATCACCACCTGGGAGGAGGTCTGCTGCTGCTGCTGCTGCTGGGTGGAGGCCGGGGGGAGGGCGATGTCCATCCCCATCTGGGCCACCGGCGTCACCACCATGAAGATGATCAGCAGCACCAGCATCACGTCGATCAGCGGCGTGATGTTGATGTCCGACATCGAGGACTTGTGGGACGGCGTGGTGGCGTCGTGGGAGTGGAGGATGGGCTTCTTGCGGTGCTTGGGCGTCTCTGGCTTGCTGGCCATGGCTAGCC
The DNA here is from genome assembly GCA_964574335.1 of uncultured Acidobacteriota bacterium. Taxonomy (GTDB): domain Bacteria; phylum Acidobacteriota; class Vicinamibacteria; order Fen-336; family Fen-336; genus CAZNNH01. The sequence goes on along the minus strand of CAZNNH010000014.1, from coordinate 66,569 downwards.
CTCGACCTTCTGTGCGGCTATCAGCGCAACCTCCTCGACACCGGCCTCGCGGCAGAGGTCCATCACCTTCATGACCTCGGAGTAGGCCAGATTCTGATCGGCCTTCAGGTAGACCAGGCGGTCACCAGGGGGCATCTCCTCGAGCTTCTCCCGGAGCTGAGGGATCAGCTCGGCGTCGCGGTTGTCGAGCGGCTTCCCGGCCAGGTAGGTACGGGCATCCTTGTCGAGGGCCACCGTGATGGTGTTGGGTTCGTTTCCCCGGTCCTTGGTATGGTTCGCATCGGGGAGCTTCACGTCCACGCCCTTCTGCAGCATCGGCGTGATGACCATGAAGATGATCAGCAGGACGATCATGATGTCGGCCATCGGCGTGACGTTGATGTCCGACATCGCCCCGCCTTTGCTGCCGCCGACGTTCATTGCCATCGGATCACTCCTCGTCTGTGACGGCCCGAGGGCCTCAGGCGGTCTTCTTGATGAAGTAGTCGAGCAGCTCCGAGCTGGAGTTGTCCATCTCGACGTTGAAGCCCTCGACCTTGCCGTTGAAGTAGTTGTACATCCAGACCGCGGGCACCGCCACGAAGAGCCCGTAAGCGGTTGTGATCAGCGCCTCGGCGATACCGGCCGAGATCGCCGCGATGCCGCCCGAGCCGGTCAGCGCCATCCCCGAGAAGGCGTTGATGATGCCGAAGGTGGTGCCGAACAGCCCCACGAAGGGAGCGGTGGCGCCGATGGTGGCCAGACCCGACAGGCCCCGCTTCATGTCGGCGAGGTTGACGGCGGTGGCCCGCTGGATGGCGCGCTTGGCGGCGTCGACGGCGGCCTCCTTGTCGCGCTCGGCCTCGCCCATCTCCTGCTGGTACTGCCACTCCTGCAGGCCCACCACGAGGACCTTGGCCAGGTGCGAGTACTTGACATCAACGCCGTGCGACGAGTCGATGGCTTCCTTGATCTTCCCCTGCTTGAGGAAGCGGGCCACCTCGGGGGCGTACTTGCGGGATTGCTTGGTGGCCTTGCTGTACGTCCAGTAGCGCTCGATCATCACACCGATGGAGTAGACAGACATGATGGTCAGGACGAACACTGTACCCCAGGCCACCCCGCCCATGTGCTCGGCCATGGTTCTCAAGTCAAACTGCATGCGTCCTCCTGGACTGGATTGAAGCTGCTGCCGTGGCCCTCTTCTACGAAAGCCGGAAGTTCACCGTGACCGTCATGATGACCGGAACCGGCACGCCATTGAGCAGGGTGGGAGTGTAGACCCACTGCTTGACGGCATCCTGGGCGGCCTGGTCGAGTAGGGGGATGCCCCGCAGGACCCTGACGTCGGTCACCTTGCCCTGCGGGCTGATCGTGCACTCGAGGATGACGACACCCTGAACGCGCGCCTGCTTGGCGATGTCGGGGTAGACCGGTGCGACGTTTCGGAGCTTTCTGGGCTCCTTGATCTGGCCGCCGACGCGAACCGCCTCCGTGGGCGGCGGGGTGTCAGGGAGGCCCCCCACCACGCCACCGACGACACCGCCGGGGACGCCACCCTCGACGCCACCGACCACACCGCCCTCGACACCGAGATCGAGACCTTCCTCAGGGGCGATCTCGTCCGGAACCTCGATCGGCGCCACGAACGTCGGCGCGGTCGTCAGCATCGGCCGCGGCTGAATCCGGGGCGTGGTCGGGGCCCGCGGTGCCGGCGGCGGTGGCGGCGGCGGTGGCGGTGGCGGCGGTGCCGGCTCCACGAAGAACGCCCGGACGGCGTCGGTCGGGAGGGGCAGCTCCTCGGAAGTCAGGAGCGGCACGATCACGACCGCGGCCAGGGCGACGGCGTGGAGGGCCATCGAGACCGGCAGGGTCTTGTTCTGGCCGGTCCGATGCGACACAACGTCTGATTCGACAAGGTCTTCGAAGAGCCTGCGCTCCATGCTACTCCTCGCTCCCCCGGGTGTTGTGCGTGCCTGGGAAGAACCCGGATTCTAATCCCGGCCTTCGGAGGGTGTCAAGGTCGTCAGGGCCGAGGCCGGGCGCAACCCATCTTGAACATCGCCAGGTTGGACACCGCTCACCGGCGGAGGGTTCCACCGAATGAGCGGCCACTCTCTCAGAAGATCCGGAAGCCAACCGGGGCGTTCGCCACTGTCGCAACCGGACGACCGTCTTTGATGGCCGGCTGGAACCGCCACTGGTAGACGCACTCGATGGCCGCCTTGTCGAGGAGGGGGATCGACTGGATCACCCGGGCCTGGACCACCCGGCCCTCCGAGTTGATCAGGATCTCGACCACCACCACCCCTTCGATCTTCTTGACAAACGCCTCCTGAGGGTACTGGGGCCGGGTGATCTTGATCGGGCGCGGCGGGCGGTCGTAGTCCATCACCGGCCCGGTTCCGGTGCCGCCGACCACACCCCCCAGGACTCCGCCCAGGACTCCGCCGGCCTGCCCGCCCGGGACTCCGCCCTCCATCCCCTCGGCAACGCCGAAGTCGCTGCCGTTGGGGCTGCCGGCCTGCATGTCCTCCGGAGACCCCGGCTCGGGCAGCAGCTCCGTCTCCTGCGGGACCACTTCGGCCACCAGCTTCGGCTCCGGAGTGGGTGCCGGCTCGGCCGAGACCGGCCTGGCCGGCTTGGGATCCGGTACCATCGCCGACCCCTTGGGCGGCGGCGGCGGCGGCGGCGGCGGCGGGTCGTAGATGAGGGCGCGGATGTAGTTCGGTGTCTGCGGGAGCGGCGCCGGCCACAGGATCGGGATCAACACCAAGGCGGCGACGAGGATGGTGTGCGTCGTCAGCGAGGCTCCCCAGCCGAATCCCCGCTTCGGCTTGGTGGGATTCGAGGCCACCAGGTGCTGGAACAGCTCGCCGTCGACCTCGCGGGGAGGCCTCGGCGCACGGGGGGTGAGGGCAGGGCCGACCATCGTTGTCATTGTAACATCCGGTCCCTTAGGGGTTTCGACGCTGACGGCCGCAGCCGGGTTCCAGCACGGCCTCTCGCCGTGACCCCAGCGTCCCCCTCAACCGGTTGTTCCCCCGAAGGATACGGGGGAGACGGGGCGGGATGTGAAAAGACATCCGTCGAGCTTGTGACGGCCGATGGCGGGCGGCACCGGGCGCCACAAGGAGCGCGCGACCCGACACCGCCGTCGCCGTGGCGCTAAGATGTCGCCGGCTTGGCCCCGCGGCCCCGCCACCAGACCACGATCGGGGTGGCGATGTAGACCGTGGAGTAGGTCCCGGTGATGATGCCCACCAGCATGGTGAAGGCAAAACCTCGCAGCACCTCGCCACCAAACAGGTAGAGGCCGAGCACCGCGATGAAGGTGGTGACGCTGGTGATCAGGGTGCGGCTCAAGGTCTGGTTGATGGAGTCGTTGACGACCTGGGGGAACGGGGCCTTGCGGTGCTGCCGGAGGTTCTCGCGGGCCCGGTCGAAGATGACGATCGTGTCGTTGACGCTGTAGCCCACGATCGTCAGCAGGGCCGCGATCACGTTGAGGGTGATCTCGTAGCCGGCCAGGTTCAGCACACCCAGGGTCACCAGCACGTCGTGGAGCACGGCGATGGCGGCCCCGCTGCCCCACACCGGCCCCTTGAAGCGAACGCCGATGTAGACGAGCTGGAACAGGAGAGCCAGTACGGTGAGCTGGATCGCCTTGCGCCGCAGCTCGGCGCCGACGATCGGGCCCACGATCTCGGCGGAGGAGCCCAGCACCGGGTTGGTCGGGTACTGCGTCGCCAGCGCGCCCAGCGCACGCCGGGCCAACTCGCCGATCTCCTCGGGCGGGGCGGCCTCGCCCGGCGCTCCAGGGGCGGTGGCGGCCGGGCCGGCGACTCCCTCGGTCGGCGCTTCCGTGCCCGCGGCAGGGGTGGTCGCGCCCTCGGCCGGCGCCTCGGTGCCCGCGGCAGGGGCGGTCGCGCCCTCGCCCGGCGCCTCGGTGCCCGCGGCAGGGCCGGCAACTCGCTCGTCCGGGGCCCCGGAGACGTCGGCGATGCGGATCAGCACCTCGTTCTTGGTGACCTCGTCGAAGGTCTGGATGGTGGCGCCGGGGGCCACCCCGGTCACCGCCGAGCGGATCTTGTCGAGCTCGGGCCGCTCGCTGAACTGCACCACGAGCTGGGTGCCACCGGAGAACTCGACGCCGTAGAGCATCCCGCGGGTGCCAACCAGGACGGCGCTGCTGATCACGATCAGGGCGCTCACGGTGACGAAGAGCCGGGCCTTGCCCAGGAAGTCGATCTTGGGGTCTTTGAGTAGCTCCATGACAGCCCCTAGATGCTGAGAGAGGCGACCTGGCGCTTGCCCAGGACCCACTCGAAGATGAAGCGGCTCACCAGGAACGAGGCGAACACGTTGGCCACCAAGCCGATGAAGAGGGTCACCGCAAAGCCCTTGATGGGCCCGGTGCCGAACTGAAACAGAAGCGCGGCGGCGATCAAGGCGGTCGTGTGCGTGTCGATGATGGTGATCCAGACCCGGTCGAAGCCCGTGCTCACCGCAGCCCTCACGGTACGGCCGGCTCGAAGCTCCTCTCGGATGCGCTCGAAGACCAGGACGTTGGTGTCCACCCCCACACCCACGGTCAGGATCACGCCGGCGATGCCGGGGAGCGTCAGGGTGGCGCCGAAGTAGGCCATCGCCCCGAGCAGGATGATCAGGTTGACGGTCAGGGCCACGATGGCGTTGATGCCGGACAGGCGGTAGTAGAAGAGCATGAAGGCGGCCACCAGGCTCATCCCCACCAGCGAGGCGAGGACGCCGGAGCGGATCGAGTCGCGGCCCAGCGAGGCGCCCACGGTCAGCTCCTGGAGGTAGCGGAGGGTGGCCGGCAGCGCGCCGGCGCGCAGCACCTTGGCCAGCTCGTCCGCCTCCTGGGCGGTGAACTGGCCGGTGATCACTCCGCTGTCGCCGATCTGGGAGTTGATCCTCGGCGCCGACTCGACGCTCCCGTCGAGGATGATGGCGAGCTGTCTCCCGACGTTGCGGCCGGTCTCGCGCTTGAACTTCGACGCACCTTGCGGGAGCAGAGAGAACTGGACGTCGGGGGTGTTGGATTGTGGATCGATGCCCGCGCGGGCGTTCTTGAGGTCTCGGCCGGTGATGACGGCCTCACGACGCACCAGGTAGAAGGTGCGCTGGCCGGACTGCTGGCCCCTCCCGTCGACCACTTCCATGCCGTCGGGGATGGAGCCTCCGTGCGACTCGAGCAACGACTCTCGGGTGGGGGCCTCGTCCTCGACCAGTTTGAGGGCGAGCTGGGCGGTGGTGGTGATCACCCGCTTGGCCGCCTCCGGATCGCTGACGCCGGGGAGCTGGATCAGGATCTGGTCGCCGGTGCTGCCGTGCTCGGCGATCACCGGCTCCGAGACGCCGAGCTGGTTGACCCGGCGCTCCAGCGTGCGGATGGCCTCCTGGACCGTACGCTGCTTGAGGCTGAAGGCGTACGGCTCGGTCATCCGGACCAGGAAGCTCCCATCGGAGGACTCACGCATCTGCCACTCCTGGTCCCGGAAGTAGTCCCGGATCAGGCCACGCGCGTCCTTGACCCGCGCCGGCTCGACCCCTTCCACCGAGAACGACCGGCTGTCGATGCGCTTGGCCTCGCCGTAGACGATGCCCGCCCGGGTGAGCTGGTCCCGCAGGGTCTGGACCGAGTCATCGACGGTGGCGTTGAGGGCGTCGTCGGTGACCACCTGCATCACCAGGTGGATGCCCCCGCGGAGGTCGAGCCCGAGGTGGATCTTCCCCTTCTCGGTGGCGGTATCGAACGGCGGCCAGATCATCACCAGGCAGGCGATCACGAACGAGCCGTAGAGGACGGCCCGCACCCGCAGCTCCTTGCGGAGCCAGGCGTAGACCAGCCCCACCAGGGCGGCTGTGAGCACGAACCAGAGCACGAAAGGATTCTGTAGAGCGGGAGGCATGGCTTACTTCTTTCCCTCCTTGTCGGGGGCCTCCTGCAGACCGGCCACGGCGCTTCGCAAGACCCGGATCCGGGTCTTGTCGGCGATGCGCACAAGCAGCGTGTCCTGGTCGATGCCCTCGACGGTCCCGTAGATGCCGGGGTTGATGATCACCTTGTCCCCCGGCTTCAGGGCCTTGACCAGGTCCTCCAGCTTCTTCTGCTTGGTCCTCATGGGCCGGATCAGGATGAAGTAGAAGATGGCGAAGATGATCCCCATCAGGACGAAGCTGGCCATCGGGTTCTCGTTGCCGCCCTGGGCGGGGCCGGCCAAGGCCAAGAGGCTGCTCCTGTCCATGATTCCTGTCCCTGTGGGGGCGCTCGACCACGATCCCCCCACCTGTTTGTGGTCTCCTGCTGGCTTCAGGGCCCCTGGCCGGGAACGCGGCTCGGGGCGTTCGGACCGGCCACGTCCGAGCCCTTGCGAAGCCTCTCCTCGCGGAAGAACTCGAAGCGGTCCAAAAGGATACTCTGCCGCAGTTGAGTGAGGGTGTCAAGGTAGTGGGCCAGGTTGTGGATCGTCATCAGGGTGGCGGCCGCCATCTCACGGCTCATGTGGAGGTGGCGTAGATAGGCCCGGCTGGTGGTGCGACAGGTCAGGCACCGACAGCCCGGGTCGGGTGGCCTGGGGTCGCTGCGGTAGCGGGCGTTTCGGATCGACAGCCGCCCCTCCGAGGTGAAGAGCTGCCCGTTGCGCGCGTTGCGCGTCGGCAGCACGCAGTCGAACAGGTCCACGCCGCGGGCCACGCCCTCGACGATGTCGTCAGGGGTGCCCACTCCCATGAGGTAGCGAGGGCGCTCCACCGGCAGGACCTGATCCAGCAGCTCCACGACCCGGTCGCGGTCGGCCTTGGGCTCGCCCACCGAGAGGCCGCCGATCGCGTAGCCCGGAAAGTCGAGGGCGATCAGCTCCTCGGCGCTCTGCGCGCGAAGGTCGGGGAAGACCCCGCCCTGGACGATCCCGAACAGCCACTGGTCCTGACGGCTGTGGGCCGCCCGCGATCTCTGGGCCCAGCGTGTGGTGCGCGCCGTGGCCTCCGCCACCGCCTCGTGTGAGGCCGGGAAGGGCGGGCACTCGTCGAAGGCCATGATCAGGTCCGCGCCCAGGTGCATCTGCACGCCAATGGACCGTTCCGGTGTCAGCAGGTGAGAAGAGCCGTCCAGGTGGCTGCGAAAGCGCACCCCCTCCTCCGACAGGTCGCGCAGCCCGGCCAGGCTGAAGACCTGGTACCCGCCGCTGTCGGTGAGGAACGGGCCGCCCCATCCGGTGAAGCCGTGTAGTCCCCCCAGCTCGGCGATCAGGGAATCACCGGGGCGGAGCATCAGATGGTAGGTGTTGGCCAGCAGCAGCCGGGCCCCGACCTCGCGCAGGTCGCGGCCGGTCACGGCCTTGACGGCGCCGGCCGTTCCCACCGGCATGAAGGCGGGGGTGGGCACGGTTCCGTGGGGCGTCTCGAGGAGACCGGCACGGGCTCGGCCGCAGCGCGCTTCGAGGCGAAAGGAGAGCATGTTCGGGCGGGAGTATAAGCCCCGGGGTCGGCTATCCGGCTTCCGGGATCCTCGCTTAGACTGGCTCCGCCATGACGAAGAGGAGACGGCCCCAGGTGGCGTTGCTGTTCGGCGGGCGCTCGGGCGAGCACGCCGTGAGCCTGCGCTCGGCGGCCTCCGTCGCCGCCGGCCTGGCCCCACACCACGAAGTGCTGCCGGTCCTCATCGACCGAGCCGGCGACTGGTGGCTGCAGAAGGGACCGCTCCCCGAGGAGCGGGGCGGGGTGCCCGTATTCTTGGCGCCGACCCCCACGGATGGCGGGCGGCTGCGTCGGCTCGAGGACGCCGTGGTCGTCGCCGCGCCCGAGGTCTACTTTCCCGTGCTCCACGGGCCGTTCGGCGAGGACGGCACGGTGCAGGGCCTGCTCGAGCTGGCGGCCATCCCTTACGTCGGATGTGGGGTCGCCGCCTCTGCGGCGGCCATGGACAAGGAGCTGATGCGGGGGCTGTTCTCGGCGGCCGGGCTACCGCAGGGGGCCTTCCGGGTGGTGGGGAGGGGCGCCGAGCCTCCCCTGGACGAGCTGGTCGAGGCGCTCGGTCTGCCGCTCTTCGTCAAGCCCGCCAACCTGGGCTCGAGCGTGGGGGTGAGCAAGGTGGGCCGACGGGAGGACCTGCGAGCGGCGGTGGCGGCGGCCCTGCAGCTCGACCGCAAGGCGTTGGTGGAGACCGCCATCGACGCACGCGAGCTCGAGGTCTCGGTGCTCGGGAACGACTCTCCCGCAGCCTCCGTGCCGGGCGAGGTCATCCCGGATCGGGAGTTCTACGACTACGACTCCAAGTACGCCGCCGACAGCCAGACCCGGCTCGAGATCCCCGCTGGCGTGACGCCGGCGCTTGCCGAGGAGATCCGTCGGTTGGCCATCGGCGCCTTCACGGCGGTCGACGCGTGCGGCTTTGCCCGGGTCGACTTCTTTCTGGAGCGCGGAAGCGGGCGGCTGCTGGTGAACGAGATCAACACCATCCCGGGGTTCACTTCGATCAGCATGTTCCCCAAGCTCTGGGAAGCCTCTGGGCTTTCGTACCAGGCGCTGCTGGTGAAGCTGGTCGAGCTGGGGCTCGAACGTCATCGGAAGCGTACCGCAGCCCGCACCCCGCCCTCCCCGTCTATATAAACAAGTATTCTGCAACGCGCCGGCGGCGAGCGCTGCCGGCACCGGCGCGGCGGCCCGTCTCTTGTCCACGCGGCGCCCGACGCCGCGACATGGCACGCTGAAAGCCGCTCCTAGGGCGGATTCCAGCGATTCGGGCACGCCATCCACAGGCTAAGCCTCTTTGGCTCTGCGGCATGGAGGAGTTGGGGATCAAAAAAACCCTTGACAAGCTGTTTTGGCGTCCCTACGCTACCGCTAGTATGTCAAGCCCCTTATCACCCGAGATGTTGAAGAGGGGCGCTGTGTCGGACCAAATCTGACGCCGAAAGGGGGGATTCCCAAAGATGCCCGTCAAGAAGAAGGCTGCCAAGAAGAAGGCGACCAAGAAGGCTGCCAAGAAGAAGTAGCGCCCCGGGGAATAGGGGGGGTGGATCCCACCCCTCCACCCGTTCTGTCACGGGTCGGCGGCGCTAGGGCCGCCGGCCGAACCTGAACGCTGGAAGGGGGGATTCACACCATGCCCGTGAAGAAGGCCGCCCCAAAGAAGGCCGCCAAGAAGGCCGCCAAGAAGAAGAAGTAGCAGGATCCGGACGGCCGACCGAGAGGGGGTGAGGAATCACCCCCTTTTCCTTTCTCTTCTCTTCCCCGGCCGCCACCCCACCTCCGGACAGCCCGGCTCATTGTCCGGTCCATACCTCGACCCGGTCGATGCGATCGCCAGGGCGAATCGCGTCCAGGAGCTCCAGCCCCTCGACGACCCACCCGAGCAGGGTGGAGTCACCGTCGAGCTGGGGCTGGGGCGTGAGAGCGATGAAGAACTGGCTGCCGCCCCGGTCTTCGGCCGAGCCCACGAGGCCCACCGCGCCACGCCCGTGAGGGAAGAGCCCCGGCTCGGAGCGGAGCCGGTAGCCGGGCCCACCGTGACCGTCTCCCCTCGGGCACCCACCCTCCACCCGCACCCCAGGCACGACTCGGCGGAAGGTCAGGCCATCGTAGAAGCCACGCTGCGCCAGGCGGACGAACGACTCGCATGAGAGCGGGGCCTCGATGACGTTGAGGCGAATCTCGATCCGGCCGTGGCGGGTGTAGAGGAAGGCGCGTGGCGTGAAGACAGGGTCCCCCGGGCGGGGGTCATAGGGGACCATGGCTTCCCGGTAGTCTAGGGGAGCGCGGTCGTCGCGGTCCGCGATGAACCGGGCGTCGATACCCCTCGAAACCAGCAGGGCCACCGCCTCTCTGCGCAGGGCGAAGTCCGGGTCGCTGGCGGCAGCCTGCTCCAGCACCTCGCGCGCCGGCTCGAGCGAGGACCCGCCGAGCACGCCCAGGATGACCTCGCGGGCATCGCTGTCGTGGTCGGTCAAGGCCCGCCGATAGGCCGCCGCCAGCGGCTCGATGTGGGCATCGACGCCGAGGGCTTGCAGGCCCCGTGCGGCGGCGGCGCGGACCATCGGGTCGGGATGGTCGAGGTAGTCCAGCAACGTCGGCACCGAGTCGCGGCCACGAACGGCCCGCAGCCCCTCGAGCACTGTGGGGAGCACGCGCGCGTCCTTGTCCGCCAGCATCCGATGGAGGATGCCGAGGCTGACCTCGTCGCCCACTGAGGCCAGCGCCGTGGCGATGCTCGAGCGGACCTGCCAGGCCGGATCCTCGTCGAGTCCGGAGAGGAGGAACGCCAGCTCATCCGGCGCGTGGCGCCCCAGGGCCCCAAACGCAGCCCCACGCAGCCAGGTTTCTCGTTGCCCCAAGAAGGGCACCAGGCGCTCACGGAGCTCGGCGGTGGGGGGGAGCGAGCCCAGGGCTCGAAGCGCCTCCCAGACCACCTCCGGGTCCTTGGCTCGAAGGGCTCGCTCGACGGCCGGGAGGGCTCCCCCATTCCCGACGGCGGCCAGCGCCCGCAGCGCCGCCGTCGCCACCGAGGGTTCCGGGTCACGCGCCAGCCGGCTCAGTGGCTCGAGGCTGCTGGCGTCGGCCAGGGCCCCGAGGCCCTCGGCCGCCAGGGCGCGAGAGAGCGGGTCGCTGGCGGTGGCGGCCGCCAGCAGGACTGGGCGGAGCAGGGGGCTGCGAAGACGGGCCGCGGCGTATGTGGCCGCCCACCAGTCGAAGCGCGGCTGTCCCGAGAGCAGCAGCGCTCCGGCGGCCACCTTCGGGTCTCCGAGCCGGCCAAGCCCGAGCACGCCCAGCCGCAGCTCCAGCCAAGGATCTTGCGGGTTGGCGGGATCGTCACCGCGGATGGTCAGGATGGGGGCCCCGCGCGGGATCCCGGCAACGACGAACTCGGCCAGGGCTCGACCCGCGCGAGCCCCCCCGATCCGCCCCAGGGCTTCGGCCGACCGGGCTCGGACGCTGGCATCGTTGTCACGCAGCGCCGCTATCAGCCTCTCGGTGCCGAGGTCCCCTGCGGCCCGGCCCATCCGGCCGAGGGCAAACGCGGCCATCTGGCGCACCTGTGGCTCGGGGTCGTTGAGCTGGTCGACCAGGGCTGGGACCGTGGCCGGGTCGGGGAGACGGCCCGCGGCCAGGGCGGCGCGACGTTTCACGGTCGGGTCGCGATCCCGCAGCCAGGCCTCGAGGGCTTGGGGCGAGCCCTGGCGCACCTCCCACTCGAGGATCCGTCCCAGCTTCTCGATGCGAGATGGGGTTGCGGCCGCGGCCCGGCTCGGAAATGTCGCGGGCAGCGCCATCAGCAGGGTGAGGGCAGCGCCGGCGAGGCGGCGGCGGGTCCGGGGACGGGAGCTCGATGCGGCGGCCATGCGGGAGAAGCGATTATACCAACGGCCGCTTCCGTCTCTCGGTCTCAGGCGACCGCGAAGAGGTCCCGACCGTCGGTCACCCCGAGATGGTCGGCGACCGCTCGGATCCGGCGACCGCCGC
>CAZNNH010000014.1:0-55006 GCA_964574335.1 uncultured Acidobacteriota bacterium | reverse complement strand
CGGGGGGGATCAGAGGGGCCCACCACCCGTGCGCCGTGGACAACCTGGCCCAGCCTGCGCGGGGCCACCTCGACGAAGGCGTGCACCCGATGACCTCGGGCGATGAGCGCCCGCGCCCACCCCTTGCCGACCGGTCCGCAGCCCCAGATGACGACGCCGGGGCGGCCGACCAGCGGTCCCCGCTCCAGGGCCTCCAGCTTGAGCGCCCGGAAGCGCTCCCCGGTGTAGCGGCGGCAGCTTCGGGTCAGGCGCCGGGGGCTGTCCCGCCAGCGCAGGAGCGGCTCGGCCAGCTTGGCGAAACGCAGGCCGCGGGCGTGGGCCCGCAACCAGAGGTCGTAGTCCTCGGGTCCGTCGAACTCCCGGTAGCCGCCCAGGCCCAGGCCCTCTTCCCTGCGCATCATCACGCTCGGATGTACGAACGGTGACTCGACGAAGAGATCCCGCGCGATCGACTGGTGGTCCAGCAGCGAGTTCTGCCAGCGGACGTAGCGCCGCATCCCGAAGTTGGGGAGGCCGGGGGTACCGACGAGCCGCACCCGGCAGCCCAGGATCGAGATCCGAGGGTCCGCGCACAGGCGACCGGCCTGTGCCTCCAGACGTTCGGGATAGGCCACGTCGTCCGCGTCCATCCGCGCCACCAGCGGGGCTCGCGCCTCTGCCAGCGCCAGGTTGAGGGCCGGCACCAGCCCTCGGGCGGTGGTGATGAGCACCCGCAAGCGTGGGTCGCGGCGAGCGTAGGCGGCGAGCAGATCCCCGCTCCCGTCGCGTGACCCGTCGTCGACGGCCACCACCTCGTGGTCGCGCAGCGTCTGCCGGGCGAGCGACCGGAGACACGCGCCGAGGGTTTCGGCTGCGTCCCGCACGGGAAGGAGGACGGAGACCTGGGGCGTCAGTCCTGCCCCTCGACGAAGGCTCTGGCCTCCCGATGGGCGGCCTCGGGAGAGCTGCCCACCACGACGTAGAAAGGGCCACCCGCGCCAGGACGCCAGCGCTCTCGCGGCCCGCGCCGGATCTCCACCTGCCAGATGTCGCCCTTCCGGACCGGGTCGAGGATCTCGTACACCCAGGTCTCGTGCTCGACCGTGGCTCGGATGCGCGGCTGGTCGGGGCTTCCGCGGTCGGGCTCGCGCTCGCCCGCCACCAGGTTGGCGATCGTCTCCTGGGACTCGGGCGGCACCAGGAGGAACTCGATGCCGTACCCGCGGTACGGCCAGGCCACCTCACCGGCCTGGCGCACGATCCTGCCGAGGGCGCGAAGGCGAGGGTACGGGCCCTCGAGGTGGACCTCCAGCTCGACGTCGTGCTCCGGGGCCAGCTCCTCCGGGCAGGCCACCAGCAGGCCGTTGAGGCTCAGGTTCCGGCTCAGGCCGTAGAACCGCCCGGCTGCCGCTCGTGGCATCCCGACCACGTGGCCGCGTACCGGGACCCGGACGTCGGTGCGGCGCGGCACCTGGAGCAGCTTGACGATCCACTGCTCGAGCAGCGACGAGTCCAGGGGGCGGCGCAACGCGGCGTTGGCCCCGGCCAGAAGGAGTCCTTCCTCGGCTTCCGGGGCCTCACCGCTGGGGAGCAGAGCCAGGATCGAGATCCGCCGGGTGAGCGGGCTGGCTCGAACTTGACGGATCAGCTCAGCCAGCCCGAGGTCGTGAACGTCGGGACCCAGCACTAGCAGTCGGCTGCTCCGTGCCGCCAGCGCCTCCAGCACGGACCGCCCCGAAGCGCACATCTCGACGGGATGACCCTCCCGCTTCAGGATCGGTGCCTCCAGCAGGAGGCTGCGACCGTCGAACCCGGCCACCAGCACCGGCGTGGACATCGCCGTCTAGCCTCTGCGCCGCCGAGCCTCGCACCCCATCAGGAGACCACGCGCCGGCTGCTGCGGCGAAGCCGGAAGGCCCTTTGGATGACGCCCGGCAGCCAGCTCTTCATACCAAGAAGAGAGGGCACCCTGTCGTACGACAGGGTCAGGCGGACGTCACGGCGGCCTCCGCGCTCGAGACTGGTGACGACGAACCCGTATCGGCCGATGCGGGGCCGGGAGCCCGGAAGGAGATCCATCCGCGTGCCCTTCGGCCCGTAGCTCACCATCTGGGCCCGGGGCTCGGTGAGCTTCCGCTTCAGGGTCTCGTCGAAGAGAAGGTGGGCCTTGGCGCGCAAGAAGTCCAGCGGTGCCTGGCTACGCCGGCCGCCGGGTTCGGTGGACAGGATCCGCTCGGCCGCGACCGGGTCGAAGCTCTTGGCCATGTACTCGAGGTTCAAGGCGTAGATCTTCTCTTCCTTGGAGCCGGTCTCGGCATAGCGGCTCAGCTCGCGCTTGAGCTCCGGTAGCTCGAGCGAGATGAGGTGCAGCGACTGCGGATCGAGACCGGCCGTGTCCAGCCCGGCGCCACGCAGGTCGAGGGGCGCCGCCTTGTAGGTGAATGTGGCGGAGGCACCTTTGGCGTCAGGGACCAGCGCCAGCCCGGTTGTGGCCCAGCCCGACTCCAGCTTGTGCAGGCGATCGGCCGTGATGTGCAGCGGCACACCCTGGCTCAGCTCCAGGATCTCCGCGTCCCCCTTGCCAGGGAACGAGCGCACCAGGACACCCAGGAGCAGCAGCAGGAAGAGCGTCAGGGGCAGCGCCAGGAAGGTGAGGAACTGCAGCTCGACGATGCCGCTCGGCGCCGCCACGATCCGGCGCACCACCGTCTCGATCTTGCGGAGGCCCTCGTACGGGGCGACCCGGAACACGAACTTGCGCAGCAGCACGCCGTCGTCATCGAAAAACCCGGCCAGCGACTGAGCCATCGGCGAGGCGGCCGTGCCGTTGGCCGCCTCCACCATCTCCAGCACCAGCGGCGGGGCCAGATCGCCGGTCGAGAGGATGCCCTCCTTGGGGAGGTCCCCGACCAGGATCACGTAGAGCGGCACCTTGAGCTCGCGGATCAGCTGGATGACCTTCTGGCCGGAGAAGATGCGTAGGTCCGCTCCGGCGGGGACCTTCATGTCCTTCCAGTCGGCCGGCCGGGGGTCGATGATCCCGTCGGTGAGCAGGACCAGCCGGAAGCGGGTCCCTTGCGGATAGCCGGCCATCAGCTCCTGGGCCTTGACGAAGGCGAAGTACAGGTCGGTCCACTGGCCGTCGTTGCGGTAGTACGACACGTCGTCGACGTGGATCTCCCGCCGGCCTCCGAACAGGATCAGCCGGTACGGCGCCCCCTTCAGGAACGAGAACATCTGCTCGAGCGCCTCGATCCGCTTCTCGTCCGGGTCGAGCGGAGGCAACGAGGCCGAGTTGTCGATCAGGAACAGGATGACCGGCTCGTCGCCGGCCGGGGACGCCGGCGGCGGCGGCGACGGCTCCGGGGCGCCGAGCAGGAGCAGGAGGAGGGCGGCAACGCAGGCCATGAGCGCCGCCCATTGTACCCCCGTCGGCTGGGGCGGGGGCCTATAATCCCAGCGTGAAGGCCGGGATCATCGGACTCCCCTACTCTGGAAAGAGCACCCTGTTTCAGCTCCTGACCGGTGCGCCGCCGTCGGCCAAGCCGGAGGCGCGCAGCGGCATGGCGTCCGTCCCTGATGCACGGCTGACGGCGCTGGCCGAGCTCTTCCATCCCCGCAAGACGACGCCAGCCGTCGTCGAGTACGTGGACCTTCCCGGCGTCAGCCCGGGTCAGAGCGCCGCGTTGGTGGATCTGCCGGCGCTGCGCGGGATCGACGCTCTGGTCCACGTGGTGCGGGCCTTCGACGCCGACACCGTGCCCCATCCGGAAGGCTCCGTCGATCCGCTTCGGGACGCGCGTCTTCTGGAGCTGGAGCTGATCCTGGCCGACCTGGGCCTGGCCGAGCGGCGGGTGCTGCGGCTCGAGTCCAGCATCAAGAAGACCCGGCGACCCGAGGAGGTCGCCGAGCGGGAGCTCTTCCAGAGGCTCAAGCAGGCGCTTGAGGCGGAGCTGCCGTTGCGGGAGCTCCGGCTGTCGGCGGAAGAGTCCGGCCGCCTCCAGGGCTACGCCCTGTTGTCGGCCAAGCCGGTGGTTGTGGTCGTGAACCTCGGAGAGGACGAGATCCGCGACGCGCCGCAGAGGCTTCACGCCATGGGCCTCGGCACCCTGGCGGAGCGCCCGGGCCAGGCCCTGTGCCCGGTCTCGGCGCCGATCGAGGCCGAGCTGCAGGAGCTCGCACCGGAGGACGCGCGCGCATTCCGCGAGCACATGGGCCTCCGCGAGTCCGGGCTGGAGCGGGTGGTGCAAGCCTCCTACCAGCTCCTCGGCCTCATCTCCTTCCTGACCGTCGGCGAGGACGAGTGCCGCGCCTGGACCATCCGCCGGGGAACTCGAGCACAGCGGGCCGCCGCTGCCGTGCACTCCGACATCGAGCGCGGCTTCATCCGTGCCGAGGTGGTCTCGGCCAGCGACCTCCTCGCCCTCGGCTCTCTTTCCGCCTGCCGAGAGCGGGGGTTGCTGCGCCTCGAAGGGAAGGACTACGAGGTGCAGGACGGGGACGTGATCAACTTCCGCTTCAACGTGTGAGCCTGGGACCTCCTCCAGCCGGTGTCTGCCCGGGCTGCCGCCGCCCGGTGGCGGTGGCCCGGCCGGTGTGCGTCTACTGCGGCAGGTCGCTGCCCGCCGCGCTGGTCGAGGCGGCAGAGGGTTCGGCTCGGTCCATCACGTCACCTACCGGGGAAGCGGCCGGCCCCGGCCGCGAACGGTCGATGGTGGTCTTCGACCTTTCGGAAGCGAGCCCGGAGCAAGTGGCCTCGGCCCTCGGTCTCACCCGCTACGAGGCCGGCCAACGGGTGCGCCGATCGGGCTACCAGCCTCACCTGGTGGCTCCCAACGACGAGGCGGCGGCCGAGGGGTCCCGGCTGGCGTCTCTCGGCCTCGCCGTCACCCTGGTTCCCGAGACCGAGATCCTTGCGGCCAGCCAGCCGTTTCGGGTCCTGGCGGCGAGCTTCGCTGCCGGCCGGCTGGAGGTGGAGAGCGAAGAGGGCGGGCGTCGGCTGGACCCGCCCGACCTGCTCCTGGTGGTGCGCGGAGCCATCCGCCGCCAGTACATGACCGGCTTCGACTCGCCGAAACGGGTTCGCAGCGCAACGCTGGCGCCGGGAGCTCGTTTCCAGCTCCACCTGCGGCACACCGGGGATCTCCGACCCTTCGAGATCGATGCCGACACGCTGGAGCTTCGGGGAGAGCGGCGCTTCGGGGCGTCGTCCTTGCTGGAGCTGGGCCGCTGGTTGAGGCTCCTCACGCCGGCATCGCTGGATACGGGCTTCGACCGCCTGACCCCCGCGCTGGCGCCGGCCGAGGAGCCCCGAGGCGGCGCCGCTGCCCTCTCGGCGGGACGTGGGCTGGAGCGACGGCCGACGGGTCTGCCCGTGCTCGACAACGTCGGGCAGTTCCGCTTCTACTCCGGCTGGCGTGCCGGCGTCGAGCGACGCACCGGCCGCGCCTAACGGCGCCCGGGCACGCTGTGCTACCGTTCTCGCAGTCGAGGCTCCAGCGGCACCACCCGAGATGAAGCTGATCGTCCAGATCCCGTGCCTCAACGAGGAAGCGACCCTGCCCGAGACGCTGGCTGGGATCCCCCGCCAGATCGCCGGGATCGACCGGGTCGAGGTCCTGGTAGTCGACGACGGCTCGAGCGACACGACCTCCGAGACGGCGCGGCGACACGGGGCGGACCATGTGGTGCGCTTCACGCGCCACAAGGGCCTGGCCCACGGCTTCATGGCCGGTCTGGACGCCTGTCTCCGGCTCGGCGCCGACGTCATCGTCAACACCGACGCCGACAACCAGTACCCGAGCGCCGAGATCCCCCGGCTGATCGAGCCGATCCTGGCGGGTGAGGCGGACATGGTGATCGGGGACCGCGGCGTCTCTCAGGTGCGCCATTTCTCGGTGACCAAGCGCGGGCTCCAGTGGCTGGGCTCGTGGGTGGTCCGCAAGGTCTCGGGCACCAAGGTCCCGGACACCACCAGCGGCTTCCGGGCCCTGACCCGCGAAGCCGCGCTTCGCCTCAACATCATCAGCGAGTTCACCTACACCCTCGAGTCGGTGATCCAGGCCGGGAAGAAGAAGCTGGCGGTCACCAGCCTCCGGATCGAGGCCCGGCAGACGCGGCCCTCGCATCTGTTCACCTCCACCTGGGAGTACGTGAAGCGGAGCGCGGCCAGCATCCTGCGCATCTACGCGATGTACGAGCCGTTCAAGGTCTTCATCCTGCTCGGCTCCGCGCTGCTCGCCGCGGGGGGGGCCTTGGGGTTGCGCTACGCCTACTTCTGGTGGATGGGTGACGTCCGGGGCCACATCCAGTCCGCCATCCTGACCGTGCTGCTGCTGATCCTGGGCTTCCAGACCCTGCTCTGGGGGATCATGGCGGACCTGATCGCCAGCAACCGCAAGCTCCTCGAGGATCTCCTGTACCGGGTTCGCAAGCTCGAGCTCGAGCTCGAGGGGCGGACGGGGCGGGGCGGGAGTGGCTGATCCCAGCCAGGTCTCGGTGGTGGTGCCCGCCTTCAACGAGGCGGAGGTGGTGGGCTCGACCGTCGCCGGCCTGCTCCGGGAGCAACGTTGGCTCGAGGTGATCGTGGTCGACGACGGCTCGACCGACCCGACCGGCGAGCGCGCGGCCGCCGCCGGGGCCCAGGTGATCCGTCACCCCTACAACAAGGGGAACGGCGCCGCGGTGAAGACCGGGATCCGAGCCGCCCGGGGAGACTTCGTCCTGCTCATCGACGCCGATGGCCAGCACCCTCCCGAAGAAGCGCTGAAGCTGATCCAGCCGCTGGAAGACCACGACCTGGTGATCGGGGCCCGCTCCGCGCGGGACCAGCCCCTGGTGCGCGCGGTGGGCAACGCGGTCTTCCAGTGGCTCGCCTCCTGGCTCACGGGCCGGCCGATCCCGGACCTCACCTCGGGCTTCCGGGCGGCGCGGCGCGAGCGCCTGGTCGAGATCCTGCCGCTTCTGCCCAACGGCTTCTCGTACCCCACGACCTCTTGTCTGGCGCTGCTCAAGTCGGGCCACAACGTCGCCTTCGTCCCGATCCACGCCCGACCCCGGATCGGCCGCAGCAAGGTTCGGGTGCTGCGGGATGGGATCCGCTTCCTGCTGATCATCCTCAAGCTGGTCACCCTCTACAGCCCTCTGCGGGTCTTCTTCCCCGTGAGCGCGGCGGCCCTGCTGCTGGGGGTGGCGTATGGTATCTGGAACGTCTTCCGCTTCGGCAAGATCCCGATGGGCTCGGCGCTGCTGATTCAGCTCGCCGTGGTGGTGTTCCTCTTCGGCTTGATCTCGGAGCAGATCGCGGCGGGTCAGGATCGCAGGTGAGCCGTCGCTCCAGCGCAGGAAGGCGGTGAGCGAGACGGTCGCCGGCAGGACGCCGAAGCGCAGGCGCCGCAGCGGCGAGGCGTGGGTCCTGCTGGCGCTGGCCCTCTCGCCGGTGATCGCCCACGCGCCGGCCTGGTCGAATGGGCGGCTGCTCGCGCCCGGGGACGGCGCCGCCCTCCACCTTCCGCTGCGGGCCCAGGTCTGGGCCGCCTACAGCCGTGGCCAGCTGCCGCTCTGGAACGACACCATCTTTTCGGGAACCCCGCTGCTGGCGGCCTATCGCCCGGGGGCGTTCTACCCCCCGATGCTGCTGCTGTCGGCGCTTCCGCCGCTGCTCGCTTTTCAGCTCCTGGTGCTGCTGTCGCTGTCGGCGGCCGGTGTCCTGCTGTACCTCTATCTCCGGCGGCTGGGGGCCCACCCGGTGGGGGCCTTCCTGGCCGGGGTCAGCTTCTCCCTGGGCCCGTACCTGGTGGGGCACCTCGGCGACACCGCGACGGTGGTGGCGGCGCCGCTCCTCCCTCTGATGCTTCTGGTGGCCGAGGACCACCTGAGGCGTGGGGCCCCTCTTCGTCTGGCCGTCGTGCTCGCCCTGCTCCTGCTCGCCGGATCCCCAGAGGCGGCCCGGGCCGGCTGCGTCGCCCTTCTCGCCCGACTGCTGATCGGCCACCTGCTGGAGCACGAGCGCCCCCGGGCGACGGCGTTGTCGAGCCTCTTCGCCGTGGCGACCGGACTCGGTCTCGCCGCACCCCAACTGGTGCCGGCACTTCTCGCCCTCCCACAGGCCGGGCGTCAGGTGAGCGATCTCGCGGCCTCTGGCCCCCCGCCGCTCGCCGGGGTCACCGGGCTGGTCCTGCGCTACGTGTCCCACTCCCCGGCGGCGCCGCTGGCCCTGGCGGCCCTGCCTCTGGCGCTGAACCATCCCTTGGTTCGGGCTTGGATCGCCGCCCTCGGCGTTTGCCTGGCGCTGCAGTGGGGGCGGGGGCCGCTGGCGGCCCCTGGCGCCTCGGCGCTCCTCTTCGAGCTGGGGCTGTGCGTGCTGGCGGGGCTTTCGCTCTCGATCCAGTGGCGGGCGCGCCACCAGCCCCTGGGCCGACGACTGCGCGGCCTGTTCCTCTTCACCAGCCTGGCCTCGGCAGCCGCCCTGTCGGTCTCGGCGGCGGCGCTCGGGCCGCTTCCCCAGACGTTGGCCGGGGCGGTGGGGGTGCTGGCGCTCTCGCTGATCCTCTACTTCTCCCTGGCCGAGAGCGGCGACCCCGTGGTGGCCTCGGTGTGGCTGCTGCCCCTGACCGTCTCGTTCGTCCTCCAGCCCCACGGCCGACAGGTCTGGGACTCCGCCCCGCTGACCCGCGAGGTGGACCCTGGCACGGCCACCCGGATGGCGGTCGACCGGACCATGGGACCGCGTCGCCACGAGCGAATCCTGACCTTGGCCCGGGTGTGGCCCAGCGACCCGCTCGACCTGGGTCTGGGCGGCCTCGGGGCGTTCACCGGTCGCCAGAGCGCCGGCGGGTACGACCCGATGGTGCCTCTGCGCACCCGGCAGGCGCTCGACGGCATCGGGCCCGCCGGGATGCTGCGCGGCGCGTTCTTCCGCTCTGACCCCGCCCGGCTCGAGCTGCTCGGTGTGCGCTGGGTGCAAGCGCACGCCACGGCGCTCACCACCCAGGCCGATCGGTTCGGGCTTGGCGACACCCTCGACGTCACCATCGACGTCGGCTCACCCCGCCTGTTCCCGCTCCCTGTGGTGGCGGCCACGGAGCTGCGTCTGGGAAGCTGGCTGTCCGACTCGGTCGGCCTACCGGACGGAGAGCCGGTGGCGCGAGTCTCAGCGCGGCTCGCGTCGCGACGCACGATCGACTTCCTGCTGCGCGCCGGCGAGCACACCGCGGAGTGGGCCTACGACCGTCAGGACGTGCGCCCCCGCGTGGCCCACCGCCGGGCCCCGATCCTCGAAAGCTGGCCAGGACCCGGCGGGGGCTTCCAGGGCCACCGATACCTGGCCCGGATCCCCTTGCCCGGACGGCTGCTCATCGACGGCATCGAGGTCGAACGGCTTCCCGGTCCGGGCCGATTCACCCTGGCTCGGCTCGGCGCCTTCGACGGCAGCTTGGCCCGGGCGGCGGCCGTCTCGCTGGTCAGCGGTTACGTGAGCGAGAGGGGGCGCTTGCGCGCGGCTCCGGCTTCCCCCGAGGTGCGTCTGTTCGAGCTGGTACGATCGGTGGGACAGGCCCACGTCGTGCCCGAGCTGCGACGGCTGCCGAATGACGAAGCGGTGCTGGCCGCGCTGGCCGCGCCCTCTCGGGAAGGAGTGGCGGTCGAGAGGGAAGCGCTCGCGGTGGGGGCCGACGTCGCGGAGCTGACTCCGCCTCCGGCCGGACCAGCCTCGCGCGCCCAGGTGCTGCTGGCCCGAGGGGGGCGCGTCCTGCTGCGAGCGGGCGGACCGGGCTGGCTGGTGGTGGCCACCTCCTGGGACCCCGGCTGGACGGCGCAGGTGGACGACCACCCGACTCCCGTGGTGCGGGTGAACCATGCCCAGCTGGCGGTGCCGCTGCCGCCCGGGACCCACCGCGTGTCTCTCCGCTACTCCGCGCCAGGCCTCGGCCTGGGCGCGGCCCTGGCCGTGCTCTCGGCCCTGGCCGGCGTAGCCTGTGGAGCGGCGCGTCGCCGCGGTGCGCGGGCCGTCCGCTCGAGGGGCGGGGTTTGACCCTCAAACGGCGGGCATGCTACGGTCCTTCGCTCGTCAGCGCCTGTCGAGGGAACCGAGAGCGTGACCGCCCCCCGCCCCAGCATCTCCGTCTTCTTTCCGGCCTATCGCGACGCCGGGACCATCGCCAGCCTGGTGCTGGTGGCCCACATGACGGTGCGTCAGCTCACCGACGACTACGAGGTGATCGTGGTCGACGACGGCAGCCCGGACCACACCGGTGAGCTGCTCGACGAGATGGCACTCCACTTCCCCTGGCTCAAGGTGGTCCACCACGAGACGAACCGCGGCTACGGGGGAGCGCTCCGCACCGGCTTCGCGACGGCGTCCCGGGAGCTGGTCTTCTACACCGACGGCGACGCCCAGTACGACCCCCGCGAGCTTCTCGGTCTGCACGCCGCGATGGGGGCGACCGTGGATTTCGTCAACGGCTATAAGATCGGCCGCTCGGACCCCCTCCACCGGATCGTGATCGGTCGCCTGTATCACTGGTTCGTAAAGCTCGCCTTCGGCCTGCGCGTCCGCGACGTCGACTGCGACTTCCGGCTGATCCGACGCCGGGTCCTCGACAAGGTGGCGCTTTCTCGCTCCTCCGGCGTGATCTGCGTCGAGCTGATGAAGAAGGTCCAGGACCACGGCTTCCGGATCGCCCAGGTGCCGGTCCACCACTACCACCGCACCTACGGCAAGAGCCAGTTCTTCAACTTCCCACGGGTGGCCCGCACGCTGCTCGACCTGGCCAAGCTGTGGTGGGAGCTGGTGGTGCAACGTCCCCGCCTGTCCTCGGCAACGGGGGACTGAGGGCCTTTGGATCATCGCGATTTCTACCGCGGCCGCAAGGTCCTGGTCACCGGCGGGCTGGGGTTCATCGGATCGAACCTGTGCCGGGCCCTGGCCGACCTGGGCGCGGCCGTGGTGGCGGTCGACAGCCTGCTCCCCGACTACGGGGGGAACCTCTTCAACCTGGCGGGCTACGAGGACCGGGTGCGCGTCAACATCGCGGACGTGCGCGGACACGGCATGGAGTACCTGGTCCGGGACCAAGAGGTCCTGTTCAACCTGGCCGGTCAGATCAGTCACCTCGACTCGATGACCGACCCGTTCACCGACCTGGAGATCAACTGTCGAAGCCAGCTCTGGATCCTCGAGGCGGTGCGCAAGGGCAACCCGGAGCTCAAGATCGTCTACGCCGGTACCCGACAGATCTACGGCAAGCCCCGGTACCTGCCGGTCGACGAGAAGCACCCGCTTCAGCCCACCGACGTCAACGGCATCAACAAGATCTCGGGTGAGCTGTACCATCTCGTCTACCACCGCGTCTACGGGATCCGGGCCACGTCGCTCCGCCTCACCAACACGTATGGGCCGCGCCAGCTGATCCGGCACAACCGCCAGGGCTTCATCGGCTGGTTCCTGCGCCAGGTGATCGTGAACGAGGAGATCCAGCTCTTCGGAGACGGCCAGCAGCGACGCGACTTCGACTACGTGGACGACGTGGTGGACGCGCTGCTGCGGGCGGGGGCGATGGACGCCGCCGACGGCGAGGTCTTCAACCTGGGCGGCGAGGCCCCGGTGAGCCTGCTCGACCTGGTGACGATGATGATCGAGCTGGCGGGCCGGGGCAGCTATCGGCTGACACCGTTCCCGGACGAGCGAAAGCGGATCGACATCGGCGACTTCCACGCCGACACCCGCAAGGTCCGGGAGAGCCTCGGCTGGTCGCCCAAGGTCTCGCTGCGCGAGGGGCTGGAGCGCACCATCCACTACTACGAGCAGCACCGAGAGCACTACCTGTGACTCCGCCCATTCCCTTCGTCGACCTCGGGCTCCAGGTGCGCGCGATCCGGCCCGAGCTGGACGCCGCGATCACCCGGGTGCTCGACTCCGGCTGGTTCATCCTGGGGCCCGAGGTGGAAGCGTTCGAGAGGGAGCTGGCCCACCACCTGGGCGTGCCGGATGCCGTCGGCGTCGCGAACGGCACCGATGCGCTGGCGCTGGCCCTCGAGGTGATGGGAGTTGGACCGGGGGACGAGGTGATCACGACCCCGTTGACCGCGGCCTTCACCGCCCTCGCCATCCG
Source organism: uncultured Acidobacteriota bacterium (assembly GCA_964574335.1). Taxonomy (GTDB): domain Bacteria; phylum Acidobacteriota; class Vicinamibacteria; order Fen-336; family Fen-336; genus CAZNNH01. The sequence continues at coordinate 42,917 of CAZNNH010000014.1, read as the reverse complement.
GCGGTTGGGGGCTCGACCGGTGTTTGCCGACGTCGACGACCGCACGCTCAACCTGACTCCCGAGGCGGCGGAGCGGGCCGTCGGTCCCCGGACCCGAGCGATCCTGCCGGTGCACCTCTACGGGCACCCGGTCGACCTGGACCCCTTCCTGGACCTCGCCAAACGTCGGTCGCTGGTGCTCGTCGAGGATGCCTGCCAGGCCCACGGCGCGCGCTACAAGGGCCGGCCGGTAGGGGTCCGGGGAGGGATCGGCGCGCTCTCCTTCTACCCCACCAAGAACCTCGGGGCGCTCGGCGACGGGGGCGCGGTGCTGGTCGACGACCCGGCTCGGGCCACAACCCTGCGGCGGCTCCGCAACGGCGGGCAGATCGATCGATACCGACACGAGCTGCCCGGGACCAACAGCCGCCTCGACGAGCTGCAGGCGGCGATCCTCCGGACCCACCTCCTTCACCTCGAGGCCTGGACCGAGCGGCGCCGGGCCCTGGCCAAGATCTACCTCGAGGAGCTGAGGGAGGCCGCGCTGCGGCTGCCCGAGGAGCAAGCGTACGCGCGCGCCGTCTATCACCTCTTCGTGGTGCGCCACCCGCAACGCGACCAGCTGGCCAGGCGCCTGGCGGCGGCCGGAGTGGGGACGCTGGTTCACTACCCGCTCCCCCTCCACCTGCAGCCGGCCTTCGCCGAGCTGGGGGGTCGTCCCGGGGATTTCCCGGTGGCCGAGCGTGCCGCGTCGGAGATCCTCTCGCTGCCGCTCCACCCCCACTTGACCGACGAGCAGGTGCGACGGGTGGCTGGTGCGGTGCGCGAGCTCGGCTAGGGGGCGCCGTTTGTCGACCCGGATCGGAGCCGGGCGGGGAGCCCAGTGCTGAGGCCGATGCCGACACCTCTCGCCGTGCTGCTCGGCCTGTTCTTGGTGCTGGTGCCCGGGGCGCTCCTGCTCGCCCTGCTGTCGCGCGAGGACCGGGAGTCGCTCCGCCTCGACGAAGCCCTCTTCCTGGCCGTCGGGCAGAGCGTCGCCCTCTCCGCCTGGCTGGGCCTCCTGCTCTCGGAGCTCGGCCGGTTCTCGATGCGGACCGCCGGCACCGCCCTGGCGGCCGCCTGCGTGCTGGGAGCGCTTCTCGGGAGACGCCGCCTGGGTCGGCCGTGGCGCCGATCGAGCGGCCTGCGCTCGCTGCTCCCGGCCACCCTGGTGCTAGTCTCGGCGCTGGCCCTGCAGGCGCGCCCCAGCGAGTACATCGTGGGCGGACGCGATCCCGGGGCCTACGTGGCGGCGATGGGGATCATCGCCCGCAGCGGACATCTCGCCTACACCGACCCCGTGGTGCTCTCCGTGCCAGAGCAGGACGTCTCGCTCTTCTTCCGCCACCCCGAGAAGCCTCCTTTCTCCTGGTCGCGGTTCATGGGATTCGACCTGGAGAGCCCGAGGAGCGGCCGGGTCTTCCCCCAGTTCTTCCACCTCTTCCCCGCCTTCGGCGCCTACCTCTTCCAGTCGATGGGCCTCAAGGGGGCGCTGGCCACCCCCTGCGTCTTCGGCGTGCTGGGCGTCCTCGGCGTCTTCTTCACCTTCCGGAGGCTGTTCGGAGAGCCCACCGCCCTGCTGGCGGCCCTGCTGCTGAACCTCAACGTGCTCCAGGTTTGGTTCGGCCGATACCCCGTCTCCGAGGGGATGTCTCAGTTCCTGATCTTCCTCGGCTTGTTCGCCTTCGTCTTGTGGGAGGAGCGCGGCTCCGCCGCCTTCGGTGCGCTGGCGGGCGCTGCTTTCGGGCTCACCCTGCTGGTGCGCATCGACAGCGTGCTGGTCGTGCTCCCCATCGGGGTTTTCCTGGCCGTGCGCCGCGCGCAGCGAGGCCTCGACTGGAAGGCAACCACGCCTCTCCTGGTCCCGTTCCTGCTGCTCGCCGCGCACGCGGCCGCCCACGGGCTGCTCTTCGCACCCAAGTACGTCCAGGAGATCCTCAACCGGCCCTACTGGCGGCTGCCGCCCGCCGCTTGGGCGGCTCTGGCCGCAGCCGGGTTGGCGGTGCTGGCGGTGGCCGACCGTCTGGGACCCGCCATCGTGGCCGGGTGCGGGCCCCGCGCCCGGCTCTTGCGCCGTCTGCTGGTGGCGACGCTGGTACTGCTGGCCGTCTACGCCTACTTCATGCGGCCACGCCTGTCGGCGTGGGCGGGCGGCGACGGCAACCTTCCGGGCACCACGCTCGCCGATCCGCTGTTGCGGCACTGGCTGCAGGAGCTGGGCTTCCGGCGGCTGGCCGCTCACGACGCCCAGGCCCTGGTACGCCTGGGCTGGGTGCTGAGCCCGCTGGGCCTGGCGCTCGGGCTGCTGGGGCTGGTCCAGGTCCTGCGCCGGCACCAGCCGCGTCTCTTGTTCCCGCTGCTGCTGGCCGCCACGCTGTCGGGTTTCTACCTCTACAAGATCCGGGTCTTCAACGACTACCCGTTCGCGTTCCGCCGGTTCCTGCCGGTGGCGGTCCCCTTCATCTTGGCGCTGGCGGCACGCTTCCTGGTCGGGTTGTGGTCCCACGGCACCGGCCGGCGGCTTCTGGCATCGCTGCTCCTCGGCGGATTGGTGGTGAGCTTCGCTCAGGAGACCCGCAAGATCGTCGGCTACGTGGACTGGCGCGGCTCGGTGGGCTTCGTGCGCGAGATCGCCCGCCGCTTCGGACCCGAGGACGTGGTGATCTTCGAGCAGCCGAAGAGCGTCCACCTGCTGTCGCTGCCGCTCTGGGCCGCCTACGGCGTCAACATCATCGAGCTGGCCCGCTTCGACCCGGACCCGGAGCGGCTTCAGCATCTGGTGGAGACCTGGCGCCACCGGTACCGCAACATCTACTTCGTCCACACCTACCGCACCGACCTGTGCGGGCTGTTCCTCCAGCACCTCGAGTCGCCGGTGTTCTTCACCACCGAGTGGTACGCCTACAACCGGAGGCCGGACCGGCCCGAGATCCGCTCCCTGCAGTTCTCGCTGTCGCGGGTGGTGCCGCCCGCCGAGCTCAAGGTGCCGCCGCTGCCGGAGCTGGACATCGGCGGATCTCGGGCCGGACCGGCTTCCGGGGGGACCGACGACTTCCAGGTCTCCGGCTTCTACGACAAGGAAGGGGCGGCGGGGCGCACGTACCGATGGACCGGGACCTGTGGCTCGGTCTACCTGCCCGGCGCTCGCGGCAAGAGCTGGTTGTCCATCACCACGGCGGCGCAGCACCGGCCCGACCCGGCGCCGGTCACCGTGTCGCTCTCTGGGATCGTGCTCGGACGGCTGGTGGCCGGGCCCGAATGGGAGACCTACACCTTCGCCCTTCCCTCGAACCCGCCCGATCCTCTCGTGCTCCGGCTCGATGTCCCCGCCTGGCGACCGGTCAACGTCCTGCCGGGGTCGGACGATCCCCGGGACCTCGGCGTGATGGTCGACCGCATCGAGGTGGGAGACGGCGAGCCGTTCACCGATGGTAGAATCCCGCCCCCGGAAGCTGGGGGTGAGCCATAGCCGACCGAGTCCTGATCGTCGTCCCCACCTACAACGAGCGCCAGAACATCGCTCCGCTCGTCGAGGGCCTGCTGGCTCAGGGCGAGCAGATCGACGTGTGGGTGGCTGACGACGGCAGCCCGGACGGCACCGGCGACGCGGTCCGGGAGCTGGAAGCGGCGCATCCGAAGCGGGTGCGGCTGCTCGAGCGCGGCCAGAAGGGCGGGCGCGGGGCAGCCGTGCTCGCCGCGTTCCGGCTGGGACTGGCCGACCCGGCCGGTTACCGGTTCCTGTTCGAGATGGACGCCGACTTCTCCCACCATCCGAACGAGGTCCCGAAGTTCCTGGAGAAGCTGAAGACCCACGACATGGTGATCGGCTCCCGGTACGTCCCGGGCGGGGGTACCTCCGAGTGGGGGGTGACGCGGGCCGCGCTGTCGTGGCTGGCCAACCGGTACATCGCCCTGGTGGCGGGGATCCCGGTACGCGACACCACCAGCGGCTACCGGGGCTATCGGCGTGAGGTCCTGGAGGCCGTCGAGCTCGATCGGATCAAGATCAAGGGCTACGTGGTCCACGGGGAGATGGCCTACCAGGCCTGGATCCACGGCTTCCGCCTCGGCGAGGTACCCATCCACTTCCGCAACCGGCGGCGCGCCGCCTCGAAGCTGAGCACGGAAGAGATCTACATGGCCCTCCTCAACTTCGCCTTGCTGCGCTTCCGCTACGGGTGGCGCCCCAAGCGGCGCGCCGACGCTGGCCCTTCGCCTGAGAGCCCCGAAAACGGCTGAGCCCTTGGGGCGACAGGGCCGCCCGTGGTCGAACCCATGAACGTGCTCATGGTCACGTCGTCGTACCCCAAGTACCCGGGCGACGTGACCGCGCCCTTCATCGAGTCGATCGCTCGCTCGGTGGCCGCGCGCGGCCACCGGGTGGACGTGGTTCTGCCCCACCACCCGGAGCTTCGCCGCTCACCGGACGAGCCGGTCCGCTTCCACGCCTACCGCTACGCTCCTCTCGACGCCTGGTGCCTGTGGGGCTATGCCCAGAGCCTGGAGGCGGACGTGCGGGTGAGGCCCCTCGTCTACCTGCTGGCGCCGCTGGTCGCCTTCTCGTTGCGACGTACCGTGGCCAGCCTGCTGCGGCAGCGCCGCTACGGCGTGCTCCACGCCCATTGGCTGGTCCCGAACGCGGTGCTGGTCTCCGACCTGGCGGTGGCCCACGCCACGCCGCTGGTGGTCAGCCTGCACGGCAGCGACGTGTTCGTCGCCGAACGACTGCGCCTCGCCCGGTCCCTCTCTCGGGGCACCCTGGAGCGCGCCGGGGCGGTGACCGCCTGCAGCGAAGAGCTGGCGCGCCGGGCGCTCGCCCTGGGCGCGCCTCCGGCGAGGACCCGGACCATCCCCTACGGCGTGGACACGACGCAGTTTTCGCCCGGCCTCCCCGCCGGCCAGGTGCGCGAGCGGCTCGGTGTCGACAGCGAGACCTTCCTGGTGCTGGCGGTGGGCCGGTTGGTGGAGAAGAAGGGGTTCCGCTACCTGATCGAGGCGGCGGCCCAGACCCCGGAGATACAGGTGCTGATCGCGGGCGACGGCGACCTGCACCAGGAGCTGGTGGGTCTGGCGGCGGCGCGCGGAGCCCGGGTTCGGCTCCTCGGCAAGCTGGAGCGGGAGCTGCTGGCCGCGACGCTGGCCGCGGCCGACGCGGTGGCGGTCCCCTCGGTGGTCGACCGGGCCGGCAACGTCGACGGCCTCCCCAACGTGCTGCTCGAGGCGATGGCGGCGGGAAGGCCGGTGGTGGCCTCGCAGGTGGCCGGGATCCCGGACGTGGTGATCGACGGCCACAACGGGCTGCTGGTCCCGGAGCGGGACCCCGACTCGCTGGCGAGGGCCCTGCGCCGGCTCGCCGCCGAGCCCGACACCCGCGCGCGGCTCGGTCAGGCGGCACGGCTCACCGCCCTCGAGAAGCTCGGCTGGGACACAGCGGCTTTGGCCTTCGAGAGTTGCTATGAGCAAGCGGCAGCGCTGGAAGCCCGTTAGCGGTACCACCAATCGGGTCTACGAGCCGCGCGAGCGGGCCCTGCTCTGGGCGGCGGACCTGCCCGGACGGCTGACGCTGGGGCTGGCCCGGCGGTGGCGCCGGGCGGCACCCGCGGTGCCCGCTCCCGGCCCGGCCGAGGTGCTGGTGCTGAGACTCGACCGGATCGGTGACGTCCTGATGTGCCTTCCGGCCCTCGCCGACCTCCGGGCCGCGCTCCCTCGCGCCCGCATCCGGCTTGCGGTGGGCGCCTGGAGCGAAGAAGTCGTGCGCCAGGCGCCGGTGGACGAGGTGCTGGTCTGGAGCGCGCCGTGGATGGGCCGCGCCACCGAAGGCGCCCCGTCGTTTCTCGACCTCCTCGGGCGCGCCCGAGCGCTTCGCTCCGCGCAGCTCGACCTGGCGATCGACCTCCAGGGCGACATCCGGGCGATGCTGCTGATGTGGCTGACCGGGGCACGCCGGCGGGTCGGCTATGCCAACACCGGCGGCGAGTACCTGCTCACCGACGTGGTGCCGCTCGACGAGACCGTCTCCTGGGTGACCCAGAACCGTCGCGCGGTGGCGACCGCGGTGGGCGGAGAGCCCGGCACCGAGACGGTGTCGCTGCTCGACGAGGCCGACCGGGGCTTCTCGGAGCGCCTGTTCGAGTACCTCGCGCTCCGAACCGGTCGCCCTCGGGTGGGTCTTCATCCGAGCGGGGGTCGCCTTATCAAGCAGTGGCCGGTGGCACGGTGGGGACAGGTGGCGGCCCGGCTTCAGGAGGAGTATGGGGCGGAGATCCTTATCACCGGCTCGATCGCCGATCGTCCCCTGGCCGAGGAGCTGGGTCGGCAGCTCCCCCGACGCGCCTACGATCTGAGCGGCCGTCTCTCGGTGCGGGAGACGCTTTCGGTGGTCGGCGGGCTCGACCTGTTCCTCTCGCCGGATACCGGGCCGATGCACATGGCTTGTCTGGCCGACACGCCTTCGGTGAGCGTCTTCGGCCCGTCGGATCCCGCCCGTTACTTCTCGGCGCCGGCTGGCGCGCGCCATCGGATCGTGCGCCACGAGCTCTGGTGCTCACCCTGCAACCTCATCCGACGGCCGCCTCCCGAGTGCGCCGGGCCAGAACCGCCAGAATGCCTCGACGCCGTGACCGCCGAGGAGGTCCATTCGGTGGCCTGCGAGGTGCTGCAGGCTGGGGGCTTCGAGCCGGGGGCTCGCTGAGCGGTGCGCCACGGCACCCCTCCGGACTACCTGACGAAGATCCTCCGATAGCCGCCGGCGACCAGCGCCGAGACGTCCGTCAGGATGCGGGGCAGGGCCAGGCCGCCCGGATAGGCGAGGTAGCGCGCCTCCCACACCGGGTTGAACTTCTCCTTGTACGCGCGCAGGCCCTGGAAGCCGTAGAACGTTTCGCCGTGCTCGAACAGGAAGTTGGCGAGGCGGTTCCACGGCGGCAGCAGGGGCGACCCCTCGAGGCCCGAGAGCGGCGCCATGCCGAGGTTGAACCAGCGATAGCCCTGCTGCTGACCCCACAGCAGCAGGTGCACGAACAGCGCTTCCATCACACCCTTCGGCGCCGATTGCCGGTAGCGCATCAGGTCCACGGTCAGCTCGACGCGGCTCGGCCCGGGCCAGAGGCTGGCGAAGGCCTCGATCCGCGGCCCCCGCTCGACAACCGCCACTGGCAGCCGCCGGACGTAGTCCTCGCGGAAGAAGCCGAGCGAGAACCCCTTCTCGGCGGCGCCCTTCTGCGCCAGCCACTGGTCGGAGACCTCGCGCAGCTCGGCGAGCCGGGCCCCGACCTCCGGCAGCTCGAGGACCCGGAAGCTGCAGCCCTCGCGCTCCAGGCGTCTGTGGCTCTGCCGGAGCGCCTTCGCCTCGCGGCCCTCCAGCGAGAAGCGCTCGAGGGGCACGCGCGCCTCCTCGCCGAGCTTGACGAAGGCGAGGCCGTAGTCGGCGTACAGGTGCAGGCGATCCCGGCCCACCTCGTAGAAGACGGGCGTGCCGTCGAAGTCGTCGCAGCGTTCCAGGAACGCTCGGACCAGGCCGGGGGCGCGCTCGGGCGGCCCGACCGGGTCTCCCATCGCCACCCAGGTCCTGCCCTGGACGGCGTACATGACGAAACCTCGCCGGTCCGCGTCGAACAGCAGCGCCTTGTCCCCGAGGTAGGCGAGACAGGGGGACGCGAACGCCTGGGTGGCGATCACCGCGGCAGCCGCTTCGAGCTCGGCTGCAGAGGGCCGGCTGATCTCCGGCGGGGCGGGCCGGAGCAGGCGCGAGGCGCCGAACGCGAGCAGCGCCACGGCGGCCCCGACCGACGCACGGAGGAAGCGCGAGGCGTCCCCGCGGAACGCGAAGCTCCACCACAGCTCGTTCGAGTAGGCCACGTGCCGGAAAGAGAAGAAGCCCAGCCAGACCGAGGCCCCCACCACGGCCACCACGGCCACCAGCCAGCCGGGCGAGAAGCGCCCCGCGAAGAAGGCTGCCTTGCGGTCGAACTCGCCGCGCGCCCGCAGCAGCGCCACCCCCAGCAGCGCGAGCAGCGTCGCCTCCTCGTACTCGGCGCCTCTGAGCAGCGAGACGACCGCCCCGAGTCCGAGGCCGGCCATGGCGAGATACCAGGACGCGTCCAGCCGGCGCGCGATGCCGCGTGAGAGCAGCAGCAGGCCCACCCCCACCACGCTGCCGAGGAAGTGAGAGGCCTCCAGCATCCCGAGCGGCAAGAAGCCCTGCAGCCAGCGGAGCCGGGCGTGCTCGGCCGGCGTCGCGCCCGAGAACAGCAGCACCGCCCCAGCCAGGAAGACGAAGACCGCCAGCACCCGTGGCACCAGCTCGGCGGTCAGGCTGCCGAACGCGGCTGTCATTCGGCGGGCCTGGTCTCGACGCAGCACCAGCTCGTCTCCCACCAGCAGCACCAGCGCCAGCGCCAGCGGGAGCAGGTAGTAGACGACGCGATACAGCAGCAGCGCCGGCAGCACCGCGGCTGCCGGCAAGGCGGGTTTGAGCAGCAGCACCAGCAGCGTCTCGAGAACGCCGACACCGCCCGGGACGTGCGAGGCCATGGCGAAGAGCTGGGCCGCCAGGAAGGCGCCGACGAAGAGCGGGAAGGAGGGTCGCCCGGTCGGGAGCAGCACCCAGGCCGCGGCGGCCGCCAGCACCCAGTCGAGCAGCGACAGCACGAGCTGGCCCGCCACCAGGGCCGGGCCCGGCACGGCCAGCTCCAACGGCCCCAGGCGCAACGAGCCCCGCCGCCTCAGCGCCAGGAGCGCGTAGGCGAGGCAGGCGGCGATCAGGAGGGCCCCGACCACACCCGAGGCCTGGTGACCCGGTAGCTCGTGCAGGGTCGGCAGCGGATCGAGAAGGAGGGTCAGTCCTCCCAACACTAGCAGGCCGATCCAGAAGGTGGTGGTGTAGAAGACCACGATGCGCGACAGCTCGGCGGGGGTGACGCCCCACCGCGAGTAGAACCGGTAGCGGACCGAGGCACCCGAGACCCAACCGAAGCCGACGTTGTACTGGATCGCGTAGGCCACGAACGAGGCGAACATCACCTTGGCCGGCGGCACCTTCCGCCCCACGTGCCGCAGGGCCATCAGGTCGTAGCCGGTCAGGACCAGGTAGTTGAGGGCCGCCAGCAGGATCGCCAGCGCCAGGGCGGAGCGGTCCCGGCTGAAGACGGCCACCGAGAGCTCCCGGTAGCTGACCGCCTGCAGCTCGTGCCGCAGCACCAGCAGGGCGACGATGAAAAGGGTCAGGCCGACGGCGGGAGGCAGCCAGCGGCTCAGGCGCTCCCGCGCGGCGGAAGCCGGTCCTGCGACAGTCCGGGAGGCCGCGTCGGCCATGGGTATCGCGATCATTCTAGATCGGCCATGGTCGGGCGCGCTTGCCCCGGCGGCGACGCGGGCGCACGATGGGGCTCCTGGAGGATGCCGGTGAACGGGAGGTCCATAGCCCAGGTGGTGGCCCTCGGTCTCGGTCTCGCGGCACTGCCATTAGGTGCCCTTGCCGCCGAGACGACGGCGGTGGCCGTGATCCGGGGCCACGAGCAGAAGCTTCGGATCCACGGGCCGGACTCGGGAAAGCCGGTCGTCGTGGCCAGCGGTGACGGCGGCTGGGTCCACCTCGGCCCTCGGGTGGCGGCTCGGCTCGCCGCACGCGGCTACTTCGTGATCGGCCTCGACACCAAGGCCTATCTCTCGAGCTTCACGGAAGGCTCGAAGACGCTGCACGCGGAGAACGTGCCCGGCGACTTCGCCGCCCTGGTCGACCACGCACGGCGGGGCCGCGAGGAGCGGGTGCTTCTGGTCGGCGTCTCCGAGGGCGCCGGCCTTGCCGTTCTCGCCGCCTCCGATCCCGATCTGAAGCCACGGCTGCTGGGCGTGGTGGCCCTCGGCCTGCCCCGCCTCAACGAGCTGGGCTGGCGTTTCAGGGACTCCCTGACCTACCTGACCCACAAGACGCCGAACGAGCCGACGTTCGACTCCGGCGAATACATCTCCAAGCTCGATCCGGTGCCGCTGGCCGCCCTGCACTCGACCCACGACGAGTACGTACCGCTGGCCGAGACCCAGGCCCTGCTGCGGATCCCTGGCGGAACCAAGCGGCTGTGGGTGGTCGAGGCGTCCAATCACCGCTTCAGCGACGACCACGGCGAGCTGGACCGAGCCCTGACCGAGGCCCTTGACTGGATCCGGGCCGAGCGCCGCTAGCGCCCTGCCCGAGAGAGGCCACACCGGGTGATCTGTCCGAACTGCCAGCTCGAGCAAGAAGACGGCTCCACCGAGTGCGGCGGCTGCGGCGTCGTCTTCGCGAAGCTGCGGCCGGGGCACCCCTTGCGGCCGGCCCGAACCGGGGGGAGCCCACCCGCCGACCCGAGGGAAGCCGACAGCCGATGCGTCGCCCTGCTCTTCGGCGAAGAGGGCAAGGTCGAGCCGCTCGCCCTTGCCGGCCGGCTCCTGCTCTTGCTGGGTGTGGCCGCCTGGAGCCTCCCCCTGATCGTCCACTTCGGCGCCGCCGGGCGCTGCTTCATCCACAACATCAACCTCCCGTTCCACGAAGCCGGGCACATCATCTTCATGCCGCTGGGGCGCTTCTTGATGTTCGTGGGCGGATCCCTGACTCAGGTGGTGATCCCCCTGATCTGCGCCGCGGCGCTCCTGCTCAAGACCCGCGACCGTTTCGGTTCCGCCCTCTGCCTCTGGTGGGCGGGCGAGAACCTGCTGGACCTGGCCCCTTACGTCGCCGACGCCCGGGCGCTGCAGTTGGTGCTGATCGGCGGCCGGACCGGCGCCGAGGTCGAAGGCCACGACTGGGAGGCGATCCTCCAGACCCTCGGCCTGTCGCGCTACGACGTCACGCTCGGGCGCGCCTTCCACTTCGTGGGGACGGTGGTGATGGCCGGCGCGCTGCTGTGGGCCGGCGGGCTGCTCTGGCGGCAGGCGCGGCGGTGGGCTGACAGATCGCGCCTCGCAGGATAGCCTAGCGAACCGAATGGTCTTCAGCTCGCACCTGTTCGTCTACTACTTCCTGCCGGCCGCCCTGCTCGGCTACTACGTCCTGCCCCGGCGCGGCCGGCACCTGTGGCTGACGCTGGCGAGCTACCTCTTCTACGGCTGGGCCAACCCCGCCTTCATGGGGCTGATGGCCCTCTCCACCGCCATCGACTTCGTCGCCGGCCGCCGGCTCGGAGCGCTCCCGCCCGGCGAGGAGCGGGCGCGCCGCGCCTGGCTCGGCGTCTCGTTGGTCAGCAACCTCGGCCTGCTCGGGTTCTTCAAGTACTTCAACTTCGCCGTCTCCAGCTACGGCGCCCTGCTGGCCGGTCTCGGCCTGGGCCACCTCCGGCCGGACATCGGCTTTCGGGTGGCCCTGCCTCTCGGGATCAGCTTCTACACGTTCCAGTCGATGTCCTACACCTTCGACGTCTACCGGGGACGGACCCGGCCGCTCGAGAGCGTGGTGGACTTCGCCTGCTACGTGTCGCTGTTCCCCCAGCTCGTGGCGGGGCCCATCATCCGCTTCTCGGAGATCGCCGACCAGCTCCGGGAGCGAAGCCACACGGCGGAGAAGCTGGCGCGGGGGGTGGCGTTCTTCAGCCTCGGGATGGCCAAGAAGGTCCTGCTCGCCAACCCGTGCGGCTTCGTCGCCGACGCCGCCTTCGAGGCCGGGTCGCTCCACGCCCTGGATGCATGGACCGGCGTCCTCGCCTACGCCTTCCAGATCTACTTCGACTTCAGCGGCTACTCCGACATGGCGATCGGCCTGGGGCTGATGCTGGGCTTCGTCTTCCCCAAGAACTTCGACTCGCCCTACCGGGCCGACTCGATCACCGACTTCTGGCGGCGCTGGCACATCTCGCTCTCGACCTGGCTGCGCGACTACCTGTACCTGCCCCTGGGCGGCAACCGCAAGGGTGAGAGACGGACCTACGCCAACCTCGCGATCGTGATGCTGCTGGGCGGGCTCTGGCACGGCGCGGCCTGGAACTTCGTCGTCTGGGGCGGCCTGCACGGTGCCTGGCTGGCGGCGGAGCGCGCCCTGGGCAAGCGCAGCCCTTGGAGCGGCCTGCCGCGACCGGCGCGGGTGGGGCTGACGTTCCTGGGGGTGCTGATCACCTGGGTCTTCTTCCGTGCCGCCGACCTACCGGCAGCGGCCCGGTACCTGCAAGCCATGGCCGGGCTCGGTGAGCCACAGGCAGGCGCGGCGCTGCTTCGGGCGGTGATGGACGACCCGTACCACTTGCTCTGCCTGGGCGTGGCCGCCCTGCTGACCTGGGCCTCTCCTCAGACCTGGGACTTCACGCGGCGGCTGAGCGCGACGCGGGCGGCCTGGGCCCTCGGTTGCCTGGCGCTAGCCCTGGTCATGATGGCCAGCCAGGGATACAACCCTTTCATCTACTTCATCTTCTGAGCATGCCAGAGGATCCTAGACCGAGTCGGGAAAAGCAGGCGGCGCAGGAGGTCGGGCGGACCGTCATGAGCCCCTGGGTGGCGTGGGCGACGGCCGCCACCTTCGGGCTGTTGATTCTCGGGGTCGCCTCGGCGGAGGTCCTGCGGGAGCTGCACAGAAAGACAGGATCGCCCTGGGCGGGGCTCACGTCGGCGCCGGTCCGGGCCTGGCGGGCGGCTACCGGTACCGGCCTGCTGGCGGGCAACCGGGAGCTGCTTTCAGCCATGAACGCCTTCGAGGACGGCCTCGATGAAGACTCGCTGGTGGCCCATGCCGCGCTGCCCCGGGTGCAGTCGCTCTTGACCACACGTCTGGGTGTGGGCAACCAGCAGGTGATCGTCGGGCAGGAGGGTTGGCTGTACTTCCGGCCGGCGGTGGACCACCTCACCGGACCTCCCTTCCGCGAGCCGGGCCGCTTGTTGCGTACGCGGCGGGCGGGCAAGGTCTGGGAACCCGTGCGGCAGCCGGACCCGGTCCCGGCCATCGAGGACTTCGCCGCCCAGCTTGCCTACCGAGGCATCGGGCTGGTGGTCGTGGTCACGCCGGTGAAGGCGTCGCTCCACCCGCAGGGTCTGGCGCCTTCGATCCCGACCCGTGTGGTGCCGATCGAGAACCCGTCCCTCGACGGCTTCTTCACCCGGCTCGCTGAGCTGGAGATCCCGGCCTGGTCTCCGGCGGCGCTGTTGGCCGAGGCGTCCCGCCAGACCGACGAGCCCCAGTTCCTGAAGACCGACAGCCACTGGACGCCGCAGGCGATGGAGCTGGCGGCGCAGGGTCTGGCCACGTTCCTCGGGCGCCACGTGGCCCTGCCCGAGCAGGCTCCCCTGGTCCTCCGTCACGGCCGGGCGCGGTCGGTGGGCCGGGGCGATCTGTGGGCGCTGCTGCGGCTCCCGGAAGCGGGTCCCCGGTTCCCGGTCGAGGTCGTCCATTCCCGGCCGGTCGCCGGACCCGACGGCGAGCTGTGGTCGCCCGATCGAGATGCCGACATCCTGGTCCTCGGCGACAGCTTCACCAACGTCTTCTCCCTGCGGGAGCTGGGTTGGGGCGAGGGGGCAGGTCTCGTGGAGCAGCTCGCCTTCCACCTGCAGCGCCCAGTCGACCGGTTGGCGGTCAACGCCGGCGGGCCGGCGGCCGTGCGCGAGCGCCTGGCGGCGCTACGGGCGGCGGGCGACGACCGGCTGGCCGGCAAGCGCCTGGTCGTCTACCAGTTCTCGGCGCGGGAGCTGTCGGCCGGCGACTGGAGGCGGGTGGACCTCTCCCCCGGCATGCTCCCCGCGGTGGCCCAGGCCGTGCGTCGGCGCCCGGAGCAGGGCGTCCCGGCGCGCGGGACGTTGGTGTGGGAGTCCAGCCGCGGCGGCGACTGGCGGATCTGGACCCGGCGGCTGGAGGGATCGACCGCTCGACAGATCTCGCCCGACGAGCCCGGCCGCCAGCACTGCTGCGCCCACCTGAGCCCTGACGGCTCCCGTCTGGTGTACCTCAGCCGATCCGTGCCCCGAGACCGCTATGGGGAGGGGAAGGCCGGCGACCTGCGACTGGTGAGCCTGGATCAGGGGAGCGAGCGGACGCTGGTCCGGGACGCGCGGCCGTACGGTTGGGGCAACCGCTCCGTGCTGTGGCATGACGACCGGAAGCTGGCCTGGATCCGCGCCGATGGGCGCACGTTCCAGCTCGACGTCGAGACCGGTGTCTCGCGGCGACTCACCGACGAGCCCAGGGTGCGCCTGGCCTGGCTGGTCGACGCCACCCTGACCCACGCCGTCGACGGATCGCCGACGTTCTCCACCTACGACGCCGAGGCCGGCCGGGTCATCCCGGGGGTTCGTCGGCCCGGCTGCGAACCGTACTTCTCCCACGACGGACGCTTCGGCTTCTGGGTGCGGAGCGGCGGCGGCCCCTTCCGCTTCATCGACCTCAGAAGCGGGAGGGTCGGGACCTTGCTCGAGCACGAGGACCCACGCATCCCCGGTGCCCAGCGCTACGCCTACTTCCCGATGCTGTCCGATGACAGCCGGCTGCTGGTCTTCGGCGCCTCGCCGGGTGATCACGACCATTCGTTCTCGAACTACGACGTCTTCGCGGCCCCCGTCGATCCGGCGACGCTGGCGCTTCTGGGCCGGCCGCAACGTCTCACCGCCCACCCGGCTGGCGATCGCTACCCCGACGTGCACGTCGAGGCACTCGACCTCGAGCGATGGGAAACGCAGGCCCCTCCTCGCCCCCTGGAGGCCGCCCCCGCGGTGGCACCGCTTGCAAGCGGAGGACCGCTGCAGGTCAAGGCCACCTTGCGGGCCTGCTCACGGGTGCCCAGCCTGCGTGAGATCTCTCCCTACCAAGCCGCCTGGATCGTCTGTGAGTGGCGCCTCGACGAGACGCTCGCGGGCGAGGTCCCACCGGGACCGTTGCGGGTCGCTCACTGGGCGCTGCGTGACGGCGTGCGGCAGCCGATCACGGCGGCGGTGCCGGGGGACCGGGCCCGCCTCGACGTCGAGCCGCTTCAGGGGCAGGACCCGCTCGAAGGGTACCCCCTGTTCGACACCCTGGCGCCGGCCACCGACCGACCCCTCTACTATGCCGATCCCGAGAGGGGCGGCCTGAGCCTCGAGCCGAAGCGGTAGGGTCCGAGGAAGCCCCTCCGGACCGAGCGCGCCGGAGCCCGTGCGAAGATTCGGGGGCTCGCGCTAGCGATGGGAGGCCGCCTTGAGTGTCTTCGAAGACCAGACGGTGGTGGTGACCGGGGCCTCCTCCGGCATCGGCAAGGCGCTGTGCCTGAACCTGGCCCGGCAGCGGCCCAACCTGGTGCTGGCCGCCCGCGACGAGGCGGCGCTCTCGGCGGTCGCCGAGGGCTGCCGCCAGGCGGGCGCGGGGGCCTTGGTGGTCCCGACCGACGTGGCCATCGAGGCCGAGTGCCGGCGGCTCGTGGAGCGAAGCGTGGCGGCCTTCGGCGCCCTGCATGTGCTGGCCAACAACGCCGGCATCGGCATGATCGCGCGCTTCGAGGACGTGACCGACCTGTCCGGCTACGAGCGGCTGATGCGCGTCAACTACCTGGGTTGCGTCTACACCACCTACCATGCGCTGCCGGAGCTGAGGAAGACACGCGGCCGGATCGGCGTGGTGTCGAGCCTCACCGGTCTCACCGGCGTGCCCACGCGCACCGCCTATGCCGCCTCCAAGCACGCCCTTTTCGGCTTCTACGACTCGCTTCGCGTCGAGCTTCTGGGCTCAGGGGTGAGCGTCACCGTGGTGGCGCCGGACTTCGTGGTGAGCGAGATCCAGAGGCGCGCCCTCGGACCCGACGGGAAGCCGCTCGGCAGGACGCCGCTCGCGGAGTCGAAGATACAGAGCGCGGAGCGGTGCGCGGCGATCATCGTGCGCGCCCTCGAGCGCCGTCAGCGGCTCGCCTTCACCTCGGCACGCGGCCGCTTCGGCCGGTTTCTCCGGGTGTTCGCGCCCGGCTTGATCGACCGCCTCACCCTGCGGGCCGTCGAGCGCGGGCACTGACCGCGCGGGCGGGCCTCAGGCGCGCTTGCGCTCCGGCGCCGCATCTGCCTCGTCGGCGGCAACGGGGTCTGCGGCGGGCGCCTCTTGCTTCTCGAGGCTCGCCTTGAGCGCCTCCATCAGGTCGACGATCTGGGCTCGCGGCGGATCCGGCGCCTCGGCCACCTCCTGCCCGTCCACCTTGCGCTGGATCGCCTCCAGCATGCGCTTGCGGACCTCGTCCTCGTAGTGCTCGGGGTGGAACTCGTCGGAGGCGATCTGCTCGACCAGTTGCCTGGCCAGCGCCAGCTCGGCGTCCTTCACCTCGCTGTCTCCGAGCGGGATCTCGGAGAGGGCGCGGATCTCGTCCGGGTAGTGGAGCTGCTGCATCACCAGGCCGCCCTGGAGCGGCCTCAGCAGGACCAGGTACTGCTTGCCGCGCGCCGCCCACTTGGCCAGGGCGGAGCGGCCGGTCTCGCGCATCGCCTCGGCCAGCAGCCGATAGGCGCGTTCGCCGCCCCGATCCGGCCCGAGGTAGTAGGCGCCCGAGAAGTACACCGGATCCACCTGGGCCGCCGGGACGAACTCGGTGATCTCGATCAGCTTGTTGGCCTCCTGCCCCATCGCCTTGATCTCGTCGTCGGTGAAGGTGACGTACTGGCCCTTGGCGAACTCGTAGCCCTTCACCATCTCGGTACGCGGCACCTCCTGGTTGTCGTCGGCTGGACAGATGTACTGCTGCTTGAGGCGGCCCTTGCACTTGGCGTGGAGCAGGTTGAAGGAGATCGCCGCCTTGCTCTCGGTGGCGGCGAAGAGGTTGACGGGGATCGAGACCATCCCGAACGACACCGTCGCTGACGCCATCGGTCGGGGGGCCATGATCGGATTCTAGCAGAGAGCTCGGGCCTCGAGCCCCGGAGTACGCGACCCTCCTCCGGTCAGTCGAGGTAGCCGAGCGCCCTCAGCGCATCCCTCAGCTCCGGCGTGACCTGGGCCGGCCGGGGCCTCCCGAATCGGGGCAACGCCTCCCCCGCCGCCGAAAGCCTCTCCCGTTCCTCGGGGTGCGCCGCCGACTGGTCCCGCTCCCAGTCGGGGTCCGCTTCCATGTCGTTGAGCTGGCAGTGCGACGAGGCGCGGCCGGCGGTGCAGACATAGGCATACCGGCGGTCGGCCACAAAGAACCAGTCGCCTCGCCAGCCGTCGACATCGAGATCGGGCCGACGCGCCTGCATCCGCCTCAGGAAAGGGGCGGGGTCCTGCCTCTGGGCCACCACCAGCTCTCGGTCCTGGCGCGGGAGCGCGTTCTCTTGCATGGGCGTCGGCGCCGGGATGCCGGCCAGCTCGAGGACGTACCCGGGCAGGCCATCCAGTTGAACACGCCGGTGGATGTGGCTGGGGGCCACGGAGCCGGGATAGCGGACCACCAGCGGGACGCGGAGCAGATACGGGTCGATGTCGAGCTCATGGCCGATCACGCCGCGCTCGCCGAGCCGCTCGCCGTGGTCGGCGGTGACCACCACCAGGGTCCGGTCCAGCTCGTGCCGGGTGCGGAGCCAGGCGAAGAGACGCCCCAGCTCCCGGTCCATGGCCCTCACCTCGCCGTCGTACAGCCGGTTGACCTGCCGGCGCGCCAAGGGTTCCAGCCCCGGCTTCAGATGGGTGTCGAGAGGGTCGAGGCTCAGTCTCAATGCCTGCTCACGGGTCAGCTCGGGCGCTTCCTCCTGGAGCAGGTCCGGTGGAGGGAGGTAGGGGTTGTGGGGGTCGATGAGGTTGACGAAGACGAACCGCGGTCGACCGGCGTGTGCCGCCCAGAAGCGACGAGCCTGGGCCAGGACCCGGGGGGTGGAGTCGATGAGCAAGGCGTCGCGACCGATCCTCCGGTTGAGGCGACGGATCAGCGAGTGGCCCCCGACATGGTAGGGGCCCCGGTACTCGTGGAAGTCGGCGCTCCAGCCGTCGGCGAGCAGGTTCGGGTTGGCGACGAACCCGCCGTTGACGTAGCCGGCGTGGGCCAGCACCGCCTGAAGGGTGAGCAGGTCCGCGGGCAGGGGTACCGCATGCGCCCCATCCACGCCGTGCCGCCCGGGAAGCAGGCCGCTGAGCATCGAGGCGTGGCTCGGAGGGGTCCACGGGGCCACCGACCAGGCGTCTTCGTAGACCTCGGCATCCCTCGCGAAGGCGTCGAGCGCGGGGCTGGTGCGCCGTGGATAGCCGTACAGCGAGAGGTGGTCGCGCCGGGTGGTGTCGAGCACCACCAGCAGGATGTCGGGCCCGGTCCCGGCCGTCCCGAGCGAGGGTGCCGACCGGGGGATCGCTGTGCCCCAGGCGACGGTGGCGGCCACCGCCAGACAGACGATGCCACGACGCCGGGCCGCCAGCCAGCCGATCGGCACGGCGGCCACCAGCGACCCGGCCCACGCCCACCACGCCGGGCCGTCCAGCGCCAGACCCAACGAGTGCGCCGCCACCGGGGCCAGAGAGGCACCGACCGCCACCGCGACGGGGAGCCAGCGGGCCAACACGCCCGCCATCACCGCCGCGACGACCGCCACCAGCGCCGAGACGCCCACCAACGGCACGCGATCGGCCGGCTGGTCTCGGAGGCGCCAGAAGGTCTCCTCGCCGCCGAGGATCAGCAGCGCGCCCAGCAGAGAAGCGAGGGCCGCGCGGCCCGGGCCCATCCACCGTTCAGCCGGCAAGCGCCAACATCCTCTGGGCCAGGGCCGGGGCATCCTCTTCGTGCTTGAAGTAGATGAAGGCCTCCCGCCAAGCCTGGGCCCGGATCCATTGGGTGATTCGCTGGGGCACCTTGAGAGCGAAGACGAAGCCGGCCGTCACCGACCGGCCCCAACGCTCGAGCACGGAGCGCGACGGCATCCGGTGGAAGCTGTTGTTGACCTCGACGGTCGGCAGGTGACGGGCGTAGAAGGAGAGCCAGTCCTTCGGCGGGAGCGGCTGAGGATAGAAGCGCCCCCGCCACTTCGGGAAGCTGAAGCCGCTGGTTCCGATCCGAAAGAGCACGTATCAGGGATGTTATCAGAGCGTGCTAGAATCCGGCCGCGGCGAGAATCTCCTTGCCGCGCAAGCACTTCCCGGAGAAGGTCACCCATCTCGAAGCGCCCTAGCCTGCTTCTTCTCGGACGCGGCGACGTGGCCCTGGCCCAGAAGCGCCGCGCGGAGGGGTTCGAGCTGCTGGCCTGGACGAGCGAGGCCGCCGCGCCCCTGGAGGCTGCCGGGCTGCGCCCGCTGACGCCCCAGGCGGTGCTGCCAGAAGACGCAGCCGATCGTGTCGACGAAGCGGCCATCGCCTGGACCCGCTCCTTCGGCAACCGGCGGCTGTGGGACGGACGTAGCCTGCGCGAGCTTTCCTCGTGGAAGGGCTTGTCGCTCTGGTGGTTCGCCGAGCTCTACCTGTTCCACTCCACGCGGGCCACCGGCCACGTCCGCACCATCGAGACGTTCCTCGAGATCCTTCGCGCGACCGACCCGGGGGAGGTCGAGGCGGCGGGGCTTTCCACCGACGAGACGCTGCTGCTCGAGCGAGCCTGCGTGGCCCGCGGCGTGCTGTTCCACGGAGGAGTGCGGCGACCGCGCTGGGCGTCTTGGCTCGGAGAGCGGAAGGTCCTGCTCCATGCCCGCTGGGTCCGGATCAAGGCGAGGGCCACCGCCGCCAAATCGTGGCTGCTGGGACCGGTGCGGATGCCGCCGGCCGATCGCCGGCGGGTGGTGTTCCTTTCCCATGCCGCGTTCTGGAAGACCCGCACCCTCCCGGATGGGAGCTCCCAGGCGTACGAGCACTACTTCGACCGTCTGATCCCCGGAGTGGCCCAAGAGCCGGGGCTCGAGCCGCTGGTGGTGGCGGTGGGACCACACACCTCGTTCAAGCGGCGTGGCCGCCGCGCCCGGCTCCGGGAGTGGCTGGGGCTCGGCGGTCGCGGCGCTGGGCCCTTCGTGCACATGAATCGCTTCACCACCGGCCGTGTGGTGGCCAGCCAGCGGCAGGCGCTGGGCGAGGCCCGTGCGCTGTGGCGACGGCTGCGCGGCAGCGCCGGCGCCCACGAGGCCTTCTCGCACGCTGGGGTCCGCTTTGCCGACCTCTGCGAGGCGGACTTCGCCGCCTTGCTGCTGCTGCAGTTGCCGTGGGCGGTGCGCTCGTACGAGGAGGTGGCGACGCTGGTCGAGTCGGCGAAGCCGGCCCTTCTCTGCCTCTACGCGGAAGACAGCGGCTGGGGGCGAGCCGCTGAGGCCGCGTGCCGGGCGGCGTCGGTGCCCACGCTGGCCATCCAGCACGGCGTCCTCTACCCCCGCTACTTCTCCTACCAGCACGGTGCGGACGAGGCCGAATGCCCTCGGCCGGACCGCACCGCGGTCTTCGGCGAGGCCGCGCGCCGCTACCTGATCGCCGAGGGCCACTACCGGCCGGAGAGCCTGGTGGTCACCGGCAGCCCCAAGTTCGACGACCTCCTCGAGACCTCGCGGCGCTGGGACCGCGAGGCGCTGCGGCGCGAGCTGGGGGTGGCCGACGACGAACGGCTGGTGGTGGCGGCCAGCCGGTATCGTGGGATCCGTCCCACCCATCGGGCGATCGGCAGCGTGTTCCCGGCGCTGGTCGCGGCTGCCGAGACGCTGGACGGCGTGCAGCTCGTGGTCAAGCCCCACCCCGCCGAGGCGGCCGAGCCGTACCTGGCCCGGGTCCGCCAAGCTGGCTGCCGACGGACCCGGGTCGTCCCCCCCTCGACCGACCTCCTGCAACTGCTCTACGCCGCCGACGCGCTGGTGACGGTCGAGTCGCTCTCGGCGGTCGAGGCACTGGTGCTGGGGCGACCGATCCTGATCCTCAACATGCCCACCAACCAGCGCGAGATGGTGGAGCGAGGGGCGGCGTTGGGGGTGCCAGCGGGTGCGGACCCCGGCCCGGCCCTGTCCCGGCTCCTGCTCGACACGGCGACCCGGGAGGCCCTGGCGGCGGCCCGCGACCGCTACCTTCCCGAAGTGGCCTTCGGACTCGACGGCCGGGCCACCGAGCGGGTGCTCTCGCTGATTCGCGAGACCGCGTGCTAGGGTGATGGCGATGCGCCCACCGAGCATGACCATCGGATCGCGTACGGTGGCCGAGGGACAGCCCTGCTTCGTTCTCGCCGAGGTCGCCTCGGCCCACGAGGGCTCGGTGGATACCGTCCTGGCCATGCTGGAGGCCGCCTTCAAGATGGGCGCCGACGGCATCAAGTTCCAGATGTTCCGCTCCGAGCTTCTGGTGGTGCGGCTGCACCCGGGTCGACGCGACTTCGACACCATCGAGCTCACCGAGAAGGAGTGGCGCAAGGTGTTGCGGGCGGCACGGGCCTCGGGGCTTTCGCTGCTGGTCGAGGCCTTCGACCTCCCCTCCCTGGAGCTGGCCCAGGAGGAGGGCGCCGAGGCCTACAAGGTCCACACCACCGACATGGAGAACCCCGACTTCATCCGTGCGGTGGCGGCCGCCGGACGGCCGATCCTCTTCGCGACCGGCGGGGTACCGGAGGAGGCCTTGCGCGAGGCCCTCGACCGGGTGGGAGAGACGCCGGTCGGGCTGCTGCATGGGTTCCAGACCTTCCCGACACCGGTCGAGGAGATCCGCTTCGCCGAGCTGCGCAACCTCAAGGAGCGGCACCACGTCCCGGTGGGGTTCCTCGACCACACCGACGGCTCGAGCGCCTTCGCGCTGGTGGCCCCGGCGTTGGCGGCGGCCCACGGCGCCGACCTGGTGGAGAAGCACTTCACCCTGGACCGTAGCCAGAAGGGCTTCGACTGGCAGTCCTCGCTCAACCCGGAGGAGTTCCACCGGATGGTCGAGCTCCTGCGACAGGCGGAGCGGGCCCGCGGCGACTCGGGACCCGCCGAGAGCGAAGCGGCCCGGCGCTACCATCGGGTCATGGCGCGGTCGATCGTGGCAGCAACGCTGATCCCGCGCGGTGCGGTGCTGACCGCCGAGATGCTGGCCTTCAAGCGCACCGACACCCGCTTCGAGCCCGGGCTGACGCCGCGACAGACCGATCGGGTGATCGGGCGCCGGGCGGTTCGGCCAATCCAGGCCGACGAGACGATTCGCGAGGAGATGCTCGAGTGAGCCGGATCGTGGCGGTGGTGACCGCCCGGATGGCGTCCGCACGCTACCCAGGGAAGGCGCTGGCCCCGCTCGCCGGGCGGCCGCTGCTTGCGGTGCTGCTTCGGCGGATCGGGACCGCCCGCGGCCTCGATGGTTTCGTCTTCGCGACCTCCAAGAACCCCGAGAACGTCCCCCTGCTCGAGCTGGCCCGGGGAGTCGGCTGGGAGACCTTCGCAGGAGACGAGGACGACGTTCTGAGGCGGCACGTCGAATGCGCGCAGCAGGCCGGCGCCGACCACGTGGTGCGCATCACCGGCGACAACCCGCTCACCGACCTCGAGACCCTGGAGACGCTGGTGGCGTTGCACCGGCGCGAGGAGCCAGACTACACCTACGTCCCCGGCGATGCGCTGCTGATGGGCATCCTCTCCGAAGTGATCTCGGTGACGGCCCTGACCCGCGCCTGGGATCGCGGAGAGCCACGCCATCGCTCCGAGCTGGTGACGCTGTACATCAAGGAGCACCCCGAGGAGTTCCGGATCCTTTCCGCGGCCCTCCCCGAAGGGCTGTACCGCCCCGAGTACCGGCTGACCGTCGACGAGGCCGAGGACGTCGCGTTGATGCAGGCGCTCTTCGAGCGCCTGCACGCGCCCGGGCGCGTGGTCAGCACCCGGGAGGCGATCCGGCTGCTCGACCGTGAGCCCTCCCTGGCACGCCTGAACGCCCACCTCCGGCATCGCGCCGCCAACTTCCGCTCGGTGGCCCTCGACGCCACCATCCAAGCCGGCCGTCGCACCCTCCCAGGAGATCCACCGTGAAGACCGATTTCGAGATCGCCGGGCGCCGTGTCGGCCGCGGCCAGCCCTGCTACGTGATCGCCGAGGCGGGTGTGAACCACAACTGCGATGTCGTCCTCGGCTTGCGGCTGATCGACGAGGCCAAGCGGGCCGGCGCCGATGCCATCAAGTTCCAGAGCTACACCGCCTCCAAGCTGGCCACCCGGGTGGCGCCCCGCTACTGGGTGGAGCCGGGCGACCCGACTGGCACTCAGTGGGACACCTTCGACAAGCTCGACAAGCTCCCCGCCGAAGGCTTCCGGGCCCTGCTCGAGCATGCCCGGAAGATCGGGCTGTGCGCGTTCTCGACTCCGTTCGACGACGAGTCGGTGGACGAGCTGGACGCCCTCGACCTCCCCGCCCTCAAGATCGCCTCGGCCGACCTGACCTGCCATCCCCTGCTGCAGCGCGCCGCCGCCACCGGACGGCCGCTGATCCTGTCCACCGGGACCTCGACGCTGGGCGAGGTGGACGAGGCGCTGGAGGTCTGCGCCCGGGCCGGCAACCAGACGGTGGTGATCCTGCACTGCACGCTGAAGTACCCGTGCCCGCCCGAGGTGGTCAACCTGCGGATGATGGAGCACCTGATGCGGGCCTTCCCGGGGGTGCCGGTGGGGCTGTCGGACCACTCGCTGGGGATCAGCGTTCCTCAGGCAGCAGTGGCGCTGGGCGCCTGTGTGATCGAGAAGCACTACACGGTGGACAAGGGCCTGCCCGGGTCGCCCGACCACCATCTCTCGGTCGACCCGCCCGAGCTGCGCGCCATGGTCGAGGGGATCCGCACCGTGGAGGCGGCGCTCGGGCAGGCGAGGAAGGGCCTGGAGCCGCAGGAGCAGGAGGCGCACCGCTACGCCCGACGCAGCGTCACCTCCAGGGTCGCCATCCCGGCGGGGACCCGGGTCACCCGGGAGATGCTGACGTACAAGCGGCCCGGGACCGGGATCTCGCCACGCCATCTGGAGCTGGTAGTGGGGCGGGTGGCCCGGGTGGACATCCCCGAGGACACGACGCTCACCTGGGACATGGTGTAGCGTGCTGGGCATCCTGTGAAAGACGGCCTTCGGGTGCTGTGCGTGGTCCCGGCCCGCGGAGGGACGGACCGGGTCCCCTACCTCAACATCAAGCGCCTGGGCGAGCGACCGCTGCTGGCCTACACCCTGGAGGCCGCCCGCGCCTCGGCGATCGCCGACCGGGTGATCGTCTCCACCGACGACCCCCAGGTGGCAGGGGTGGCCCGACAGCACGGCGCCGAGGTCCCCTTCTTGCGCCCTCCGAAGCTGGCCCAGGACATCCCCAGCCTCAAGCCGGTGATCGTCCACGCCGTCGAGCAGGTGGAGGCGGCCGGCGACCGGGTGGACGTGGTGGTGGTGCTTCAGGTCACCACCCCCTTTCGCGAGGCCGCGGTGATCGACGCCTGCATCGAGAAGCTCCTGGCCCAGGGCCTGGATACGGTGGTGACGGTCAGCGAGGACCGGTCGCTGACCTGGCGCGCCCAGGGTGAGCTGCTGGTGCCGCTGTTCGAGAAGGAAGGGCGACGGGACCGGATCACGCCGGTCTACCGAGAGAACGGCGGCGTGGTGGCGATGCGGCGCCGGGTGCTCGACCTGGAGTCGCGGTTTGGCGCCCGGGTCGGTCACGTCGTCCTCGACAAGCGGGCCGGCTTCACCGTCTACGACCTGCAGGACTTCTGGATGGCCGAGCGGCTGCTGCGCCAGCCCCGGATCCTGTTCCGGGTCGACGGCAGCGGCCGGATCGGGATGGGCCACGTCTTCCGCTCGCTGGCGATCGCCGATGCGCTGCGCCAGACATCGCGCGCCGACATCGCGTTCCTGATGACGGCCGACCACGCCGAGGGCCTGGTCACGGTGTCCCGCTGCGGCTATCCGGTGAGGATCGCCCGCGATGCCCGGCTCGACACCTACCTCGAGCACATCCACGACTACGCCCCCGCGATCCTGATCAACGACCTCCCGGCGGTGCCCGAGGCCTACCTGCGGGCGCTCTCCCACGTGGGGGCGACCACGGTCAACCTGGTCGACACCCTGGACGACCTGGGGCAGGCCGAGCACTACGCCCAGATCATCGTCTCGGTGATGCACGAGGACCGGGAGACGCCGGAGGGCTTCTACGGTGGGCCCGCCTTTGCCATCCTCAGGGAGCACTTCCAGGGCCGGGAGAAGGAGATACGCAAGTCGCCGCGGCTGGTCTTGCTCACCTTCGGCGGCAGCGACCCGCAAGGCCTGACCCTGGAGGCGGCCCGCGCCCTGGCCGAGCTGCCGCCGGAGATCGAGCTGCTGGCGGTGGCCGGCCCGGCCTTCGCCGACCGCCAGCGCTTCGAGGAGCTGGCAAGGTCGCTTGGGCGCCGGGTGCCTCTGATCAACGAGGCCGGAGGGCACATCGCCGACCTGATGCTCGAGGCCGACGTGGTGGTCTGCTCGGGCGGGATGTCGGTTTACGAGCTGGCGGCGCTGGGCACGCCGGGCATCGTGCTGGCCCAGAATACGCGCGAGGAGCGGCGCATGCGCGAGTTCGCACGCCACGGCACGGTGGAGTTCCTGGGCCTGGGCGCCGAGGTGGCCGGGGAGACGCTTCGCAGCGCAGTGCTCGGTCTGCTGGAGAACGTCGAGCGAAGGCGCCAGATGAGCCGGCAGGGCCGCGCTCTGGTGGACGGGCTGGGCGCGCTCCGCGCCGCCGAGGTGGTGCTGGGGAGCGCCCGTAGCGAGGAGACGAGAAAGCCATGAAGGCACTGATCACCGGAGGCGCCGGCTTCGTGGGGAGCCATCTCGCCGAGACGCTCCTCGAGGGGGGTGACGAGGTCTTCGTGCTCGACGACCTCTCGACCGGCTCGATCGAGAACATCGAGCACCTCAAGCCTCACGAGCGCTTCCACTACACGATCGACAGCGTGATGAACGCCCCGATGACCGCCGAGGCGATCGATCGGGTGGACGTGGTCTTCCACCTGGCAGCGGCGGTGGGGGTGCGGCTGATCGTCGACAGCCCGGTCAAGACCATCGAGACCAACGTTCACGGCACCGAGATGGTGCTCAGCCTGGCCAACAAGAAGCACAAGAAGGTGGTGGTCGCATCCACCTCCGAGGTGTACGGAAAGAGCAACGTGGTGCCGTTCCACGAGGACGCCGACCTGGTGATGGGACCGACCATCAAGGGGCGCTGGAGCTACGCTTGCAGCAAGGCGATCGACGAGTTCCTGGCCCTCGCCTACCACAAGGAGAGGCGCCTGCCGGTGGTGATCGTCCGTCTCTTCAACACCGTCGGGCCGCGCCAGACCGGCCGCTACGGGATGGTGATCCCGAACTTCGTCAAGCAGGCGCTCTTGGGTCACCCGATCACCGTCTTCGGCGACGGCCAGCAGAGCCGCTGCTTCACCTACGTCAGCGACGTGGTGGGGGCGCTGGCCCAGCTCGCCGTGCACGAGGACGCGGTGGGGTCCGTGTTCAACATCGGCAACGACCACGAAGAGGTCACCATCCTCGACCTGGCCCGAAGGATCAAGGCCGCCGCCCGCTCCAGGAGCGAGATCGTCCTGATCCCATACGACCAGGCCTACGAGGAGGGCTTCGAGGACATGCCCCGCCGGGTCCCGGACCTGACCCGGGTCCGTGACCTGATCGGCTACCAGCCGAAGGTCCATCTGGACGAGATCATCGAGCGGGTGATCGAGTACTTCACCTCGGATCAGGGGCGTCTCTAGCCGGGGGCGGCGCGGACACCGTGAGCCTCGTCTCCCCCGAGCCCGGGGGCCTACGCTCCCACCTCCGGAAGCTGGTCAGCCACTCGGCCATCTACGGAGCGGCCGACGTGTTCACCAACGTCATCAGCTTCCTGCTGATGCCGCTGTTCACGCGATGCCTCAGCACCTCGGAGTACGGCGAGCTGGCGTTGTTGATGGTGTTCGGCACGGCGGCCAAGATCGTCTTCCGCCTGGGGCTCGACGGGGCCTTCTTCCGCGTCCACTACGATCAGACCACCGAGCTGGAGCAGCGGCGTCTGGCCGGCACCGTGGCCCTGTTCGCGGCCGGTTTCGGGACGCTGCTCTTCGTCGCCGTCGCGGCCGGACGCGGGCCGCTCACCCGGCTGCTGTTCCGGACCGAGGCGCCGCCCGACACCTGGGTCTTGCTGGTGGCGGCGGACGTCTTCCTCGGCGTCTTTGCCTTCGTGCCCCTGAACCTGCTGCGCATCCACGACCGTCCCGGGCTCTTCTCGGCCTACTCGGCGTCGCGGAATGGCGTGAACCTCGTGCTGAAGGTGGTGCTGGTGGTCCGGGGCTTCGGCATCCCCGGGGTGCTGTGGAGCGACGTGATCGCCACGGCCGCCTTCTCGGCGGCTCTGTTGCCGATCCTGCGGCGCAACGCCGCCTGGTCGTTCTCCACCCGGTTGCTGCGCGACGTGCTGGCCTTCGGCCTGCCCAAGGTGCCCCACGGCGTGATGGTCCAGGTGCAGAACCTGGCCGACCGATGGATCCTGGAGGCCTTCGTCAGCCTGGGGCGCATCGGGATCTACCAGGTGGGCTACACGATGGGGACGGCCATCAAGCTCGCCCTGTCGGCCTTCGCGCCCGCCTGGGAGCCCTTCATCTACTCGCAGATCCACAAGCCCGACGCCCAACAGACGCTGGCGAGGCTGATCACCTACGCCTTCGCGGTCTTCGCGGCGGTAGGCCTGGCAGTGGCCGTGCTGGGCCGCGAGCTGGTCCATGTGATGACCGCCCCTGCCTTCCATGACGCCGCGCCCGTGGTCCCGGTGGTCGCCCTCGCCTACTTGCTGCACGGGGTCTTCCTGCTGGGATCGATCGGCATCGGGATCCGGAAGCGCACCGGCTACTACCCGCTGATCACGGCCGCCTCGGCCACCACCAACGTGGTGGCCAACCTGGCCCTGATCCCCGAGCTAGGGATCCTGGGCGCGGCCTGGGCCACCGTCCTTTCCTACCTGGTGATGGCCGGGATGGGCGTGTGGCTATCGTACCGCCTCTACCCGATCCCCTTCGAGATGGGACGCCTGGGTCGGATCACGCTGGCGGCGCTCGCCACCTTCTGCCTCTCCCGGCTGGCGCCTGCGGAGCTGTGGCCGGCGATCGGTGTGAAGTCGCTCTGCCTGCTGGGTTTTCCGGTGCTGCTTCTGGCCTCGGGCGCCCTGCACCCGGCCGAGTGGGCCTTCTTGCGCCGACAGCTTCAGCGACTTCGGGCGACCGAATTGCGGTCCTGATCAGAACCGGCCTGCAGGCCACAGCCCCCTCCAGAGCGGCGGGTCGAGGAGCGTGCGGGAAGGGGGCTCGGCTCCTTCGCGGATCCGGGCCCTCGGCCGGTACGACGCGCCCTCCGGAAGGGCGGGCAGCCCGGGGGGCCAGCTTTCTTCGAGGACCAACTGGTGAGCGACGGTATGGCGCACCACGAGAAGCTCGGCGAAGGTGTGGAGGCTCGGTGGCGAGCGCCAGGCCTGGCGAATCGCCTGCCCGGGCTCGCACCGGATCCCCTCGGGAGTCAGACGGGCCGGGTAGTAGATGTGGACTCCGTTCCACACCATGCCGATGGCCTCGCCCGGGTACAGGAGCTCGACGGCATGGCGAAACGTGAAGGTCGCCGGAAACGCTCGGTCGTCGTCGAGAAGCACGACCAGGGTGTGGGGCTCGAGGCGAGGCGCAAGCTTCGTGAGCTGACGAAGCAGCCGTGACTGGACCGCCCACCCTCCCAGCACGTCTGCCTGACCCTGCAGGATGGCGAGGTGGATCGTCCCCGCGAACACCACCCACGAGGCGAGGATCGCCAGCGAGATCCGCTGCAGACGGCGGGGGAGGAGCCCGGCCACGAGCGCCGCCGCGGCGACCAGGAACACCGCGATGCCGGGGCGGGAGAGCATCTGGGTCCGACCAGGCGCCAGCAGATTGGGGCTGACCGTGTAAGGGAGGTAGCCGAGACCCGCGAAGAAGAGGCCTCCCAGAGCCGTTGCCAGCAGCCGACGCTTTCGAGCCAGCCCGTTCACTCCCTCCGGGTCGCCGACCAGGACGAAGACCCCCACGAAGACGGCAGCGGCCGCCAGGGCCTGGAATGGAGCCGGTCCCATCCCAGGCCACGAGACGAGGGGCGCCAGGTGGAGTCGGTACAGCTCGGCCAGGCGCTCGATGATGTGGAGGGGCTGCAGGTCGAGCCCCACGGCGTTGCGGTAGTGGGCGCCATCACCGGAGGTGCCCAGGAGCAGGTGCGAAGCGCCGATGGCCACTGCGCCGTACCAGCAGCCGGCCCAGGCCCAGGCCCAGGCCCAGGGTCGCGGCGCGCGGCGCGCGGTGAAGACGAGCAAGAGCGGCGCCGCCGAGAGGAGCACGACCACGGCCTCGTAGGAGCGCAACGTCAGGATCGCCGTGAGCGAGGCGACCGCGAGCAGGCCCCTGGATCTGCGGACCCAGCTCTCCAGGAGCAGCGCCACGGCAAGGAAGCACCCGAACGTGATGCCGCCGTAGCCCATGCAGGGGTTGATGCTGGCGGGGTCGGCGGGCGCCCACACCAGGCACACGACGCCGGCCACGAAAGCGAGGACCGGCTGGGCCGGCTCTACCCGGCGGCTGATCCAGTAGACCAGCATCCCGGTCATCAGGAGGTACAGCGCGTGGAGGGCCAGGTAGGCGTCGAGACGGAAAGGGGCGATCCACGCCGCCGGCAGCTCCCACACCAGGGCCAGGGACCGGCCGGCGTAGGGATGGGAAACGAGGCCCCGCGAGACCAGCGACAGGATGAACCAGCCGTCGTAGTAGTCGAAGTTGGTGGGCTTGACACAGGCGTAGTGGACGGCGAACACGGCCACCAGGCCCAGCAGCACCCGTGGCAGATGGGACCGCACGACGCGACTCACCGCTCGGGCCAGCCGGCTCTCAGCAACCGGCGGCTCCCTTGTCCCGGAGCAGCGCGACGACATCGGCGAGCGTCTGTTCACCGCTCAGGATGACCCCGACGAGGTCGACGCCGAAGGCGCCCTCCAGCTCGAGCGTGAAGTTGACCGCGCTCATCGAGTCGAAGCCGTCGATCTCCTGCAGCGGGCGATCCGGGGACGGCAGAGAGTCGCAGCCGAAGGCCCCCGAGAAGGCCGCCTTCAGCCGGGCGGCGGCTTCGTCGGTCAGTTGCGGATCAGGCTGGCTCCCCATGAGAGGCCTCCACCGAATGCCACCACTACGATGGCGTCACCCTTCTCGACACGCCCGGAACGATATAGCTCGTCCAGGCCGATCAGCACCGAAGCCCCGGCGGTGTTCCCGTAGCGGTCGAGGTTGACCACGAACCGCTCGAGCCCGATCCCGAGACGCTCGGCCAGCTCGCGGATCACGTTGGCGTTGGCCTGATGCGGGACCACGTGGTGGACGTCCTCCGGGCCCAGCCCGCACTCGGCCAGCAGCTCCCGGACCACCGCCGACCCCTGCTCGACGGCAAACTCGTAGACCTCACGCCCGCGCATCCTGAAGTAGACGTCGCTCGGTTTGCCGAGACGCCCGAACGGGAGCATCGTGCCGCCAGCCGGGATCTGGATCACGTGATCGCGGGCGCCGTCGCTTCCCAGCCGTGACCGCACGATCCCGGCGGGCCCCGGGCCGGCTTCCAGCAAGATCGCACCCGCTCCATCACCGAAGTAGGGATAGGTCGAGAAGTCCTTGGGGTTGAGGATGCGGGAGTAGACCTCGCTAGCCAGCACCAGCACCCGTTGCGCGGTGTCGGCCCGAATCAGGGCGTCGGCGAGGTGAAGGGCGTAGACGGCGCCGGAGCAAACCGAGCCCACGTCGCAAGCGAACGCCCGATGTGCCCCCAGCTGCTCCTGCGCTCGGGTCGCCGTGGCCGGCTGGATGCGGTCGGGCGACGAGGTCGCCAGCAGGATCGCGTCCAGGGAAGCCGGGTCCCAGCCTGCCGACCCCAGGGCCTGCCGCCCCGCCTCGGCGGCCAGGTCTGACGTGCACTGGGAGGCGGCAGCCTGCCGACGCTCGCGCACCCCTGTCTTCTCCTCGATGCGCGGCAGCGCCGAGGCCGGGAACTGGGTCAGGTCCTGGTTGCGCACCACCTGCTCCGGGAGGTAGGAGCCGGTGGCGATGATGGCGGCTCGGTGAGCGGTCAGTCGGCGCTCCTCTCGGCGGGCCGGAGCGGGCCCGCGACGGTTGGGCAAGCGTATCAGTTGAGCCGATCCTGCTCCAAGAAGGCCGCTCGCGTCGGCGCGGCGCCACCTTGGGGCGGTCCGGAACCCGATGATAAGCTTCCCGTTTCGATCGGGGGTGGGGTGGCCGGGATTCAGGCGAAGCAGAGGGCAACGTCGGCATGAGGGTCCTGATGGTCACGCCTCACCTTCCGCCCCACCAGGCCGCCAACGCCCTGCTCCCCCACCTGCTGGGGGAGGCGCTCGAGGCCCGCGGCCATCGGGCGAGATACCTCACCTGGGGCGAGGGACCGGACACGGCGTCGGTCGCCTATGTCCGGCGCCGCTCCCGCCGCCTGGCCCTCTCCAAGCTGCCTCAGGCGATCGAGGCGGTCGAGACCTGGCGGAAGTCCCGTCGCGTCCTGGCGGAGGTCGACGTCGTTCACATCCACTCCAGCACCTGGGTGAATCAGGTGATGGCCCGGCTCTGCGCCCGCGGTGGCACCCCCTACATCCTGACCCACTACGGGACCGAGATCTGGCATCACGACGGCCGGGATCCCACCTTCCGGCGCATGAACCGGCAGGCGCACCATGTGGCCTTCTACAGCCGGGCGCTGCTCGAGCGGGCTCGGGACCTCGAGCTGCCGATGGCGGCGGCCTCGGTGGTCTACCCTCCGGTGTCGCCTCGCTTCCGGCCCGTCTCGCCGGACCGGCGGGCAGAGTTGCGCAGGCGCTACGGGTCGGGCCCGCTGCTCCTCAACGTCAAGCGCCTCCACCCGCTCGCCGACCAGGCCACCCTGCTTCGGGCCCTGGCCCGAGTGCGCGCCGAGCGGCCGGAGGTGCGCCTGCTGGTCGCCGGCGCCGGTGAGGCCGAGCCGGCCCTACACGAGCTCGCGGCCCAGCTCGAGCTTGGGGAGAGCGTCCGGTTCCTGGGACTGGTCCCCAACGACGAGGTCGCCGAGCTGCAGGCGGCCGCGGACCTGTTCGTTTTGTCGTCGGTGCTCGAGGCCACGCCCACGGTGGTGCTGGAGGCCCTCGCCTGCGGGACGCCGGTCGTCTCCACCGACAATCCGGGGGGGGTGGAGCTGAAGGCATTCTTCCGGGACGACCTGGTTGTCGTCCCGCGCCAGGATCCCGAACGGCTGGCGGGCGCCGTGCTCGAGTTCCTGGGCCACCCCCGGCGGGTCGGCCCAGACACCGAGCGCGAGCTGGAGCACCGCTTCCGCCTCGACGGTGTGGTCTCCCGCTACCTCGAGCTGTACGCGGAGGCCTGCCGGCGGTGACGCTGCTTGCACGAAGGCTGGGCGGGGGCCGCGCTCTTGTCGTCCTCTTCGTCCTGATGCTGCCGCTGGTGACGCCCAAGATCCGGGGGGCGGACGAGATCGAGTACTTCTCGTACCTGCGCTCGCTGGTGTTCGACCGCGACCTCGAGTTCGGCAACGAGTACCGCCACTTCTACCAGCAGGACCCGGAGGGCCTGGCCGGGTTCAAGGCCACGTTCCTCGATCTCCGTGAGCCGCGCACCGGGCGGCACATCAACTTCGCCCCGATCGGGTCGGCCCTGCTCTGGTCCCCCTTCTACCTCCTGGCCCACCTGGGGGTGCTCGCGGCGCGGGGGCTGGGGAGTGAGGTCGCCGCCGACGGCTTCTCGTGGCCCTATCTCGGAGCGGTCTGCTACGGCTCCGCGCTGTACGGGTTCCTCGGCCTGCTCCTGACCCACCGCCTGCTGCGCCGGAGCGGCTTCGGTGAGCCGGCCGCCTCATGGGCCGTGGCCGCCCTGTGGCTGGCCACACCGGTCCTGTACTACATGACGCTGGCCCCCGCCTTCTCCCACGCCAACTCGATCCTCACCGTGGCGGTCGTGCTCTGGCTCTCGCCGTGGCGCTGCGGGGAAGCCCTCGGGTCGCCCTGGCGGTTCCTGGCCGTCGGCGCGGCCGGAGGGCTGGCGGCGCTGGTACGGGAGCAGGATCTGTTGTTCCTGGTCGTGCCTGCGGCCTGTCTGATGCTCTCCACCTGGCGCTCGAGGTCGTGGGGCAGCGGTCTGCTTCGGGCCGGCCTGCTCGGCGGGGGAGCACTGCTCTTGTTCTCGCCGCAGCTTCTCGCCTACCGAGCCGTCAACGGCCGCTTCGGCCCCTCGACGCTGGTGGCACGCAAGATGACCTACGGCAGCCCCCACTTCCTCCAGGTACTCGTCGACCCGGGCCACGGCCTGTTCTTCTGGAGCCCGCTGCTGCTGGTAGCCGCTGTCGGGCTCGGCCTGGCGCTCCGCTCCCGCAAGCCGTTGCCCTGGCTTCTGGCCCTCGCGCTTCTGCTTCAGGTATGGATCAACGGCTCGGTGGAGAGCTGGAGCGTGGCCGGCGCCTTCGGCGCCCGCCGGTTCGTGTCGTCGACTCCGTGCTTCGCCGTCGGCCTGGCGACGCTGCTGGCCCTGGCGGGGTCGCGCCGACGACGCCTCGGAAGCGGCGCCCTGCTGCTGGTCTTCGTGTGGTGGAATGTCTCCCTGATGGTCCAGTTCGGCCTGCGCTTGATGGACCGGCAGCGGCTCGAGTGGCCGAAGGTGGCGGTGAACCAACTGATCGAGGTGCCGGCCGAGGCGGGGCGGGCGCTCCGGCTGTTCTTCACCGACCGGGAGCGGCTGGTCCGCGAGAGCCGATGATCTCCCCCGGG
Organism: uncultured Acidobacteriota bacterium; assembly: GCA_964574335.1. Lineage (GTDB taxonomy): Bacteria > Acidobacteriota > Vicinamibacteria > Fen-336 > Fen-336 > CAZNNH01. The sequence continues at coordinate 9,289 of CAZNNH010000014.1, read as the reverse complement.
CTGCTCGAGCGCGTCGCCTGCCCGGTGTGCCTGGAGCCTTTCGGCTGTCCGACCTGCGCACGACCCGGTGCCGGCCACGCGGCCTGTGCCGACGAGTATGCGGTCCGGGTCGGCTGTGCCTGCGGCGGCCCCGACAAGGTGCACCTGGTGCCGAACGGCGCCGGGCTCGACTGCCCCTGCTGCGGCTCCCGATACCCGATCCACGAGGCGGAGGGCTTCGTCGACCTGGTGCCAAGGGACCAGGTGGGTGACGTCACGCGCTACGCGGATCACGAGTTCCAGGAGCGGCTCCACGTGGTCGATGGTCCACCGGTGCTCTCGGCGCGGGTCAAGATCGACATGGCCTGCCGGATGCTGGGACCGGATTCGCGGGAAGCGATCCTGGACCTGGGCTGTGGTGCCGGGAAGCTGGCCCTTCATGCCGGGCGCGGTGGTGCTCCGGTTACCGGGCTCGACGTGGCGCCGTTCTTCCTGCCCCGGGCCCGGCAGAGCCTGGACCTGGTCCTGGGCGACCTGCGCCGGCTCCCCTTCCGAAAGGCGAGCTTTCCCCACGCCTACTCCCTCGACGTGCTCGAGCACCTCGACGAGGCCGGCGTCACCGGAGTGCTGCGGGAGGCGCGGCGCGTGATCGGCCCCACCGGACGGCTGGCGGTGTACACCCATGCCATGGAGTCCTCGCGGCTGGCCCGCTTCCAGCGCCTGGTGAATCGTCTGGCCCGCCGGCTGGGCCAGGCCGGCCTCATCGACCACGAGCGCGAGGCGCTGCGCAAGAGCGACCACGTCAACGCGATCCGGAGCCACGAGCACCTCGACGAGCTGTGTCGGGTGGCCGGGCTGGAGGTGGTGGAGCGCCGCTACTACAACGTCGTGTTCAAGGCCGTGATCGAGGACCTGTTGCTTCGCCTGTACGAGCACCGGCGGCGGCGCCGCCCGGCCTCCGGTGCCAAGCCAACCACCGACGAGACCGCCGGCACGGAGACGCCGGCTGCGGCCGCCCGGCACGGCGCCCTGGCTCTGGCCCTGGCCCGGGCCTTGACCTTCCTGCTCAAGCTGGACGTGGTGCTGTTCGGAGGGATCCGGACCGGTCCCTTCTTCGGTCTGCTGCGGCCGATCCCTCGCAAGGAGAGGACGTGAGGATCCTCTACGTCGCCTCGGACCAGCGGGTGCCGGGGCGCACCGGAGGCAGCGTCCACGTGCTCGAGGTGGCCCGGGGCCTGGCGGCGCGGGGACATCAGGTGCACGCCGTGGTCCACCGGGACCCGCCTGCGCCGGAGCGGGAGGAGCGCGCTGGCGTCGTCTTCCACCGAGTGGCCTGGTGGCCGCCTCACCGCTTCTTCCGCTTCCGCGCCCGGTCCCAGGTGGCGGCCATCGCCGACCAGGCCGGGCCCGACGTGGTGATGGAGCGTTACTACAACTTCGGCGGCGAGGGTGTGTCGGTGGCGCGCTCACGGCGGCTGCCGGTGCTGCTCGAGGTCAACGCCCCCATCGTCGACCATCCGGGCTCGCTCAAGGGGCTGCTGGACGCCCTGATGGTGGTGCGGCCGCTGCGGCGGCGCCGGGAGCGCCTGGTCCGGGAGGCGGCGGCGCTGCTGGCCCCGATCCCGGAGATCGTCCCGGGCTTCGCGCGCTCCAAGACCGAGACCCTTCCCTGGGGTGCCAACGTCGAGCTGTTCCGCCCCGAGCGCCGCTCGCCTGCGCTGCGCGCCACATGGGGGGTCCCGGATGGCGCGGTGGTGGTGCTGTTCGTGGGCAGCTTCCGGCCCTGGCATGGCGTGCACGTCCTGGAGGCGGCGGCTCGGCGGCTGGGGAAGCGCACGGACCTCTTCTTCGTCTTCGCCGGCGGGCCCCGCAGCTTGCCGGCCGCCGGCTTCCCGGGCCGTTACCTGGGAGCGCTACCCTACGAGGAGATGCCGCAGGTGGTGGCGAGCGCTGACATCGGGGTGGCTCCCTACGACCCCGCCCGTCTTCGCCAGCTGCGGCTGGGCTTTTTCTGGTCCCCGTTCAAGCTCTTCGAGTACATGGCCTCGGGCCTGCCCAGCATCACCATCCGCCGCGAACCCCTCACCGAGATCGTCCGCGACGGCGAGGAGGGGCTGCACTTCGAGGCCGGAGAGGCCGAGGGCTTGGCCCGAGCCATCGAGAGGCTCGCCACCGATGCGGCGCTGCGGCATCGCTTGGGGGAGCGTGCACGGCAGCGGGTGGTTGAGCGATACTCGTGGGCTCGCCACTGCGAGCGGCTGGAGAGCGTGCTGCTGAGGATAACGAGTTGAAGATCGTCCTGGTCAGCGAAGTCTTCCCACCCCGAGCCGGCGGAGCCGGCTGGTCGACTCGAGCGCTGGCGCTGGGCTTGCGGGCCGCCGGCCACGATGTCTCGGTCATCACCACCAGCCCGGGCTCGCCGACCGATGGAGGGATCCCCGTCGAGCGGCTGAGGGCCCAGGGCTGGAAGCGCTTCGTGGTGCCCCGCGCCTTTGCCGCCCGCCTGGCGAGGACCGAGGCCGACGTCTTCCACGCTCAGCTCTCGCTCTCGGCGCTCGGCTGCCTGGACGGAAAGCGCTCGCCTCGGGTCGCCGTCACGCTCCGGGACCACTGGCCGATCTGCTTCTGGTCGACGCTGATCAGCCGCGGACAGGTCTGCCCGGGCTGTGGCGTCCTCCCCATGTCCCGCTGCGTACAGGGGAGAGTGCCGGCCACCGCCCCCTTCTCCTGGGGAGCCATCCCCTACATGCGCGCCGACCTGTGGCGCAAGCGCCGGGCGCTCGAGCACGCCGGGGCCAGCGTCGCGGTCAGCGAGTCGGTGGCTGCCGAGCTGCGCGCCGCCCAGGTACCCCGGGTCAGCGTGGTGCCGAACGTCCTCGACGCCGACGAGGTGCGGGCCGCGGCCGAGCCGGAGCCGTCGTTCCAGCTCCCCGACCGGTTCCTGCTCTTCGTGGGCAAGCTCGAGGAGAACAAGGGGGCGCGGTTGCTGGTGCCGGCGGTGGCGGAAGCCAAGACCGGCCTGCCGCTGGTGATCCTCGGCGAGGGCACCCAGACCCATGCCATCAAGTTCGAGGCCACTGCCCGCGACGTTCCCCTGATCCAACGCGGCTGGGCCGACAAGGACGACGTGTTGCGGGCCATGGCACGGGCCACCGTGCTGGTCTTCCCGTCGCTGTGGCCGGAGCCGCTCTCCCGAGTGCTGCTCGAAGGGCTCGCCCTGGGCACCCCGATGGCGGCGATGAGCACCGGTGGCACCCCTGAGATCCTGACCCACGACGAAAGCGGCCTGCTGGTGGACGGCGTCCCCGAGCTGGCCTCGGCGGTAGCCCGGCTGGCCTCGGACGGGGCCCTACGACGGCGCCTGAGCGACGGGGCGCGGGAGCGGGCGCGAGCCTTCTCTCCCGAGGTCTTGACGCCCCGCTACGAGGCGGTCTACCGGGGCCTGACGTGAGCCCGACAGCGCCGCCCACGGCCGCCGGCCGGCAGGCGAGCTGGCCGAAGCGTCTGAGCCTGGCCGTACTGCTGCTGCTGACGCTGGAACTGCTGGTGGTCATCGTGACCGGCGGCGCCTCGCTCTTCGGGCCGGAGCCGGTGGGGATGGTCGGGTTCGCGGTGCGGGCGGCCGCGGTGGGGGCGGTCTTCGTCCTCCGCTTCCGGGTGCTGCCGGTGCCACAGCGACGGATCTCTCGGGGGCGCCTGACGCTCTGCCTGTTGCTGCTGCCGACCCTCTTCCAGTTCCAGTTCGCTGGCGGGCGCATCAACGGCGACGGCCTCATGTACTACCCCTACGTGCGCTCGCTGTGGAAGGACTTCGACCTCGACTTCACCAACGAGTACACCCACTTCGGCCTGATCACGCGCGGCGACCTCCGGGTCCCCACCAAGACCGGGCTGCGCCGCTCCATCTTCGCCATCGGCCCGGCGATCTTGTGGAGCCCCTTCTTCTGGATCGGGGAGGGCGTGGCCCGGGTGCAGGACCTCGCCGGCGGCTCGGCCGACCTCTCCGGGTACGGGCCCACCCACCGCAACGCGGTGGCGCTGGGCAGCCTGCTGTACGGCTTCGCGGCGGTGCTGCTGATCGAATCGATGCTGCGCCGCTACTTCGACGGCCGGGTGGCGTTCGGCGCCGCCTTCCTGGCCTGGGGCGCGACCAACCTGCACTGGTACATGGTGCAGCAGCCCACCATGTCCCACGCCCCTTCGGCGTTCTCGGCCGCGCTCGCGGTGTGGCTGTGGGACCGGGATCGCACGCGCCGGACGGTCTGGGGCTTCGCCCTGCTCGGGCTGTCGATGGGGATCGCGATGTGCGTGCGCTGGCAGAACGGGGTGCTGCTGATCCTGCCCGGCCTCGAGCTGCTGCAGTCGCTGCGGCGGGAGCCCGGGCGATGGCCCACCTGGGTGGCCGGCGGCGCCTGCCTGCTGGCGGCCGCGGCGATCGGCGCCTTTCCCCAGATGGCGGCCTGGAAGGCCCTCTACGACGAGTGGATCCTGCGCTACCCACCGCACGGTGCCCACTTCATGAGGTTCGACCACCCCTACGTGCTGAACACCCTGTTCTCGTCGCGACACGGACTGCTGTCCTGGACGCCGGTGTTGTGGGGCGCGTTCCTGGGCTTCGTCCCGCTCGTCCGCACCCGCCGATCCCTGGCCCTGCCGCTGCTGGTGCCGCTGGTCCTGATGACGTACGTGAACCTGTGCTCGGGCGACTGGTGGGCCGGCGGGTCGTTCTCCAACCGCCGCTTCGACAGCCTGCTGCCGGTGCTGGCGGTAGGCTTGGCGGCCTTCGTCGAGGTGGCATGGGTCACGCTGCGGGCTCGGCCACAGGCGGTGCTGGCCCTGGCGGCGATCCCGTTTCTCTGGTGGAACGTGGCGCTCGCGGAGCAGGTGCGCAGGGGATGGATCCCCCGCGACGACACGGTCTCCTTCCCGAGGATGGTGGAGAACGGCTGGCGGGTGATGGCGGACGCGGTGGGCAGCCCGCCCACCTGGCCGGCGAGCTGGGTGTTCGCGCTGCAGCACCGCCGCCCGCCGAGCCAGTACGACGGCCTGGTCGGACGGTACCTCTTCTACATGCACAACAACATGCGCGGGCTCATCGAGATCGGGGACGGCGCCGACGAGCCGATGCTGGGCGAGGGGTGGAGCCGGATCGAGTCCCATGGGGAGGCCGGCGTCCGCCGGGTCATGGGACGGGCCCGACTCTTCGCGCCGCTCGACGTGCCGGTCGATCTCGCGGTCCTCATCCGCGCCGCCTCGGCCTTGCCTCGCACGGTCACGGTCTCCGTCAACGGTCGGCCGGCGGGGCGCTTCTTGGCCACCGCCGAGCTCGAGGAGCACGAGATGGAGGTCGCGGCGGATTTTTGGCACCGCGAGATCAACGACGTGGTGTTGGAGACGGACGGCGAGGACCTGCAGGTCGACCACGTGACGTTCCGGCGGCTCGGGGAGCACCGGTGACCGCCACCGCCATCGTGATCGGCGGTGGACCGGCGGGCGCCAAGGCCGCTTCGGTGCTGGCCCGGGCCGGGGTCCGGGTGACGCTACTGGAGGCGGGTCCGGTGCTGGGAGGCCTGGCCAGCTCCTTCGATCTCGACGGCGTGCGCATCGAGCGCTACTACCACTTCATCTGCAAGGGCGACGACCTCTTGGTCGAGACGCTCTCGGAGCTGGGGCTTTCGGCGAAGCTGCACTGGCGCAGCTCGCGCATGGCCTACTTCGTCGACGGCCAGCTCTACCCCTTTCTCACCCCGCTCGAGCTGCTGCGCTTCCGCCCCCTGGCCCTCCACGACCGGCTGCGGGCCGGGCTGGCGGTGAAGTGGGCGATCCGGATGCGAGAGGCCGACCTGGCGCCGCAGCGGGCCATCGAGTGGCTGCAGCGGCTGTTCGGGAAGGCGGCCTACCGGGTGATCTGGGAGCCGCTGATGCGGTTCAAGTTCGCCGAGCACGCCCCGGAGATCAGCGCAGCCTGGATCTGGGCCCGGATGGTGCGGCTGTCCCGCTCGCGCGCCTCGCCCTGGCGCGAGGAGCTCGGCTACATCGAGGGCGGCAGCGCGGTGGTGCTGGAGGCGCTGGGGCGGGACCTGGAGGCGCGGGGCGGACAGGTGAGGCTTCAGGCGCCGGTCGAGAAGATCCTGTTCCAGGGAGGACGCACCATCGGCGTGCGCTGCGGGGGTGAGACGCTCTCCGCGGACGCGGTCATCTCCACGGTCACCACCTCTCGCTTCAGGGCCCTGGCCGCAGATCTCCAGGGGGAGTACGTCGAGCAGCTCAAGCGGATCCCCACCATCGGGATCTTCTGCCTGTTCCTCCGGCTGAAGCGGGCGGTGACGCCGTACTTCTGGGTCAACACCAACGACCGGCGGGTCCCGTTCGCCGGGATGATCGAGTACACCAACCTGAACCCGGTCCCGGAGCTGGATGGGGACCACGTCCTCTACGTCCCCCAGTACCTGTCGGCGGACGACCCGCGGTACGGTCAATCGGACGAGGAGGTGCTGAGCCGCTACTGCGACTCGCTGGCGCTGGTCAACCCAGCTTTCGACCCGAGCTGGATCCGCTTCCACGCCGTCTTCCGCGACCGCTTCGCGCAGCCGATCTGCCTGACCGACTACCGGACCAGCACCCCCGCCATGCAGACCCCGATCGCGAACCTGTTCCTCACCGACTCGTGCCAGCTCCACCCCCACGACCGCAACATCAGCGGGGCCTTCGATCTGGGGCAGCAGGCGGCCCAGCTCGCCCTCCGCTCGATCCAGGCCGCCCCCCGAGAACCGTGAGAAGAGGCCTGCTCCTGCTCGCGCTGGGCGCCCCGACGCTGGCGCTCCAGCTCGCCACGCCGATGCCACGGCTCGACGCGGATGCGGTCGAGTACTACTCCCACGTGCGCTCGCTCTACTTCGACCACGACCTGGACTTCGCCAACGAGTTCGAGCACTTCGGGATCCTGGGCCGGGGCGACAAGGTCCAGCCCACGTCCACCGGACATCGCCGGACCATCTTCTCGGTGGGCCCGGCGCTTCTGTGGTTCCCCTTCTACGCCGCCGGGGACCTGGTGGCGCGGGCCCTCGGCGATGTCCAATCCGGCTACTCTCCGGCCCACATCCGGGCGGTGATGTTGGGGAGCCTGTTCTACGGCCTGCTGGGGCTGCTGCTGGTCGGCCGGGTGCTGCGGACCGTGGTTCCGCCGGCGGTCTCGTTCTGGACCACGTTGCTCCTGCTCTACGGGACCTTCCTCTACTGGTACCTGGTCTTCGAGCCGGTGATGAGCCATGCCGGGAGCTTCTTCCTGGCCGCGGCGGTGCTGGCCCTCTGGTGGGACCAGCGCGACGAGCTGACCACCCGGCGGTCCGTGGCGGTCGGGCTGGCGATCGGCCTGGCCGCGACAGTGCGCTGGCAGAACGGCGTCCTGCTGCTGCTGCCGGCCAGCACGCTCCTGCTGCACCTGCGCCGTCGCCCGGGTCCCACGGTGTGGCGCGGCGGGGTGACGCTGGGCGGCTTCGCGGCAGGCGCGCTGCCCCAGCTCCTGGCCTGGAAGGCCATCTTCGGTCAATACCTGCTGACGGACCCTCCCCACGGACGGGACTTCCTGCGTCTTTCTCACCCCTACCTGCTCGAGACCTTCTTCTCGTCGCGGCACGGGCTCCTGTTCTGGACCCCCCTGCTCTGGGCGGGCTTCTTGGGGCTACTGTTCCTGGCCCGGTCGCGTCCGCGGCTCTTCGTTCAGTTGCTGCTCCCGCTTTCGGTGATGAGCTATGTGAACGCCTGCTCCGGCGACTGGTGGGCGGGTGGCTCGTTCTCGAACCGGCGCTTCGACTCGGTGCTGCCGTTTCTGGCGGTAGGCCTGGGCCTCACGTTGTCCTGGCTGCTGGAGACGACGAGAAGACGACCGGGAAGGGTCCTGGCCGCCGGGGGGGCGCTGCTGGTGCTCTGGAACTTCCTGTTCATGGAGCTGTACCGACGGGTGCTCATCCCCCGGGACGACACCGTCTCGTTCGCCCGGGTCGCCGGGCACAACGCCGGCCTGATCAGCGAGTGGGTGGGCTCGCCGGTGGCCTGGCCCGCCAACTGGCTTTTCGCCCTCAGGAACGGTCTTTCTCCCTCCCAGTACGACCTGATGGCGGGCAAGTACCTCTTCTACCGCCAGAACAACCTGGGCGGCGTGATCGACATCGGGGCCAGCCCCGAGCTGGATGCCGCCCTCCTGGCCGACGGCTGGGGGGTGAGGCACGTGTGCGGGGAGTTCCGTTGCCGAGACATCCTGGGCCGCGCCCGCCTCTTCGCTCCGCTCGACGTGCCGGTCGACCTGCGCCTCACGGTGCGCGCCCTGGGTGTGGGTCGGCTGACGGTGCTCGTCAACCGCCACCCGCTCGGTGAGCTGCCGCTCACCACCGGGCTGCAGGACCTCGAGCTGCGGGTCCCACGCCGGATCCTCCGGCGCGAGCAGAACGAGGTGGCGCTTCAGACCTCGCCGGGAGGCTCGGCCCAGGTCGAGCGGCTGGTGTTCGAGCGGGTCGCCGAGTGAAAACGGTCGAGTACGAGCGCATGTACCAGGCGGAAGAGACGATGTGGTGGTACGTGGGCATGCGGGCGATCAGCTTCGCCCTGCTCGATGGAGCCGGCCTCGCTGAGACGCCGGGCCGGGACCGGAGACTGCTCGACAGCGGCTGCGGGACCGGCAGCATGGTGGCTCATCTCGGCCGGCGGGGCCGCGCGGTGGGCGTGGACCTGTCGGGAGAGGCGCTGCGCTTCTGCCGGACCCGAGGCGTGAGCGTGGCGCAGGCCCCGCTGGGGCGACTGCCGTTCGCAGCCGGCACCTTCGACGCGGTCACCTCCTTCGACGTGCTCTACCACCGCTGGGTCGAGGACGACCAGTCGGCAGTGGGCGAGCTGTGTCGGGTGCTCCGCCCCGGGGGAGTGCTGCTGGTTCGTGTGCCGGCACTCCGATGGCTCTACGGCGCCCATGACGAGGCCGTCTACACCCGACACCGCTACACCCGTGGTGAGCTCCGGCGGCTTTTCGAGTCGGCCGGCCTCGTGCTGCTACGGGCCACCTACGCCAACAGCGTGCTGCTTCCGGCGCTCTTGATGCGCCGAACGCTGGATCGGGTGCTGGGCCGGTCCGGCTCAGACGTGGGGTTCCTGCCGCCGCCCCTCGAACATACGTTCCGCACCGTGCTGCGCGGCGAGGCGTGGCTGATCCGGCATCTCTCGCTCCCCCTGGGCGCCAGCGTCTTGGCCCTGGGCCGCAAGCCGGCCGCCCCGGGGACATGACCGGGTTCGCTACGGCGTGTCGGGCGAACCCGGATCGTGT
>CAZNNH010000013.1:16744-68646 GCA_964574335.1 uncultured Acidobacteriota bacterium | reverse complement strand
CCGTCGTGGTCGTGACCGAGGGCAACGACCCGCCAGGTCTCGCCTACATCGCTCCCTATGCCGCGACCAGCATCGCGGAGCACTTCATGGAAGCGGGGCGCGACGTGCTGATTGTCTACGACGACCTCACGCAGCACGCCCGCGCCTATCGCGAGCTGTCCCTCCTGCTGCGCCGGCCACCCGGTCGCGAAGCCTATCCAGGCGACATCTTCTACATCCATTCTCGGCTGCTCGAGCGCGCCACCCACCTGCGCACGGAGCTCGGCGGCGGCTCGCTCACCGCCCTGCCCATCATCGAGACCGAGGCGCAGAACATCTCCGCCTATATTCCGACCAACCTGATCTCCATCACGGACGGGCAGATCTACCTCTCGCCGTCGCTGTTCGAGCTGGGAGTGCTGCCCGCGGTCGATGTCGGCAAGTCCGTGTCGCGCGTGGGCGGCAAGGCCCAATGGGCGGCCTACCGGGCAGTGGCGGGCGACCTCAAGCTCGCCTACGCGCAGTTCGAGGAGCTCGAGACCTTCTCCCGGTTCGGCGCCCGCCTGGATGAACCCACCCGCAAGATCATCGAGCATGGACGGCGCATCCGCGCCTGTCTCAAGCAGCCGGAGTTCGCCCCGGTGTCCGTGCCCGCCCAGATCAGCGTCCTTCTGGCGTTGAGCGCGGAGCTCTTCGACCGGGTGCCGATCGAGCAGATGGCGGAGGCCGAGCGCAGCGTGCAGGCGGCGGCGGAAACCATCCCGGCGGAGGTGCGCGCGCGATTCGAAGGCACGGGCGCGTTGAGCGACGAGGATCGCAAGACCGTTGTCGAGATCGCCCGCCAATCGCTCGCCCGCTTTCGACCCAAGGCGCAAGGCACACCCGAAGCCAAGCCCACGCCTGAGAACGGGTCCGAATCGGAGGCCCCAACGGACGCCAACGCGAAGCCCAAGCCGGCGACCGATCCGAGGCCCAAGGCGGGGGCCCAGGGGACATCATGAGCAACACCGCGGCGAGCCTGCGCCGGAAGATCAGCAGCGCGGGAGATCTCCAGGCCGTCGTCCGCACGATGAAGGCCCTGGCCGCCTCGAGCATCGGGCAATACGAGAGGTCGGTGCGCGCGCTGGCCGACTACTACCGGACCGTGGAGCTTGGACTGAGCGCCTGCCTGCGGGCGAGCGAGCCGGTGGCCTCCGCGGGAGCATGGAAGGGACGAACCAAGGCGGGTGCGATGGGCGCGATCGTGTTCGGATCCGACCAGGGACTGGTGGGGCAGTTCAACGATGTCATCGCCGATTGCGCGATCAAGACCCTCGCCGCGCTGCCGGGGAAAGCCCACGTCTGGCCCGTCGGAGAGCGCGTGCACGCGCGGCTGGCGGACGCCGGGCTATTGCTGATGGGAGTCTTCACCGTGCCGAGCTCCGTCCAAGCCATCACCCCGCTGGTTGGGCAGATCCTCGTCGAGAGTGAGGCGCGCCCCAGCCCGCGCGAGGGCGTCGAGCTCCACCTCTTCTACAACCACCCCACATCCGCAGCGGGTTACGCGCCTGTCCATCTGCGGCTGCTGCCGCTGGACGAAGCCTGGCGCCGTGACCTCGCCGAGCGTCCCTGGCCGACGGGAAGGCTGGCCGAGGTCATGGGCGCCGGCGCCGGCACCCTGCGAGCACTCATCCGAGAGTATCTCTTCGTCTCCATCTTTCGCGCGTGCGCCGAGTCCCTCGCGAGCGAGAACGCCAGCCGGCTGGCGGCGATGGAGCGCGCCGATAGGAACATCGACGAGCTGCTGAAGGATCTTCACGGCGCATCCCACCGGCTGCGTCAGAGCAGCATTGACGAGGAGCTGTTCGACGTGATCTCCGGCTTCGAGGCTCTGGTCGGCCCGGCTACCAGCGGGTCCCCACATGGATCGTCACCAGGATGAGCCGGAGGATGCAGCTCAGCGACATCCTCCCGAGGCGGCTCGGTCGAGTCGGTCACCACACCGATGCTCCATCGAGGTCTGGCAGGGCGACTGGGAAGCCTGCACCGAGGTGGACTACGGTGGTCGTTGTGCCGTGTTTGCGCCGGGACGCTACGCCAACCTGTACGGGCTGAACGACAGGATCTCATCGATACACCAGGTTCACTAGCGCCAGGAACGGGCCGCGCCTCGAGGCGCCGCCGCCCACGCTTGGAGCCGATACGTTGGCGCCTCGCCGCGCGAGCTCACGCGGGTGGCCGAGCAAACCGGCTCGGACTGCTATCATGATCTCGACATGAACCCGAACGCCTCGGCCGGACGTCAGATGCTGCGGGGCATCGCCCGGCGGGCGATGACTGAGCGCGGCCTGCTACCCGACTTTTCCCCCGCGGTCCTCGCGCAGACCGCGGCCCTCGGCGAGCGGATCGTCGAGACGGGGCCCGCCCTCCGCGACCTGCGGGACCTCGCGTGGGCGTCGATCGACAACGACGACACGCGCGACATCGACCAGCTCTCGGTGGCGGAGCCCCTCTCCGGAGGGGCGGTGAAGCTGCTGGTGGCCGTGGCCGACGTGGACGCGACGGTGGCGGGGGGCAGCGCTATCGACGGGCACGCCCGCGCGAACACGACATCCGTCTACACCGCGGCCGAGATCTTCCCGATGCTGCCCGAGAGGCTCTCGACCGACCTCACGTCGCTCGGCGAGGCGCAGGACCGGCTCGCGATCGTCATCGAGATGGCGGTCGGCCCCGACGGCACGGTGACGGCCTCGGACGTCTACCGCGCCCTCGTGCGGAACCAGGCGAAGCTCGCCTACGACTCGGTGGCTGCCTGGCTCGACGGGAGCGGAAAGACGCCGGCCGCCGTCGCCGCGCGGCCCGTGATCGCCGACCAGCTCCGCCTGCAGGCGCGCGTGGCGCAGGCCATGAAGGACCTGCGCCACCACCGGGGCGCCCTGACGCTCGAGACGACGGAGGCGCGCGCCGTGTTCGACGGCGACGCGCTGGCCGACCTGCGGCCGGACGAGAAGAACCCGGCCAAGGAGCTGATCGAGGACTTCATGATCGCGGCGAACGTCGCGACCGCGCAGTGGCTCGAGCGCCACGGCGTTCCCTCGCTGCGGCGGGTCCTGCGCCCCCCCGAGCGGTGGGGCCGCATCGTCGAGCTGGCCGCCGGCCTCGGCGAGCGGCTGCCCGCCGAGCCCAGCGCTCCCGCCCTCCAGGGGTTCCTGGCGCGCCGGCGCCGGGCCGATCCGGTGCGGTTCGCCGACGTGTCGCTCTCCGTCGTGAAGCTGCTGGGCTCGGGCGAGTACGCGGTGGAGCTCCCCGGTGGGTCCACGGACGGTCACTTCGGCCTCGCCGTGAAGGGCTACACGCACTCCACGGCCCCGAACCGCCGCTTCCCGGACCTCGCCACCCAGCGCCTGCTCAAGGCCGCGATCGCAGGGGAGCCGCCTCCCTACACGACTGAGGATCTGACGGAGCTGGCCCGCCACTGCACGCGCCAGGAGGACAACGCCGCCAAGGTGGAGCGGCAGGTGCGCAAGTCGGCGGCGGCGCTGCTGCTCGCCCCGCGCGTCGGCCAGCGCTTCGATGCGATCGTCACCGGCGCATCGCCGAAGGGGACCTGGGTGCGCATCCTCCACCCGGCGGTGGAGGGGCGCGTGGTGCGCGGCGAGCACGGCCTCGACGTCGGCGACCCGGTCCGCGTGGAGCTGGTGCACACCGACGTCGAGCGGGGCTTCATCGACTTCGCCCGGGCGTGACCCCCGGGGCACCCCACGCATCGTCGAGCGCGCCTGAAGCGGCGCTTGTATGAGAGGACGCCCACCTGCCGATTCTCACCCTCTCGCCAATGGCCTGCTGATTCGTAATCGCGTGTCTTTCGAAAACGCCCGAAAGCTGCAGGCCATCATCTTCGACAAGACGGGCACGTTGACCGAGGGCCGATTTGGGGTGACCGACACCCTGATCCTGTCGGCCGGCATCGACGAAGAGACGCTGCGCACCTACGCGGCCTCCGTGGATGCGAAGTCCGAGCACCCCATCGCACAGGCCATCGCCGCCTCTTCGGAAAGAAAGCTCCACGCCCTCAAGGCACTCGGCATCCGTTGCCTGATGCTCACCGGCGACAACCAGGCCACGGCCAAGTGGGTCTCGGACGAGGTCGGACTGGACGAGTACTTCGCCGAGGTCCTGCCCCAGGACAAGGCGGCCAAGGTGAAAGAAGTCCAATCACGGGGCGAGTCGGTGGCCATGACCGGCGACGGCGTGAACGATGCCCCGGCGCTGGCGCAGGCCGATGTGGGCATCGCCATCGGAGCCGGTTCCGATGTGGCGGTGGAGACCGCGGACGTCATTCTGGTGCGGAGCAACCCACTGGATGTCGTGGCCATCAACGCGCGGCTGCTGACGCTGAAGAGATGACGCCGCCGTTTGAAGAACGGGAACCGGAGTGGTCGGAACCTTCAGATGACGAGACGGATAGGTGCGATGTCCCACTGAAAGTCGAAAGGTGACCTGGCGATCACGTGCTAATGGTGGCGCTGGGCATCGACAGCACGGGCCACAAGCAAGCACGGCAACCGGGACATCCCCCAGTCTCTAGACGAACGGTGGGATTGGGCAATCCAGCGTGTCGGCGATGGCGCGGAGCAGTTCCGCTTCGCGTTCCTGGATGACGCCGTCCGCGCCGACGACATGCACGGAGGCTTCGATCACGCTCTTCTTGATCTGCGGCGCGGCCAACGCGAGGCGGTCGAGTGCGGTATCCAGTTGTGCCAGCCCACATTCCTCGCGCGCCAGGGGCTGGAGCCCGTCGGCCCTCGCCCCCAGATGGGGCGCGCCCGCGCGGAACGCCTTCTCGACTTCGCCGGCGTTGCTGCTGCTGGCGTTCGCCAACGCCGAGAGCACGATGCTGCAATCTTGCACCAGCGGTTTGAGCGTGTGGTACCGAATGGAGGTCGGGCGGCGCTCGCCCGACTGCGACGCGAGGTGGCGGCGGACGATCTTCTGAAGGACGAACTCAAAGCTCCCGATATGCCCATCGCTCTCGATGAGCCACTGCAACGCCTGGCTGAATTGCTCGAACTCGTCGGGTCGAAGCTGACGCAGCGCCGGCAGAGCGAGGTTCGCGAGCGGCAGCCGGGCGCGCGAGGCGATGGGCGCGACCTCCGGCCAGAGCGCGGCGGTGGTGTCGCCAACCCGCGGAGGCCGCTCGGCAAGCTCCGCGAGTTGCTTCGCGCGCACGGTTTCGTCCGGGCTGAGAAGCATCGCGTAGACGAGGGCGATGGCGTCGAGCGGTTCGCGAGCGGCGGACTGGACCGTGTCCGAGAATGAGCTCCGCAACTCCTCGGCGTAGCGCAACTGCAGAGGCGTCGGGTTGCCGAGGTTAGGCAGCACTGCTCCCATCACGACGGCGTTGGTGGCGAATCCTCTGTCGCCAGCCCGCGCGCCGGGCATCCCGGGAATGGTCGGAAACGGAGATCGTGATGACGTTGGTTGCGCCACCTTGCGTGAGGAGCCTGGTTCGCCCGTTGTGACGCTGGCCTGCTTGAAGCTCCCGTCCCAGCCGGGATCAATGGCGTGGATGCGCTCGTCGAGCGGCGGGTGGGTCGCCAGCGCGCCGAGAAACGGAGTGCCCATGCCGTTTCCGAAGAACATGTGGCTGGCTTCCCCGGCGTGAGCGGACTCGAGCTTCGAGCCGGTGCCGCCGATCTTTTGCAGCGCCCCGGAGAGCCCCGCAGGATTGCGGGTGAATTGAACCGAGGAGGCATCGGCCAGAAATTCCCGTTGTCGACTGAGCGCGGCCTGGATGAGCCGGCCAAAGAAGACGCCGATCGCGCCGATGACGATCAGTGCCAGCCCCAGGAGCATCAGCGGATTGCGGTCCCGGCCGCCGCGCGAGTAGATCAGGACGCGACCAATCACCGCCAGGCACAGGATGCCGAAGATGACGCCCATCAGCCGCAGATTCAGGCGCATGTCGCCATTGAGGATGTGGCTGAACTCGTGGCCGATGACGCCCTGCAGCTCATCGCGGTTGAGCAGGGTCATGCAACCGCGCGTGACGCCGATGGCGGCGTCCCCTGGCGCGTGGCCGGCCGCAAAGGCGTTGATCCCCTTTTCGTCGTCGAGCACATAGACCTTGGGGACGGGCACGCCAGCGGCGATGGCCATCTCCTCGATCACGTTCCGCAGCTTGCGTTCATCGGGATGGGTCGTGTTGGGATTGACGAGCCGTCCGCCGAGCGATTCGGCGACGGCACTGCCGCCCTTGGCCAAGGCTGCGGTCTTGTAGAGGCTGCCAACGATGACGACGCCGAGGGTGCCGAGCACGACGTAGAGGAAGAGCCTGGGATCCCACAGGACGAGCGCTGGCGCCGGGGCGCCAGCCGGCTGTCTGGCGTGGGCGCCGTGGAAGATCAGCAGACTGGCGAGATAGACCGACGCGATGATGCACGCGACGGCGATCACGAAGTAGAACACCAGCACCTTGGTGTGGTTCCTGGCTTTGTCCTGATTCGCGAAGAAGTCCATGGGCCAAGCCTTCAAGCAAACGACACCTTCGTCGCCTCCCGTTGCTCCGGCTTCTCGATGGCGAACGACTCGGCGGCGGTGAAGTGGAACGTGCTGGCGATGACGCTGCTGGGGAACACCTCCCGCTGTGTGTTGTAGGTCATCACCGAGTCGTTGTACGCCTGCCGGGAGAAGGAGACCTTGTTCTCCGTCGAGGTCAGTTCCTCCATCAGGCTCAACATGGTCGTGTTGGCTTTGAGGTCCGGATAGGCCTCGGAGAGCGCGAACAGGCGGCCGAGCGTGCCGGTGAGCGTGCCTTCGGCGCTGGCGAGTTGCTGCATCGCGGCGGGGTCGCCGGGATTGGCGGCGGCGCCGGTGTTGGCGGACGCTGCGGCATTGCGCGCGGCGATGACGGCTTCGAGCGTGCCGCGTTCATGTTGGAGGTAACCCTTCGCAGTCTCGACCAGATTGGGGATCAGGTCATAGCGCCGCTTGAGCTGCACGTCGATCTGCGCGTAGGCGTTCTTGAAACGGTTGCGCAACGCGACAAGCTTGTTGTAGATGCCGACGACGAACATCGCGGCAAACAGCGCCAGCGCCGCCAGCACGATGAGGACGATCAGTGACGTGTTCATGAGAATCCGTTCTCCTGTGGTTAAGTGTCAGAGCAAGCCACCAAGGCCGGCGCCGTTGTCAGGTCACCTCCTAGGTGGATCGGACCGAGATCCACGGTGGCGGTCTTCTTGGTGTAGGTGAACCCCCCGTCGTGCCTGGAACGGTCTTCACAGCCAGTTGTGCCGGCAGTGGCGTGTGGCGGCGCAATCGTTGAAGCCGGTTTGTAGATTCTTCTGCTCGCTAGCGTCCTAGCAGGATCAGAACGCCCGCCGCGATGGCCAGGAAGTTCAGGAGAATTCCGAGGGAAGCGATCAAGGGGACAAAGCCCACGAGGCCCATCAAGATCAGCCAGATTCCCAATAGCAGCATGCCGAGGTTCTTCGTGAACACGATCTTCTTCATTCCGGGATCCTCCTGTGCAAGGTCATCGTCCCACGAAGCAAGATCAGGGCCATCTGGCGGCGCACGCGGACGCAACCGTGGTGCGACGGTGGCACGCGGGTTGCTCCGTGACAAGTGACGTCAGTTCGACTTCGCACGGAAGAGAGGGTGATTTGTGACCGTCGGGCTCACAGGGCCGATGCGCCTGTGGGCGACCGGGGCCGTCATCCATACGGAGACAGAAAGATGAAGAGGACAGTTCAGGGGCCGTCAGTCCTGCTGGCGAGCGCCCTCGTGCTCTGTACGCCTCTCGTGGCACGGGCAGCCAGCCACCCGACGCCCGGCTTCAACGTGTTCAGCGTGGAGCAAGACATCGAGATCGGACGCCAGTCCGCGGTGGAGGCGGAGCGGCAGCTCCCGATGCTGAACGATCGGAACCTGGACCGCTACCTCAACAAGATCGTCACCAAGCTGGCGGCGCAGGCTCCGGGGGCGCGCTATCCCTACGCGATCAAGGCCGTGAACGTTCCGGAGATCAACGCCTTCGCGCTCCCCGGCGGCCCGATGTACGTGAACCGCGGCCTGTTCGAAGCGGCGCGAAGCGAGGCGGAGCTGGCCGGCGTGCTGGCCCACGAGATGGCCCACGTGGCCCTGCGCCATGGGACCCACCAGGCCTCGAAGGCCTATCTCGGCCAGGCCGGCCTCGGCATACTGGGCGGGCTGCTGGGCCAGAACGGTGGGAAGACGTCGCAGATCGTGGGCGCCGTCGGCGGCCTGGGGTTGAACGCGCTCTTCCTCAAGTTCGGCCGCGACGACGAGTACCAGGCTGACCTGATCGGAGCGGAGATCATGGCCGCAGCCGGGTACGATCCGGTGGCCATGGCCGACTTCTTCGAGTTCCTCCGCATCGAGCAGGGCCGTGATCCCGGCAAGCTGGAGCAGTTCTTCAGCAACCATCCCGCGTCTGCCGATCGTGAAGCGCGGATTCGGGAGCAGGCCGGAAGCCTGCAGGTGGCGCGGTCGCAGGACGTGGGGGGCTTCGACCGCATGAGGGCCGACCTGGGCAGGCTTTCTCCCGCTTCCTCGGCGGCTCCACAGCGTTGGGAAGAGCCCTCGTCGGGGTTCCGGCGCTTCGATCAACGCGACGGTCTGTTCAGCATCGAGCACCCCGACAACTGGCGGGCCTACGCGCCCGACTCCGGATACGCCGTTTCCATGGCGCCCGACGGGGGCGTCGTCGATACGGGCAACGGCCAACAGGCCATGCTTTACGGGGTCATCGTCAACCACTACGCACCCTTCGAGGGGGACACGGAGCGCCGGCAGGGGAGCCTGCAGCGTAGCTACGCGCCCTTCGAGGACACCGAGGGGTGGCGCGGGAGCCTGGAGGATGCCACCGACGACCTCGTCCGTCAGATCATCCGATCGAACTCGTACCTTCGGGCCCAGGACGGCCAGGCGCGACGAGAGCAGATCGACGGAGCGCCCTCCTTCTCGGTGGCCCTTTCCGGACGCTCGCCCATCACCGGGCAGGACGAGAGCGTGACGGTCGTGACCCGGGGCGTCTCGGAAGGCCACGTGATCTACGCCCTGTGCATCGTTCCCGGGAGCGGCTACGACTCGATGGCGCGCACCTTCGCGCACATGCTTCGGACGCTGACCGTCAACGACGACGCGGTCCGCCGCGAATCGCAGACCTACTGGCGTCGGTAGGGTGGATGGCCGCGCCCGAGTGAGTCGGGCGCGGCTCGGGACCCCCCGACGAGCCTGCGATTGCGGTGGGGCTCGTGGAATCCCAGCCCGTGGTTCAAGAGCCGGGTGTCGGCCGACGCCACCGAGGGCAGGCTCTGAGCATGACAGAATGCGGGTGTCGGGATCGAAGATGAGTCGGGGAACCGCCAGCTCGGATCGCGGGCAACGTCAGGAGACCCGCGAGCTCGTCAAGAGCGCGTTCGGCCTGGCGCGTTCCCTGGGCATCAAGAGACTCGTGGTTCAGGCTGACGAGATCAGCGACCTGCGCCTGGTCGAGAAGCTTCGCGACGGAGAGCGAGTCATCTGGGTGGCTCGCGAACGGAAGCAGATCCCGGTCTCCGATCCCTCCAAGGATGTCGTGGTGGCCCTGCCGGACGCCGCCCTGAACCGACTCGGCCAGCTGAACCTCGCCTTGTTTCTGGCGGCGTTGAATGGCCACCTCGAGCCGGAAGAGAGGGTGCTGGGACTCTCCGGCGTCACCGGGTCGCGGCGGCTGGATACCCTCGTGATTGCAAGGCCGATGCGGGACTACCCGTGGCTGCGGCATCACAAGAGCGAGACGGTCGTGACCCGGCATCTCGCCAGGTTGCTCGAGATCGCCCTACACTTCGCACGCGAAGGCCGCGAAGGATCGCCGATCGGTGCCATCTTCGTGCTGGGCGGCCGCAGCGGACTGTCCCCCCACCTGCGCCAGTTGATCCTCAACCCACTGAAGGGGCACGCTGCGGCGGTGCGGAGCATCCACAACCCTGATTTCCTGGAGACGCTTCGCGAGCTGACGGCGATGGACGGAGCGCTCGTCGTCAATCGCCGCGGGGTCGTGGACTCGGCGGGAACGTATCTGAACGCTCCCGTCGGGCAGGGGCGACTCAGCCCTGGTCTAGGCGCCCGTCACGCCGCGGCGCTGGCGGTCACCACCGTCAGCGACGCCACCGCCATCGTGATCTCTGCCTCGTCCGGGACCGTCTCCCTCTATGACGGCGGGGTGAGGGTGCTCGAGCTGGAACGGGCTCATCCGGGCTCGTGGGTTTGATGCGTGCGCTGGCCGTCGGCAGGCTGGGAGGGCTTGCTCCAGGACGGCCGACCTCATCCTAGACCCAGGGAGACGGCGGACGGCGTTCAACGGGTCGCCAGCGGGACCCGGTCGTACACGGTCAGGAGCAGGAGGGGCTCCCTCAGCCGGCGGTCGTCCAGGCTGACCAGGACGGAGAGACGGCCCTTGCGGTCGAGTGACAGGCTTTGGACGAGCTTGCCGCTGTCGTTCTTCTCCTCGATGACCAGCTCGTCGGGTCGCCAGTGTGCGAGGGCCTCCAGCCTGCCGCCCAGGACGCCCTGCCGGACGTGCGAGCGACCCGGGTAGTAGATCTGGACCTCGTCGCCAGAGAGGATGATCTTGACGTCCTCCGCCGTCTGCTCGATCTGGAGATCGCCGATCACCTTGGCGAAGTGGAGGAGGGCGTCGTGGAAGTGTTGCTCGTCGGGCGAGAACCCCTGTCCCTGAAGAGGCAGGGAGGCGAAGACCTTCGAGACGGCATCCTGGCTCAGCTCGGAGTTGCGTTTCCAGCGGCCCCTCAGGTCCGGCGTCTCGGCGGCGGAGGCGGCAGCCGAGATGAGCAGGGCGAGGGTGAGCCAGATACCGACCTGGAGAATGTGTCGCAGAGCCCGCATGCCGCCTCCTTTGACCTGCCCGGGCAAGATGCAACCATCGCGCCATCGCGGCGACGGCGATTTCCGGCGCCAGGCCGGCCAGAGTGGGGCGGAGTGGAGCAGCCGCCGAAGGCCGATGAGGAAGAATCTACAAACCGGCTGCCTCGAGCAGCGACGGTCGATCCCCTCGGAGTAGCGGGTGCCCGAATCGCAGGTTGGCCGCGCGCCCATCGAGCGGCACGGAGGTTGCACCTGGGTCTTGGCGGGGAAGCGGGCGACGTCCCCGGCAACCATGACTCGATGGCGCCGACCCGGCTGCGGGTCGGACTCGCGGGCAGGATGCCCGCCTCGGCGCCCGAGAAGAACTGGCGGTTCCGGAGGTACTTGAGGAATGACCCTGCGCTGGCGCGAGCTCCAGGCGGCCTACCCGCGCATCGTCACCGGCATGGCGGTGGGTATCGCCGTCCTGCTCTTGGCGGACCTCGCCCTCGTGTACAAGCGGGTGCAGTACGCCCGGGACCTGGCGCGCATGCGCGCCTCCATGACGGAAGCCGAGCGCCAGCGAGTCGACGCCATGGCAGCCTCGGAGGAGAACCGCCTGGCCGTGGCCGTCGAGCTGGCGCGCCGAGAGGCGCTGGGCGACGCCGAGCTGCACCTGTCGGTCGACAGCGAGAAAGGTGTCATGTACCTGGAGAGCCAGGGGGCGCGGCTCCGCGAGATGCGCGTCCGCATGGGGCCGGAAGTCACCGTGGGCACGCCCCCCGACGTGGTGCTCCTGGCGCCGCCGCTGGGCAAGCGGTTGGTGGCAGAGGTGGTGGACGGCTCGTATGGCTGGGCGGTGCCGGAGTGGGTCTACGTCGCGCGCGGCTCGCCGGCGCCGAGCGATAGGCGTCTGCCGGGTGCCTTGGGTCCGGTGGCCATCTTCCTGGACAGCGGAGCCGTTCTCTACTCGCGGCCCGCGGTCGGCCCCCTCAGTGACTCTGGCTACGTGCTGCCTGGCAGCGTACGGGCGGAGCCGGCCGACATGGAGGCCATCCGCGAGGATCTGCAACCCGGCATGGCCGTGTACTTCCACTGATATGGACGAGCGCGCCCCCATGGAGAATCCGAAGCTCACGGCCGGCCTGGCACGCTTCTTCGGTCACAGCCGCGGGGCGGCGATCCAGATCGTCGGGATCCTGCTGGCCCTCACCGCCGCCAGCATCGCCCTGCTGGTCCACACCGCGGGGCTGCGCTTTCAGCGCGATCTGGCGCGCCTGGCGCTCGAGGATCGCCTCGACATCCTCGACAGCGCCCGCTGGAAGGTGGCCGCCTCCGAGAGGATGCTGCGCGACGCCAAAGGCGCGCCGGAGCCGGCGCACGATCGGCCCTACCTGGTGATCAGCATCGAGGAGCGGCACCTCTGGTACAAGCTGAGCGGGGCGATCCTCTTTACCACACAGGTCGCCACCGGCAGCGGCAAGACGCTGGACAGGGGGGGCGGCGCCAGCGCGTGGAAGTTCGACACCCCGCGCGGGCGCCTGGTGGTGCAGAGCAAGGAGGAGGCGCCCGTGTGGGTTCCGCCGGACTGGCACTACGTGGAGCAATCGCGCAAGCGTGGGTTGGGGCTTGTCCGCCTCGAGATCGGTCAAGCGCTGGCCGTTGCCGACGGGTCGGTCATCAAGGTGGAGGGGAACGACCTGGTGCGGGCGCTTCCCGACGGGCGGCAGGACGTGTTGCAGGCCACGGACGGCCACGAGATCGTCGTGGATGGGAAGGTGCTGGTGCCGCCCGTGGGCACCACCCAGCGGCGGTACCAGGGCGTTCTGGGCAGCTACCGCCTGAACATGGGGAACGGATACGCGATGCACGGCACGAACCAGCCGGAGACCGTGGGCCGTGCGGTCAGCCATGGCTGCGTGCGCCTGCGCAACGAGGACATCGAGAAGCTGTACGCGATGGTGGAGGTGGGCACCCCGGTTTACATCTATTGAAGCGCGGGCGCGCCTTAGCCGGACGGGGACCACGTCCGATCCCCGGTCCCCCGGCGGGAGCCCTTGTGTTTGACGCCCCCCTGGCGCAAGATGGCTAGGTGGGTGATCTGGCCAGGTTTCCGCGATGGCAAAGTACGTCCCGCCGGGGACGGGTTCTCCGCCGGTTGGCCGTGGGCCTCGTCTGCGCCACGGCGGCTCAGCCTGCGATCGCGCCGGCCGCTGGCAAGGGCGCCGCGCCGGACACGCCGGCAGTGGGGCGGTCCACGAGGTCCGGCCCGAGCGCCGGCCTGGAGCTACTGGGGACCTTGCGCGGGGCGAGCGGCAAGCTCGAGGCCGCCTTCCGCACGCCGGGCGAACCCCTGATCCTGCCGCCTCCCGCTGGCCTGACGGCGCGCTACGAGTCGGACCAGGGCGCGGCCGTCGTCTCGCCGGGTTTCGAGGCTCCGCAACGTCCGGGGGTGTACAAGATCGCGGTGGCGGTCGACGACGCGCGCGCGGATGTCGAGGACCTGCGGGTGATCACGCTGGTGCCTTTCGCCGCCAAGAAGGAGGGGCGGATCGGGTCGTACCATCTAGGGCATTGGCCCTACGAGCGCGGCGGTGCCCCCTCCTCCGCCTACGCCAATCCGGCCGGGTTCGTCGAGGTGACCCGCGAGAACCGGAGCCTCCCCGTGTCTCGGCACTTCACCCTCGGCGACTTCCTGACCAAGGATCAGCCGGCGGTGTGGCCCAAGTACCTGCTGCTCGACGCCGATCTGGTCGACAAGCTGGAGCTGGTCATCGACGAGCTCGAGGACGAGGGCTACCACGTCGAGCACCTGGCGATCATGAGCGGCTTCCGCACGCCGCGCTACAACCAGGCGGGCGGCCAGACGAGTGGGCGCGGCAAGCTCAGCCGGCACATGTACGGCGACGCGACCGACGTCTTCGTGGACAACGACCGGGACGGCTGGACCGACGACGTCAACCGTGACGGCCGCGTCGACATCCGCGACGCGGAGGTGGTGGCCCAGGCTGTGGAGCGCGTCGAGACCCGCCACCCGGACCTGGTGGGCGGCGTCGGCATCTACCCCGCCACTCGCGTCCACGGGCCCTTCACCCACATTGACGCGCGCGGGCGGCGGGCCCGCTGGGGGGCCGGGAGCGGCTGAAGCGGGCTGCCAGCCGCCGCCCCGACACCGGTCTGATGGGCAGGGAGGCCTGGGGGTCTGCTCACCTCCTCCGTCCGGAGACCAGGTGAATGATCGCCACGAAGAGCGCGGCCCCGATGATCGACCACAGGACCGGGAAGGGATGCCCGCTGAGGTTGATCATGAGGGGCTCCGGCAGCTTGAGCTGCCCGGCCACCCAGGGTCCGAGGAGGGCTCCGATGAAGCCGAGCACGATGGAGACGACAAGCCCGCCGCGGGTCCCACCAGCGATCGCCCTTCCGATGGCGCCGCAGACGGCCGCGATGATGATGAGGACGACCAGCCCCGTGAGTGAGATCGTCATGACACCCCGCTTTCGCTTTCAGCTCCCCACGGTGGGGAA
Source organism: uncultured Acidobacteriota bacterium (assembly GCA_964574335.1). GTDB lineage: Bacteria > Acidobacteriota > Vicinamibacteria > Fen-336 > Fen-336 > CAZNNH01. The sequence continues at coordinate 54,289 of CAZNNH010000013.1, read as the reverse complement.
CGGTACGGGTGCTTGACGAGCAAGCGGGATGCCAACCAGCCGTTGCCGTGGGCGCGGTCGTTCCTGGGCCGCCGGGGCCTCGTGTGGGCCCAGTCGCTGCAGCTCCGGAGCCGCGGCGGGCAGGAGGCACGCCCGCTGCCGCCGAACCCTCCGATCCAGCGCCATCGACCTCCCCGTGGCTGCACTTTGTAGAAAGGGCCATCGGGTATTCGAGGACGTTCCGGACCAGCGCGTGTAGCACCGACGGGAACTGGCGCGTCTGCGCGCCTTCAGCCTAGCCCCAGGGGGCCGCCCCGCCGTCATCGGGTGTGCGGCGTGCGTCGCTGTCGGCCGCGGTCACCGGCTGTGCCAGAGTGCGGCCCCTTCCTTCGCCTGCCGGCGGTGTGTTCGCCCGTCGGTGCGCGGAGCGGACCAGGAGGGCCAGCCCCAGCCACAGGCTGAAGGCGGCGAGTGGCCAGGCCAGCAGGCGCGGCCACACGAACCCGAGGGCGGCCAATGCGGCGAGCAGGAGCCCGCCCTCGGCCATCAGCCATCTCTCCGCCGGACCATGGACCCGGCGAGCCGCCAGGACGGATCCGAGGGCGTTTCCGATCCGCAGCACACCAGCCGAGGCGCGTGTCGTGCTTCCCCCTGCGCCCCGGACCCGGGGCGGGCGGACGTCTCCCGCCGGGCGCACGCGTGACCAGCGGTGGAGCACGATCTCGGTGGCATGGCCGAGATCCTCCTGGAACATCTCCTCCATGTGGCGGCCGAAGGTCTCGTTCTCCACCACCACGTCCAGCTCGCGGTTCCCGATCCAGCTTGCCAGGTTCAGGTTAGTGGAGCCCACCCGCGCCCAGTGCGCATCGGCCACGGCGGTCTTGGCGTGCAGCATCGAGCCGTTCCACTCGAAGACGCGGATGCCGGCTTCCAGCAGCGCCCGATACCCCGCGCGGGACACGGCCCGCATCCAGGGGAGGTCGCTGCCCGGGCCCGGGACCAGCAGGCGCACGTCGACGCCGTCCTGCGCCGCCGCCCGCAACGCCTGGACGTAGCTGGACGTGCCGGCGTAGTACGCGTCGGTCAGCCACAGGGTGCGGTGGGCCAGGGACGCGACGAGCGGATCGAGGTGGTAGAGACCGCCGGTGCCTGGCGTCGACGCCACCACGCGCAGGTCCACCCCACCTCCCGCGACCGGATCGGGCGCCGGCGTATCGTCGGAGGGCAGGGCCGCTCCCGTGGCCGCCCAGGTATCCGCGAAGGCGTGGGTGACCGCGGCCACTGCGGGGCCACGGACCTCGACGCCGGTGTCGCGCCAGCCCGGCAGGCCGCGCTCCGTCGCGCCCTCCCACATCGTCCCCACACAGAGTCCGGTGACGAAGGCGACCTGACCGTCCACCACCAGGCACTTGCGGTGGTCGCGCCCCAGCCATCCCAGGGGCTGGCTCAGCCGCGGCGGGTTGTAGCACCTCACGTCGACGCCGCCCTCCTGCAGGCGGCGCCAGAACCGGGCGGTGGCCTTGCCCAGGGAGCCGAACCAGTCGTAGATCACCCGGACACGCACCCCCTCGCGCGCCTTCTCCACGAAAGCGGCAGCAAACCGCCGCCCCACCTCGTCGTCGTGGACCATGTAGTTCTCGAAGTGGACCGTGCGCCGGGCCGAGCCAATCGCGGTCAGCCAGGTCGGGTAGTTGTCCGCGGCGTCCCGCAGGAGCCGCACCGCGTTGCCCCGCACCAGCGGTGCGCCGGCGACCCGCGAGAAGACCTGGTCGGCGAGCTTGCGCAGGGCCGCGGAGCCGGCCGTCGCGGCGACTCGCCGGGGTGCCTGGGTCGGCGATCCTGCGTCGGTTCCGCCGCTTGGGTCCACGGTTCTGACTCCTGGGCGAGGTCGTGCCGCCCTCAGAGAGCCCGGCGCCTGCGCCGTGCCGCGCCAGCGGAGGCGGTCCCCGCGCGGCTCAGGTGTGGCGCGGCTACTTGGGGGACTCCTCGGCTGTGGCGCCGGTGCCTTCGGGAGATGTCGGAGTGATGGCTCCGACGACCCCGCGGGGCCCGGCGTCGTCCTGGATCACGTAGGCGCGGTCGGTGACGGTGGCGTAGGCGCCATCGGCCCGACAGAAGCGGTACTGGTCCGACCATTGGGTTCCGTCGTTCACGATGGTCGCCTGCTGGAGGGAGGCCTTGACCCGGTTGCGGTCTTCCGGGTGGATGCGGCTCTCCCGCCAGGCGGCATCCGTCGCTTTCTCCGAGTAGCCGAAGAGAGCCTGCAGCCCTCCGTTCCACTCCACCCTGTCGCCGGCCAGGTCCCAGTGCCAGATCGCGGCGCCGGCGGCGCGTGCCGCCCCGTGCCCGACACCGCTCTGCTCGAGCGCAGCCCGCGCCGCAGCAACTCTTTCCGCCATCGACCATGCGCGCTTCTCACCGAGCCCGTGCCGCTCCTCGATGCTCCCACCGAAGCTCCCGCGCGAGGTCGCGCTGGTGTCGTAGTCCTTGGCTACCGACATCTCATCCCCCTTGCGCCCCTCCATTGCCGGCGAGGGCAGAGACAGCACCGCCCACACGGCGTCTGGCCTCATCCTGGACCTTGCGGCTTTGATGGATCAGCCGGTCCCTGCGATCACGGGCGTAGTCGGCACTGTCGCTCAGCTTGCCGCGCATCATCTTTCGAGTTGCCCCACCCGACTGCGGAGCCAGCAGCAAGGCCAGGCTGGTGCCGGTCACGGCGCCCGCCAGGAAGTACAGCATCAGGCCGAAGGGCGACGTGCGAGCCAAGGCATGCTCATTCATGGATTCTCCTCGCGCCGGTCACTGGTGCGTCAGTGCCAGCATCGTTCCTCTAGCAAGATCGCGGCCACCTTGGAACGCTCTGAGCGACCGCTCGAAGAGGGCGAGTGGGAGCTTCGGGAGGCCGACCAGGGCGGTGGTCGGGTGGCAGCGGTTTGTAGAAAGGGCCTTGCCGATTCGCAAATTGGACCCCTGTCTCGAGCACTCCGTGCGCTCAGGGCGGGCGTGGGGCCGACCCGTTGCTTGGCTCGCCTCTTGCTTCCTCACTGATCAGCGGCTTCCGCCGCCGTTCGGGAAAAGAGAGGAACGAGGTTCCAATGTCGATTCGATCGATGAGCGTGCTGGCGTGGATGGCCTCGATGTCGCTGGTCTGGGCCCTCTTCGTCCCCTCGGTACTCTCCTGGACCGGCCTTGGCTGGCTGAGCCTCCTGGGCTTCCTGGCGCTGTCCACCACGCTGACGTTGGTGATGCGGTCATCTCGCTCGGTGGGCCAGGTGATTGCGGACACCGAGGCCGAGCCGGCGCCTGTCGTTGCGAGCCGAACCAGAGGAGAAGGAGCGTCATGAAGGTACGTCCGCTGCACGACCGTCTGTTGGTTCGCCGGGTCGAGAAGGAGGAGACGGCCAAGGGGGGCATCATCATCCCGGACACGGCCAAGGAGAAACCGCAGGAAGGAGAGGTCCTGGCTGTAGGCAACGGCAGGATCCTCGACAACGGCACCAAGGTGCCCCTCGACGTCAAGGCCGGCGACAAGATCCTCTTCGGCAAGTACTCGGGGAGCGAGATCAAGATGGAGGGCGAGGAGGTCCTGATCCTGCGCGAGGACGAGGTCTTGGCGGTTCTCGGCTAGGGATCCCGCATCTTGCGAGATCTCCTGGCGCGGCGCTTCGCGCCGCCACGAGGTGTGGGTTGGATTCCGCGAAGCGGGGTCCTCAGGGATTCGCCCCGGAGGCGAGTCCCGGCAGAGAGGCGAGAGTGAGCCCGATGGCAAAACAGATCACGTACGGCGACGAGTCGCGGCAACTGGTCCTGCGGGGCATCAACCGGATGGCGGACGCGGTCCGGGTGACGTTGGGACCGAAGGGTCGCAACGTCATCCTGGACAAGAAGTTCGGCTCGCCCCTGATCACCAAGGACGGGGTCACGGTGGCCAAGGAGATCGAGCTTGCGGAGCCGATCGAGAACCTCGGGGCCCAGATGGTCCGCGAGGTCGCGAGCAAGACCTCGGACGTGGCCGGCGACGGCACCACCACCGCCACCGTGCTGGCCCAGGCCATCTACCGCGAGGGGAGCAAGAACGTCACCGCCGGCGCCAACCCGATGGCCCTGCAGCGGGGGATCCAGAAGGCGGTGGCGGCGATCACCGAGGAGCTGAAGAAGCTCAGCAAGCCAGTCAAGGGCAAGATGATCGCGCAGGTGGGCACCATCTCCGCCAACAACGACGAGACCATCGGCGGCATCATCGCCGAGGCGATGGAGAAGGTCGGCAAGGACGGCGTGATCACGGTGGAGGAGGCGAAGTCGATCGAGACCTCGCTGGAGGTGGTGGAGGGGATGCAGTTCGACCGCGGCTACCTCTCGCCGTACTTCGTGACCGACGCCGAGCGGATGGAGTGCGTGCTCGACAACGCGCTGGTGCTGATCCACGAGAAGAAGATCTCCAACATGAAGGACCTGCTGCCGATCCTGGAGCAGGTGGCCAAGCTCGCCCAGCCGCTGGTGGTCATCGCCGAGGACCTGGAAGGCGAGGCGCTGGCCACGCTGGTGGTGAACAAGCTGCGTGGGACGCTGAGCGTGGCGGCGGTGAAGGCGCCGGGCTACGGCGACCGCCGCAAGGCCATGCTGGAGGACATCGCGATCATCACCGGCGGCAAGGCGATCACCGAGGACCTGGGGATCAAGCTGGAGAACCTCAAGCTGGATGACCTGGGCAAGGCCAAGAAGATCACCATCGACAAGGACACCACCACCATCGTCGAGGGTGCCGGCAAGACCAAGGACATCGAGGGCCGGGTCAAGCAGCTCCGCACCCAGGTGGAGGAGACGACGTCGGACTACGACCGGGAGAAGCTGCAGGAGCGGCTGGCCAAGCTGGTCGGCGGGGTGGCGGTGATCAAGGTCGGGGCCGCGACCGAGACCGAGATGAAGGAGCGCAAGGCCCGGGTCGAGGACGCGATGCACGCGACCAAGGCCGCGGTGGAGGAGGGGATCGTGGCGGGCGGGGGCGTGGCGCTGCTGCGCTGCATCACCGCCGTCGACGCGGTGAAGGCCGAGGGCGACGAGGCGGTGGGCGTGAGCATCATCCGGCGCGCCCTGGAGGAGCCCCTGCGTCAGATCGCCAACAACGCCGGGCACGAGGGCGCCGTGGTGGTGGGCAAGGTGCGGGAGCTGAAGGGCGACCAGGGCTTCAACGCGCTCACCGAGGCGTACGAGAACCTGGTCGAGGCCGGCGTCATCGACCCGACCAAGGTGGTCCGCTCGGCGCTGCAGAACGCCGCCTCCATCGCCTCGCTGCTGCTCACCACCGAAGCCGTCATCTGCGAGATCCCGAGCGAGAAGGGCGAAAGCGCCATGGGCGGCATGCCGCCAGGCGGCGGCGGGATGTACTGAGGCCGGCGCCGAAAGGGCGATCGTGGCGAACGGCGGCGCGCACCAGCCAAGCGTGGCCCTTCGAGGGGGAGGAACCCTCGTGGGCCCTGGTCGGAAGAAGCCGACAGGCCGTCGTCCGAGGCGACCGGGCGCGAAGACGACACGATCCGATCCGCCGCCTTCACAGCAAGCTGCGCCCGAGCCCGTAGCCGGCGGGCAAGACGAAGCTCACACCGGTCCGTCGCAGAGCGCCTTCCCGGTGGTCGGTGTGGGGGCCTCGGCTGGAGGGCTGGACGCATTCAAGCAGCTCTTGGGAGGGCTGCCGAGCGACACTGGCATGGCCTTCGTGCTCGTGCAGCACCTGGACCCCAGCCACGAGAGCGTCCTGGCCGAGCTGCTGGCGAGGGGGAGCCGGATGCCGGTCTCCGAGGTCCGGGGGGACACGGCGGTCGAGCCTGACCACGTCTACGTCACCCCGGGGCGGAACGACGTCGCCATGGAAGGAGAAGTGCTGAAGCTGGTCCCCCGTACCACCACGGGGGGCCGCCACCTGCCGATCGACTCCTTCCTGCGCTCGCTGGCCGAGGCTCGGGGCAGCAAGGCGGTCGGCGTGATCTTGTCCGGGACCGGCTCGGACGGGACGCTCGGAGCGAGGGCGATCAAGTCGGAAGGCGGCATCGCCTTCGCCCAGGATCCGGCCTCGGCCGGGTATGACGGCATGCCGCGCAGCGCCATCGCCTCGGGCTGCGTGGATCTCGTCCTGCCGCCGGCACGCATCGCGCAGGAGCTTTCCCGGCTCAGCCGCCATCCCTACGTGATCACGCCGCCCAGCCACGAGCGGGCGGACCAGCCACCGCCCTCGTCGCGGAAGGAAAAGGACAGCCTCCGCGCGATCCTGGCCCTGCTTCGCCGGACGACCGGCTCCGACTTCAGCGCGTACAAGCCGCCGACCATCAAGCGGCGGATCGCCCGGCGGATGGCGCTCGCGAGCGTCGAGACGTTGGAGGAGTACGCGGACTACCTCGAGGGCCACCCGGACGAGGCGCAGGCTCTGCATCAGGAGTGCCTGATCACGGTCACCTCCTTCTTCCGCGACCCGGGCGCCTTCGAGGCCCTGTCCCGGGAGGTCCTGCCGCTGCTGCTGAAGGGCCAGCCGCCCGACGCGCCGGTGCGGGTGTGGGTGCCCGGGTGTGCCACCGGCGAGGAGGTCTACTCGATCGTCATCTGCCTGCTGGAAGCCGCGGGAGAGCAGGGGACGAGTCCCTCCTTCCAGGTCTTCGGCACCGACATCTCCGAGAGCGCCGTGGAGAAGGCGCGGTCAGGACGGTACCCCCCGACCATCGCCCAGGACGTCTCGCCGGAACGCCGGCAGCGGTTCTTCACCGAGGTGGATGGCGGCTTCCGGGTGACCAAGACGATCCGCGAGATGTGCGTCTTCGCGCGGCACGACGTGACCCGCGACCCGCCGTTCAGCCGCATGGACCTGATCAGCTGCCGAAACGTGCTCATCTACCTCGAGCCCCGGATGCAGCAGAGGGTGATGGCGGTCTTCCACTACGCCCTCCTGAGCGCGGGCTTCCTGTTCCTGGGCGCGTCGGAGACGGCGAGCACGGCAGAGGCGCTCTTCGCGCCCGTGGACAAGAGGCACCGGGTCTATTCCAGGCGGCCTTCTGCCATCCCGGCCGTCTTCGGCTTCGGTGCTCCCCGGGCGGGTGGCCGAGAGCGGCAGGAGGGTCGGCCGGTGGCGGCGAGGCCCGGCCCTCGCGAGGAGCTGCCCCGGGAAGCGGACCGGATTCTCCTCGCCCGGTACGCGCCTGCCGGCGTGATCATCGACGACAAGGACGACATCGTCGAGTTCCGTGGCGAGACCGATCCCTACCTGGAGCACGCCCATGGGCGCGCCAGCCTCAACCTCTTCAAGATGGCGCGCAAGGGGCTCCTGCTCGAGATCCGCCAGGCGATCCAGGAGGCCAGGAAGACGGACGCGCCGGCTCGCAAGGAGGGCGTGTCGCTGCGTCACCGGGGCCAGGTCCGCCTGACGAACCTGGAGGCGGTGCCGCTGCGGGGATCCCCTGAGAAGAGTCGCTCGCTGCTGGTGCTCTTCGAGGCGAGCCCCGAGACCGGGAGCCCGAGCGGCCGGGGCACCGAGCCCCAGCCGCTCGTGGACGGCGCCGAGGCCGAGCCGAGCGCGAAGCTGAGGCGGGAGCTCGACGAGGCCACCCGGTACCTTCAGGCCATGTCGGAGCAGCACGAGGCGGCCAACGAGGAGCTGCAGGCCTCGAACGAGGAAGTCCTGTCGGCCAACGAGGAGCTGCAGAGCACCAACGAGGAGCTGGAGACGGCGAAGGAGGAGCTGCAGGCGAGCAACGAGGAGCTGGCGACGCTCAACCAGGAGCTGCAGGGACGGAACGTGCAGCTCGGGCGTGCCCTCGAGTACGCCAACGGGATCGTGGAGACGGTGCGCAATCCGCTGCTGATCCTGAACGCCGACTTGCGTGTGGAGCGGGCGAATCGGAGCTTCTACGACTATTTCCGGGTGACACCCGAGGAGACGGTCGGGGGGCTCGTCTACCAGCTTGGGGAAGGGCAGTGGGACATGCCCGCGCTGCGGCAGATCCTGGACCAGGTCCTCCGCAAGCCGGCCCCGGTCGAGGACGTCGAGGTCGAGCACGACTTCCCGCGGGTCGGAAGGCGGACCCTGATCGTCAACGCGCGCAGGCTTCACCGGGAGAGCGGCCACCAGAGCCTCCTGCTGGCCTTCGAGGACAGGACTGCGGCCCGCAAGACGGAGCTCGAGCGCCAGGAGCTGCTCGCCCTGGAGCAGCAGGCGCGGCAGCGGGCCGAGCAGGCGGATCGGATCAAGGACGAGTTCATGGCGACCCTCTCGCACGAGCTGCGAGGGCCGCTCAGCGCCATGGCGGGATGGGTGCAGGCGCTGCGCGCCGGTGGCCTCGACGAGGCCACCCGGGAGCGCGGGAGGTCGGCCATCGAGCGGAGCGTCAGGGCGCAGACGCGGCTGATCGAGGATCTGCTGGACTACTCGAGCGTGATCGCGGGCAAGCTCTTTCTGTCGCCGAGGCTGATGGACCTGGTGCCGGTGGCGGGCGCCGCGATCGAGGCGGTTCGTTCCACGGCCGAGGCCAAGGAGATCCGCCTCGAGCTGTCGACGGAAACAGAAACGGCGTTGGTCCACGGCGATCCGGACCGGCTCCAGCAAGTCCTCTGGAACGTGGTGTCGAACGCGGTGAAGTTCACGCCGCGGGGCGGGAGGGTCGAGGCCTGGATCGGACGGGTCGGTGATTCGATTCACGTCCAGGTCAGCGATACCGGACAGGGCATCTCACCTGACTTCCTCCCGCACGTGTTCGAGCGATTCCGCCAACAGGACGGCACGTCGCAGCGTCGGCACGGCGGACTCGGGCTCGGGCTGGCCATCGTCAAGGAGCTGGTGGAGCTCCACGGGGGGACGGTCCACGCGGACAGCCCGGGCGAGGGTCAAGGCGCGACCATCACCGTGGCGCTTCCCCTCTCGACCTCGTCCGTCGAACCGAAGGACGGCGATCCGGTTGCGCCCGAGGGGTCGAGACCGGAGAGGGCCTGGACGGCGAGCGACCGGGAGGTGCTCGAGGGGGTTCGGCTGCTGGTGGTGGAAGACGATGCCGACACCCGGGAGATGCTGGTGATGCTCTTCGAGCGCAGCGGCGCCGTGGTGACGGCGGCGTCGTCGGCCGGGGAGGCGATGGAGGCCGTGCGACGAGCGACTCCGGATCTGCTCGTCTGCGACATCGCCCTGCCGGGCGACGATGGCCTCGTGTTCATCCGCAAGGTCAGGGCCCTCGACGCGGAGAAGGGGGGCCGGATCCCGGCGCTGGCGCTCACCGCCTACCTGGGCGCGGCGCTTCATGACCAGGCCCTGGCCGCCGGCTTCGACCAGCACCTTTCCAAGCTCGTGGTGCCCGCCGAGCTGGTGGCCGAGGCGGCGCTGCTGGCCCGCCTGCGCGACTAGCAGCCCGGGTGCCGAGATGGAAGGCCCAACCGGACGAAGACCGGGGATGCATCTATGGGTCGCCGGGCAACTATGTATTGGCGCGCTTACCGGCGGAGGCCCACACTGGTCACAGAGGAGACACGCCATGGGCGCAAGCCGCCGCACGGACCACTTCCAGATCGCGCGGGTGATCGGGATCCCGATCTACCTCCACTTCAGCTGGCTGATCATCTTCGGCCTGATCGTCTGGACCCTGTCGACAGGCTACTTCCCGGCGCAATACCCCGATCTCCCAGCCTCCTCCTACTGGGCGAAAGGCCTGGTGGCGTCACTCCTCATCTTCGTGTCGATCCTGCTCCACGAGCTGGGGCACGCGGTCGCCGCCCTTCGCCAGGGACTGCGCACCCGCTCGATCACCCTCTTCATCTTCGGCGGCATCGCACAGCTCGAATCGGACCCCAAGGACGGACGGGCCGAGCTCTGGATGGCTGCTGCCGGACCCGCGGTGAGCTTGGCTCTGGCCGCCCTCTTCTATACGTGCGCGTCCCTGCCGTTCCTGAGCCCTGGGGCCGCGGCGGTGGCGAAGTACCTGGGCCTGATCAACCTGATCCTGGCGTTGTTCAACCTCGTGCCGGCTTTCCCCATGGATGGAGGACGGCTGCTGCGCGGTGCGCTCTGGGGGTCGATGGGCAAGACACGCGCCACCCAGATCGCCAGCCGAGCCGGGACCTTCTTCGCCTTCTTCCTCATCATCTTGGGAGTCTTCAGCTTTCTCTGGGGGAACCCGATCGGCGGTGTCTGGTACATCCTGATCGGCTGGTTCATCAAGGACGCGTCGGCGGCCAGCTATCAACAGGTGCGTCTGGACGAGGCTCTCCGCGGGCTCACGGTTCGTGATGCGATGGTCGAGACCCTGGTGACGGTACCCTCCAGCGGCTCGGTAGCCGAAGCGGCCCGTGAGCAGTTCATGCGAACCGGGTACGGTAGCTATCCCGTGACGCGGGGCGAAGCCGTGGTCGGCCTTCTCTGCCTGAAGGACGTGCTGCGGCTCTCGGCGGAGGAAAGGGAGTCGACGTCCGTTCAAGGCGCCATGCGCCCGCTGACCGAAGGCATCGTCACCGATCCTGACGCCCCGCTTCCGGCGGCGATCGCCGCCATGGTCCGAGCCGGGAGCGTGCGACTCCTGGTGATGCGCGGAGACCGACTGATGGGTCTGTTGACCATGAACGGCGTGCTCCGGCGCCTGAAGGTGCGAGAGGAGCTGGCAGGATAGCCGTGGAGTCGCCACACTCGGCACGGCCATCAGCGGGAGGATCGGCGAGATTGCGCCGGTGTGCGGAGCCCTTCGTCCGGGTAGTGGACGGGGCCGGCCTTCGCCTCAGGCTGCGCCTGCTTGCAGGGTTCTTGGCCGTGCTACCGATCGCTTCGAGCGCGGCGGAGGTCGCGAAAATCACGTTGGCGGACCGCACCAACGTCGGCACGTCCGAGCTGGTTCTGAACGGCGCGGGGCTGCGGAAGAAGCCACTCTTCAGGGTCTGCGTGGCGGATCTCTACCTCACGTTGCTGAGGGTCTGGGTGGGTGACAAGCCGACGAGCGCGGGTCTCAAGAGCGCCTTGCTCGGCCAGGCCCGCTGATCAGCCCGTCTTGCAGGTTGTCGTTGGTGATGATCTCCTGGGGCTGGGCGTCCACCATCATCTCGGTGACGTTGACGCGGTACATGGTGTCGACCGCCGGGATCACCCAGTTGAAGCCGGGTACGGCAAGACGGCGGTACTTCCCTAGCCTCTCGACCAGACCCCGTTCGACGGGCCGGACGATCCGGACTCCGCTGAACAGGAACGCGACGACTGCAATTGACAACGCCAGCCAGATCATGGCTTCCTCCCCGGGGACCAAGGAGCCCCGCCCGCTATTCCGCACTCTGCCCCCTGAGCCGGCGGGGTTACCAATACATTCATGCCTTCCGACTCATAGGTGGCGGCGGGTGGCGGCGACGAAAATTGGGGAGGGTCGGGAGAGGCGTACCTCTGCTACACTATTGCTGCGTAGTTGGCGTTGCTCGGCGTACCGGAACGGGTCGTCCAAATGGGTTGGAAGCCTCCGTATCGTGGACGCGCGATTGGCACGGCCGGCTAGGCGTGGGCTCTAGGAGGCCCGTCAGCTCATGATCGAAGGCACAGTCAAGTGGTTCAACGATGGCAAGGGTTTCGGCTTTCTCTCACACGAGGGTGGTCCGGACGTCTTCGTCCATCATTCCGAGATCCGCGGTGAGGGTTTCAAGTCGCTGACCGAGGGGCAGAAGGTGCAGTTCGAGATCGTCGAGAGCCCCAAGGGGCCTCGCGCCTCGAACGTGACCCCCCTGTAAGCGATCGCCGTTCCGTGCCTGCGCCCGGGGTCGTTCCGGCCTCGGGCGCTCGTCTTTTGGGCCACGCTCCGCCCGCTCCTCCGCCCCTCCCCGGGCGACTCGACTTCCGGCGGGAAACGTGAGAAGATCGTCACCTTCGCGCTCCATGAGGGAGCCGCGCGGACGGCGGCTTCCCGGCAAACCCCCCGTCGAACCAACGATCAACAGAGCCGGCTCGAACCGTAGGAAGAACGAACATCTATGCCTTTCTCTACCCTTGGCCTGCACCCGACGCTGCAAAGTGGCGTCCAAGGTCTCGGCTTCTCACGACCCACCCCCATCCAGGCGCAGGCCATCCCTCCGGCCCTCGAAGGCCGCGACGTCCTGGCCAGCGCCAAGACCGGCAGCGGGAAGACCGCGGCCTTCGTCCTGCCCATCCTGCAGCGCCTCGCCGGCCGGCCGCGGGGCGTCACCCGCGCGCTGATCCTGACCCCCACCCGCGAGCTGGCTACCCAGATCCAGGAGCACGTCACGCTCCTCGGCCGGCACGCCCGCGTGTCGGTGGCGGTCGTCATCGGCGGCGTCGGCGCCCGACCCCAGGAAGAGGCATTCCGTCGGGGCGTCGACGTGATCGTCGCCACGCCCGGCCGCCTGCTCGATCACATGCGCTCCGGGCGCGCGGCCCTGGCCGGCGTCGAGATGCTGGTGCTGGACGAGGCCGACCGGATGCTGGACATGGGCTTTCTCCCGGATGTGCGCCGGATCCTGCGCCACCTGCCGACGCGCCGCCAGACCTCGTTCTTCTCCGCCACGCTGCCGCCGCCGATCGTGGGGCTGTCGCACGAGATGCTGCGGGACCCGGTCCGGGTCGCGGTCGATCCTCCGGCGCTCCCCCCGACCGCGATCAACCACGCCGCCTACCCGGTTCCGGCCGAGCTCAAGTCGGCGCTGCTGGTGGAGCTGCTGCGGCGGGGCGAGATGCGCAGCGTGATCGCCTTCACGCGCACCAAGCACCGCGCCAACCGCCTGACCGAGTACCTGCTCCGCAACGGCGTCGCCGCCGGCCGGATCCACGGCAACCGCAGCCAGACCCAGCGCACCGAGACCCTGGGCAGGTTCAAGGCGGGCAAGTTCCCGGTGCTGGTGGCGACCGACATCGCCGCCCGCGGGATCGACGTGGACGCGCTGTCCCACGTGGTCAACTTCGACGTGCCGGCCTCACCCGAGGACTACGTCCACCGGGTGGGGCGGACCGCCCGGGCCGAGGCCAACGGCGACGCCTTCGCCTTCGTCTCTCCCGAGGAGGAGACGAACGTGCGTGGCATCGAGCGTGCCATCGGCAAGAAGATGATGCGGGTGACGGTGCCCGGCTTCGACTACACGAGGCGGCCCCCCGAGAAGCTCGAGGTGCCCCTGGGCCAGCGGCTGGCCCGGGCCGCGCGCCCGAGCAACCGGCGGCCTGCGATCTCGCCGGGCCGTTCGGGCCGCTCCGCGGGACCGGCCGCCCGGTCAGGAGGAGGCCCTCCGCGGCGTCGGGGCCGAGTCGCCGGCTACGCCAGGTGAGCGACGGTTGACACGCTGGGGTCGGTTGGCTAGCATATAGGTTGCTGACGCGGGGTAGAGCAGTCAGGTAGCTCGTTGGGCTCATAACCCAAAGGTCGCAGGTTCAAATCCTGCCCCCGCTACCAGGAATCATCTCAACTCGGTCATACACTAAGGGCGGCCTGATCGGCCGCCCTTCTTCTTTGGGTTGCACGGCGATTGTGCAGTCTGTCCGCGTTTTGCGAGGCGAGGTGTGGCCGAAGTGCAGAAACGCATCAGAGAGCTCGTGGACTACCTCGAGAACGCGAATGAAGGCATCACGGAGATGCCCGGGTAGGAATGGATGGCAGGCGGCGAACCAGAGAGAGGTGAGTGCGTGACGGCCGACCAGGGCCTGACGCCCGCGACGGAGTTCCTCAACGTCGATCTGCATGTTCGGTCACGGCGATCACTGGCTCCGCTCCTTGAAGTGTGGCCGTCAGCTCAGACACCGGGGCGACGCGACGGCAACGCACCACGCTGGATCCAGATGAGCCTCCTCAGCTACAAGAAGTCCGCGGCGCGATTGGCGCGTGAACTCGTGGCTCTCGTTGACTCTTTGCCCCCCACGGCCCAGCGAAGCTGGCGGGAAGCGTCTTCCCGGGTATTCGACATCGGAATCCAAGCCGGTCTGGAACCGCGCAACTTCGAGGACGTCCGGCTTGGTGAGGACGTCGTCCGCGCGCTAGCGAGGCTCAAGGCTAGCGTGCTCATCACTGTCTATGCGCCCTCGCGGGAGTAGCGTGAAGAGGCCGCCGAACAAGGCGCGGGAGTTGCCGATGCCCGCGCCGGCCTAGCTTCACTGGCCAGCCTTGCGGAGCGGCGGTCGTGCGGTCCTTCGGCAGCACCGAGACTTCACCGCAGCGCGGAGGTCCTCCTCGGAGACGATGTTGTAGCGGTCGAACACCGCGCGCGTCCGGTGGCCGCTGGTCCGCATGGCCACCGCCGGGTCGACGTCGGCGCGCACCATGTTCCGGATGGCGCTGGGCCGCAGATCGTAAGACAGCACCGGCTTCCTGCTCTACCCGGGCGGCATCGTCGCCGGGATGATCCTGGCGTGGTGGTGGGAAGGGCTTGGAGGCGCCATCACGGTGGGGAGCCTGGTGGCCTTCTACCTGCTTCATGCGGCGATCACCGGAGCGTTTCCGCAAGGGTGGGCCTGGCTCGTCTTCGCCGCCCCCGGCCTGCTATTCCTCTGGTCCTGGCGGCGCTCGCGCGCCCCGGCGCGGTAGCGCTCGGGGAGGTCACCCCCCTGACTCTCGCCCAGGCGACTTTCGCCGGTGCCGCCACGTCGTGACTAGTGGATGGTGTGAATGGCGGCCTCCCACGGGGGGCCGGGAGGTCGCGGCCAAGAGGGAGGAGACATGAAGCGATTCGTTGGTTCGCTGGTTGCGGCAGCGGCCGCCCTCGTCTTCGTGGGCGCGGGCGCCGCCTGGGCCGGAACCGACTCACACTCGGTCAGGGTCTCGCTGGACTCGGCCACCATGGTGGCCGGCAGGCCCTGGCCGCCGGGCACTACACGTTCGCCTGGCAGGGGAATGGACCCGAGGTCAACGTCACCGTGAAGCGGGATGGCAGGATCATGGACGAGACCCCGGCCAGGGTCGTCGACGAGGGCAGGCGGTCGAGGTACCAGGAGCGGGTGGTCCGCCGGAATTCGTCGGGCGCGCGGGTCCTCGAAGAGGTGCGCTTCCGCGGCAAGCGCACCGCCCTGGTCTTCAAGAGCGCCTGAGCCGCTCTGAGGCGGCCCTCGTCGGAGGGCCGCCCCAACGCGGCTCCCCCCGGCGAGCCGGGTCATGCGGGGGGAGCTCACACCTGAAGAGCCGCGATGGCCCTCTCGCGATCCTCCCCCTCCAGGTAGAGGACGACGCCGTAGCCGCCCTTGATGTCGGCCAGCCCGCTGGATTTGCAGAGACCGATCCGTGCCTGGGCGAGCTTCTCGAAGATGTCGGCGAGCGCTCCCGACTGGTCGTCGCCCCGGACGTAGAGGGCCGGGTGAGGACCCTCGAGCTTCAGCCCCGCCTTCGTCGCTTTGTCGTTCATCTTGGAGCCGTCGTCGGGAAGCAGGGTGAACCGAGTGTGCCTGGGATCCACAGGGGCTGCCTTGTAGGCCAGCAGGCTCACGCCGGCATCGGCAAAGGCAGAGAGCAGCCGGGATGCTTCCCCGGCATGACCCTCAACCGTCGTGTTGTAGTACTCGACCCGCTTGATATCGAATGCCATGGATCTCTCCCTACTCGGTTGGCGCGGTTGTTGCCGTGAAGCCCTTGCCCGCCGACCAGGCCCTGCCGATCGGCTCGGCCCCGAGCGGCCAGTAGTGGTTGTCGGGCATGCTCAGGAGCAGCGGCTCGGTCTTCCTCAAGTCGACCGCTCCCTGGCTCAGGCACTCCTCGTCGGCGTAGACCTTGACCACCTCGCCGACGAACAGGGTGCTGGTGGGCAACTGCAGCGACTCGACCAGGCGACACTCCATGGTCACCGGGCAGTCTGCGGCCATGGGGGCCGCCGGTTGCTCGCCGACGAACACCGGGAAGACCGCGGACTTGTCGGTCGTCTTCCCGGACACCAGTCCGACGTAGTCGGCAGCCGCGAGCTGTTGCCGTCTCGGGAAGCTGAGGCCGAAGCAGCCATTCGAGGCCACCGCAGCCGCGGAGGCATGGGAGCGGCCCACGGCCACCGCGATCTGGGGTGGGTTGGAGTTGACCCGGCTGAGCCAGGCCAAGGCCATGAAGTTGGGGCGTCCTTCGTAGCGGGTGCCCAGCACGGCCACCGGCATCGGAAAGCCGATGCTCTGCCTGTCGATCTCGACACGACTCATGAGTTCCTTTCCTTCATAAGATTGCTTGCACAAGCAATGAATTGTCCACAGAGAAGGCGCCCAGGGCTCATCCCTCCAGCACTCCCTGGGCTCGATCGACCTTGCGTGTGAGCTCGTCGCCTGCCGTCTCCCCGAGCTTGGCGCTGTAGCGCCGGCGCAGCCCCCACCAAGCCTCGTGGATGGCCGGCAGAAGCTGCGTTCCCTTGGCCGTCGGGAAAACGGTCACCGTCCGGCCACTGCTCTGGCGGGTGACGAGACCCCGGTAGACCAGCGTGTCCACCAGGCGGGTGACCGTCGACGGCGCGAGCTGCAACGACTCGCCAAGACCCTTCTGTGCCGTCCCCGGCCGCTCCGCCACCAGCATCAGCAGGAAGGCGTGCGACGGTGACAACCCGGTGGGGCGGAACTCCTCGTGCGCCATGCGGGTGATGGTGCGTGCCAGGGCATTTGCCGTGAAGTACAGACAGTCGCGGAGGACTCCTCCCGTGCTGATGCCTGCGCTGTCGGAGCCGGCGTTGGCTCCCTTGGCGCTGCTCGATCCGCAGCGTCGCTTGTTGGTGGTCTGAGACCCGCCCGTACCCACAGCCATCACTTCCTTGCTTGTACATACAACAGTGGGTGCGCCGCTGTCAAGCGCGCTGCTGATCGGAGGAGGAGGAGCTCATCGAGACGTCCGACGCTCTCGCCCCCCGGTAGAGCCCGGAAACGAGCCTCGTCGGGGTGGTAGTCCCGACGCACGGAAGCCGCGTCCGGCGTCCGCTCGGGCTCTTCGGTTCCTTCACGCACGGCTTCACGGGCCTGGCTCCGCCTGGATGGCTCTCAGGCGGTATACTGCGGCGCCGCGATGAGGCACGCTTCGGAGACCGACGTCGTGCCGCTCGAGCCGACCCCCATCCGGCTGAGGGAGCGGCTGAGGCGGGTCGCCGTCGAGCTCTCCCAGGCGGTGGCCGCCCCCCTCGCCTCCGCTCGCGACGCCCTGGCCCGGGGCATGATCCGGGCCGGCGTCTCGGTCAACGCCGTGACCCTGGCCGGGCCGCTGGTGGCCAGCCTGGTCTTCATCCCCGCCTACCTGGGCGACCCGGTGCTGGCCGGCCTGGTGCTGATCGTGGGCGGGGCCTTCGACGTCCTGGACGGCGCGGTGGCCCGGATCTCGGGTCGGGTGACCGCCTTCGGCGGCTACCTCGACTCGGTGGTCGACCGCTACACCGACTTCGCCGTCCTGTTCGGCCTGCTCGTCTACATGGAGCGGCACTGGAACGGCCCGCACCGGCTGCTCTATCTGGTCCTGTGGGCGCTCACCGTGGTGGGGACCAGCACCACCGCCTACACCAGGGCGCGGGCCGAGAACCTCATCCCGAGCTGCAAGATCGGCTTCATGGAAAGGCCCGAGCGGACGCTCACCCTCATCTTCGGGCTGCTGGGCCGCAACCTCCACATCGCGCTCTGGATCCTGGCGGTGATGACCAACCTGATCTCGACCCAGCGCATCCTCTACACCCGCCTCCGGCTCTCGGGACGCGAGCCGAGGAGCTCGTTCTGGCTGTGGACCTACCCGCGCATCACGGCGCCCCACTTCGCCCTGTGCGCGATCTTCATCCTGAGCCTGATCCTCGGGCACCACCTGATCCCCCGGCCGTGACCGTCAGCGTCCGGGAGGCGCTCCGCCTGGCCCGCCACTGGGTGCCCTTCACCGCCCTGACCGTCTTCTACGGCCTGGTCTCGCTGCTCGTCGGACCGTTCACCCCCGACCGGCGGGCCAGCCTCTGGGCGATGCGGACCTGGTGCCGGTCGGGCCTTCGCTTCCTGCGGATCTCCGCCCGTGTCTCCGGGCTCGAGCACGTCCCGTCCGGAGGGCTCGTCCTCGTCTCCAACCACCAGAGCCTGCTCGACACGCTGGTGCTCGGCAGCTACCTGCCCGGCGACTACAAGTGGGCGGTGAAGAGCTCCCTCTTCAGGATCCCGTTCCTCGGCTGGCACCTGCACCGGGCCGGACACCTGGAGATCGACCGGGGTGGGGATCGCAAGGCGATGGTGGCG
This sequence comes from uncultured Acidobacteriota bacterium, assembly GCA_964574335.1. Lineage (GTDB taxonomy): Bacteria > Acidobacteriota > Vicinamibacteria > Fen-336 > Fen-336 > CAZNNH01. Next base: position 36,171 of record CAZNNH010000013.1, on the reverse strand, counting down.
ACACTCGACCGCTTCGTCGAGGTCCTGAGGCGAGGCAAGCCGCTGGTCGTCTTCCCGGAGGGCACCCGCAGCCCGGACGGGCAGGTCCACGCCTTCAAGAAGGGGGTCTTCCACTCCGCCGTGCGCGCCGGGGTGCCGGTGGTGCCGGTGGCCCTGCACGGCACTGGCGCCGCCATGGCCAAGGGCGCCGCCAACATCGTGGCGAAACGTGGCGAAGGGGCCGCCCCGAGAGACGTGCTCCTGAGGCTGGGAGAGCCGCTTCTGGCCCGCGGCGACGGGTCGGACTGGGAGCGCGCCGCGGAGCTGCGCGACCGCGTCCGGGCCGCCGTCGTCACCCTGCACGAGGCGCTGGTGGCGGAGGCCGCCGCGCCACCTTCTTCCGCGCCCCGTACGAGCGAGCCAGCTCCATGAAGACGCCCAGCGAGTGTCCGAGGCTGCGGCGGGTCCCGTCGAAGAAGAAGTTGCGGATCGGCATGTCGTCGCAGTCGGCGCTGACCCGCGGGTAGACCGCCTCGGTCACGATCCCGTTCATGCAGCCGAACGGGGCGATGTCGGCCACGCCGTCGCACCCCTGGTGGTAGTGGAAGACGGTCTTGCCCACGCTGAGCGTCATCTCGCCGAGGGCGCCCGAGGCCGGCAGGTACGGCTCCGAGTAGCGGAGCACGGTGGGCACCGAGGGCTCCTCGTAGCCGCGCAGGTCGGAGGCGAAGACCTGGTAGAGCCGGTGCTCGTCCCGGTGCTGGACGTGGCTCCGGACCTTGGCCAGGAGCATCGCCCCCGAGAAGCGCCTCCCCTCCTGGCGCAGGCGTCGCTGGTGCTCGACGTTGGTGTAGAAGACCCACTCCACGATGTGAGCCAGCGTGCACTCGCCCCCCAGCTCCTCGACGCTGCGGATCAGGTCGTCGTTCATCGAGGGGGTGAGCCGACAGGCGATCTCGCCCACTACGCCGATCAGCGGGCGGGGCTTCGGGTCGATGCGGACCGCACGGTACTCGTCGCGGGCCTCGCCGAGCGCCGCCTGGAGCTGCCTGATCCTCTGCTCGGCCGGCACCCCCGGTCGCTCCAGGACCTTGGACACTCCCTGGACCGCCCTTCCGTGGACCCGGTCGGTCTCGCCCTTCACCACCTCGTAGGGACGGGTCCGGTGCAGCATCTTGCGCAGGATGTCGGCGCTCACCAGCCCCCGGTAGGCGGTGCGCATCAGCTCCTGGGCCTGCGCCCCGATCCCCTCGTAGCCGTCGCGGCTGCTGGGGGCGAAGACCAGGACGTCGTCCAGGTGCATCTCGCGCAGCACCTTGCGGATGTAGGGCGCGTACTGGCCGAAGCGACAGGGGCCGTCGGCGGTGGGCATGAAGAAGGCGTTGCGGTCCGGCTCGAACCCCGGCCGCTCGACGATCTTCAGGAAGTTGCCGAGGGTGGTCCGCGCCGGCAGGCACTCCTCGCCCGAGGTATGCCCGGAGCCGAGCTCCAGGGTGTGGGCGTCGGCGTCGGGGCAGATCTCGGCGTCGATCGAGACGCTGCGGAAGGCCGCCGCGAAGGCCACCGCCCCCTCCCAGCTCATCTGGGGGATCCACAGCTTACGCTCGCGCAGGGGCCGTGCGGCCACTAGTGTTCCGTCCCTGGGATCGTGTCCCCGGATCTTCTCTCCTGGTTGCCGCCCGCACGACCTGCGATGCGGACCACTAGCCGAGCACTCCCTTGCTGTCCAGGTAGGCCTCACAGCGGGTCAGCAGCCCGGCGTCGTTGTTGTGGCCGTCCACCTGCAGGGCCAGGAAGGGGCGGCCGGAGGCCTCGGTGACGTAGTGCTTGACGTAGGAGTCCGGCCCGCAGTTGAAGCTGGTCAGGTAGATGAGGTGCAGCTTGGGCCGGCTCCGGGTGAAGGCGGCCACCGCCAGGATCCGGGCGCCGTAGGTCCAGTAGAAGGCCGTCTCGTAGCCCCGAAGCTCGCCCGGATCGGGCTCGATGAAGTCCTGGGGGATCACGTTGGCGCCGTAGTACTCGCGCAGCTTGGTGGCGATCTCGAGGTTGGTGCCGCCGTCGTAGATGTTGTAGGGCCGGCCCACCAGCACCACCCCGTGCTCGCCGGTGGCCTCCAGCCTCGAAAGCGCCTCTCGGCCCGCCTCCAACAGGGAGGAGCGGAACGCGGCCATCGCCTGCTGGCCGCGGTGGACCGCGGCCCTTACCCGGCGGCGTCGGAAGCGCAGCCCGGCCGCGCCGAGCGCCTCGCGCAGCGAGGCGGCTACCGCCTCCTCCCCGTGGCTGAACCAGAGGGTGGGCGAGATCATCCGGTGGCGCTCTTCGAAGATGACGGGGGCGGAGCGGGCCACGAAGGGCAGCGTCTGGTGCCAGGGGCAGAAGAAGTTGGCCCGCTTCTGCGGGTCGCCGGGGGCGGCGACGTTGTTGGGGACGAAGACGAAGTCGACGCCCTGCTCGAGCAGGCGGCGGATGTGGCCGTGTGAGACCAGGATCGGAAAGCAGGGCTCGGAGACGGTGGACTCGACACCGAGCTTGACCACGTCGTTGCGGGTGGGCTCGGAGAGCAGCACCCGCACCCCCAGCTCGCGGAACACCGTCAGCCACAAGGGGGCCCAGTCGTAGGTGGACATGCAGAACGGGAGGCCGATCACCGGACCGGCCCCTGCCTCCGGCGCGTAGGCGTCGAGCATCCGGGCACGCCGGAACGCCACCAGGTCCTCGGTCACCGGCTCACGCTCGCCGCGGGCGGCCTTCCGGTAGCGGACCGAGCACTTGTCGCCCCAGTAGGTGTGCCGCCCCTCCACCGTCACCCGCTGCATCTGGCAGTAGTTGGTACAGCCGCGGCAGGTGAACTCGAAGGTCTCGCAGTCCACCTCGTGGGGGGCATAGCCGCGGAAGGCGCTCTCCTCGCCGGTCCGCTTCGCCTTGTCGCGGGCCAGCAGCGCCACCCCGAGCGCCCCCATCACGCCGTTGAACGGGGGGACGATGACCCGCTTGCCGACCACCGCCGCCAGCGCCGCCGCCACCGCGTCGTTGTAGGCGGTGCCCCCCTGCAGGAAGATGACCTCGCCGACCTTGCGGCCCCGCACCACGCGGTTGATGTAGTTGGTGGCGATCGAGTAGGAGAGCCCCGCCACCGTGTCCGGGAGCGACGCCCCCCGGCGCAGGCAGTCGTTGACGTCCCGCTCCATGAACACGGTGCAGCGCTCGCCGAGGCGCAGCGGCGCCCGGCTGGACAGGGCCAGATCGGCGAACTCCCCCTGGATGCGGATCCCCAGCTCCTGGGCCCGCTCCTCGAGGAAGCTGCCGGTGCCGGCGGCGCAGGCCTCGTTCATGGTGAAGTCGACCACGATCCCGTCCTCGAGGCTGATGTACTTGGCGTCCTGGCCGCCGATCTCGAAGATCGTGTCCACCCCCAGGCCGAGCAGCTCCCGGTCGATGAAGGCGGCCCCGGTCTTGTGGGCGGTGATCTCGTCCTTGACGGTGTCGGCGCCCACCAGCTCGGCGATCAGCTCCCGGCCGGAGCCGGTGGTGCCGACGCCGCAGACCCGGATCCGCTCGCCGATCGTCTCCTGGATCTCCCGCAGGCCCCGGCCCACCGCCTCCACCGGGCGGGCGTCGGTGCGGAGGTAGATCTCCTTCAGCACCTGGCCGGTCTGGTCGAGGACCACCAGGTTGGTGCTGACCGAGCCGATGTCGATGCCGAGGTAGGCGTCGACCGGCGCCTCGGCGGCCTGCGGTGGCCGTGCCGTGAGGCGATCTCGCAGCAGCAGCACCTGGTCCATCGAGAGCGGGGGGGCGGTGGGGAGCGAGACCGGCGCGGCCGGCGGCCGGTCCAGGATCGCGGTGGTGGAGCGGCCCGATCTGGAGGCCGCCCGGTCGTGGGCCAGGCAGGCGGCGCCCACCGCGGCGAAGGAGGCCGGCTCGTCGGGCACCACCAGGCTTCCCGCCTCGAAACCGAAGGCCCGCTCCAGCGCCCGCACCACGCCGGCGTTTCTGGCCACGCCGCCGATCAGGCCCACCTCGGGGACGATGGACCGCCCCTTGGTGATGGAGCTGCGGAAGTTCCTGGCCACCGCGTCGCACAGGCCGCTCAGGATCTCGGCGGGGGTGAAGCCGCGCTGCTGGGCGTGGATCATGTCGCTCTTGGCGAAGACCGAGCAACGCCCGGCGATCTGGGCGGCGCGCTCGGTGGAGAGCGCGATCTGGCCCAGCTCCTCCACCCGGAACTTGAGCCGGCCGGCCTGCTGGTCGAGGAAAGCCCCGGTCCCGGCGGCGCAGTCGCCGTTGGTCCTGTAGTCGGCGATCCCCAAGCCGCCGCCCTTCTGGTGGCGCTCGAAGCGGACGTAGCGCGAGCTCTCGCCGCCGATCTCGAACAGCGTCAGCACGTCGGGCATCAGCAGCTCGACGGCCCGGCTCAGCGAGCGGAACTCGTCCGCCCGGTCGAGGCCGAGCTCCTCCTCCAGGATGCGGACCCCGGTGCCGGTGCCCAGGACCGCCACCTGGCCGCCGTCCATCCGTTGAAGCAGCCGCCTCAGCACGTCTCGGGCCTGGCTCCTGGGATTGCCGGCGATCCGCGCGTAGGGAGCCACGCTGAGGAAGCCGGGCCCGCTGCCGTTGCCGCCGTCGACTACCCGCGGCGGCGAGAAGCCCTCCCGGGTCGAAAGCCGCTCGAGCCGCTCGCGGTCCTCGGCCTGGTTCGAAAACACCGCTGCCTTGACGCTGACCGACCCGACGTCGATGCCAATGCCAATCGCCATCCGTGGAGCTGACCTTCGAGCCGTCGTGTCTCGACGACGCAAACCCGTCTCCGCCGTCCGGCTCGGCCGGGCCTGGCAGGGAACCCCACGAGCATAGCAGACCGAAGGCCCCGCCGACGACGGCCGGCCGCGTGCTAGCATCGAGCCCCCCGCGATGCGAGTCCTCCTGGTCAAGCCCAAGCCCGCCGCCATCGACTTCGGCCTGGCACCGTTCTTCCAGACCGAGCCGCTCGGGCTCCAGTACGTGGTCTCGGCGCTGAAGGCGCGGGGCCACACCGCGAGCATCGTCGACCGGCGCTTCGACCGGCGCCCTTTCCGGAAGGTCCTGGAAGAGTCGCGGCCCGAGCTGCTGGGCCTCTCCGGCGTGCACATCCTCGACACGGATGCCATCCGGGCCCTGGCGGCCGAGGTCAAGGTCTTCGATCGGAGAATCCCGGTGGTGGTGGGCGGGCATGCGCTGGCCATGTACCCGGCGGCGCTCGCCGGCTGCTGGGACGTCGACGCCATCGCCCGAAGCGAGGGCGAGCTGGCGATGCCCGCGATCTGCGAGGCGCTCCGTGAGTCACGGCCTCTCGAGACGGTGCCCGGCCTGCTCGTACCCGACTCCGTTGCCGGCTTCGTGCCCACCGCCGAGCTGCAGGAGCCGCTTTCGCTCGAGGTCTCGGTCGCGCCCGACCGTTCATCGGTGGCCCGATTCCAGCGCAACTACTGCTGCCTCAACTACATGCCGGTGTGGACGCTGGAGACCGCGCGCGGCTGCCGGCACCGGTGCAAGTTCTGCTCGGTGTGGCAGTTCCACGAGCGCACCCTGCGCTTCCACGCGATCCCCAAGGTGCGGGCCGACTTCGCCGCGATCGGCGGGAACGTCTTCGTGGTCGACGACACCTTCTGGACCGGGCGGGACCGCAGCCTGGCCCTGGCCGACGCCCTGCTTGGGACGCCTGATCGCAAGAACTGGCTGCTGGTCCAGTCGCGGCTGGATACGGTGGTGGAGCACCCCGACCTGCTCGAGCGCTGGCGACCGCTGGCCCGGCACTTCGACATCTTCTTCGGTTTCGAGGCCCCGACCAGCCAGGGGCTGCGCTCGCTCACCAAGGACGCCGACATCGCCGTGACCATCGAGGCGGTGCGCATCGCGCGCCGGCTCGGCTTCGGCGTGACCGGGAACTTCGTCATCGACCCCGACTACACCGAGGACGACTTCCAGGCGCTGTGGGCCTTCCTCCAGGAGCACCAGCTGTCCCGGGTCGGGTTCACGATCCTGACCCCGCTGCCGGGCACCCGGTACTTCGAGCTGATGCGGAATCGCCTCCAGGTCCTGGACTTCAACCACTACGACCTGCACCACCTGCTCTGGCGGTCGCGCCTGCCGGTGCGGCGGTTCTTCGAGCTGTACTGCGAGACCTGGCGGCGGTCGGTCCTGAACCTGCACGGGCAGAAGAAGTGGTGGAGCTGGCTCTCGCAGGTGAGGCTGCGCGACATCCCCCGTCTCTACCAGATCCTGACCCGCACCCAGCGGCTGATGGACCCCGAGCACTACCTGGCGCAGACCGCGATCGGCGACCGGCCCTCTGCGGCTGAGCCGGCGGTGGAGCAGGAACCGGATCTCGAGGGCTTGTCGTCGACACCGGCGCTGCCGGCGGATCGCCTGAGCCCGTAGGCTCCGCCTTCCGCCTCACGACAGCAGGAGGCCGAGCGGAACGGCGAAGAGGCGGTTGCCGAGCGGCACCACCTCTGGTCCGTTGTAGGCAAGGACGGCGGCGATCGCGCCCGGGGTCTTCTCGAGGAAGGCGCGCAGGGCACCGAGGTCACGGTCGACGAACCGCGATCCGGCCTTCACCTCGATCGCGACGCACCGCCGGGCCCTGGCCAGCACGAAGTCGACTTCGTGGCGGCCCTGGACGTTCCAGAATCCCAGCTCGGCCCGGTCCGCCTGGGCGGCCAGGATGCCCGCCAGGTTCTGGTAGGCGTAGGTCTCGAACAGGGCGCCCCGCAACGGCTCGTCGGCGCCCACCCCGAGGTCCCGGACCTCCGTGAGATGGGCGGCCAGGCCCGAGTCGGTGACGTAGAGCTTGGGCGACTTGATCAGCCGGGTGGTACGGCTCCGGAGATAGGGCGCGAGACGCGCCACCACGAACGACGTCTCCAGCAGGCCGAGGTAGCGGGCGACCGTCGCCACCGACATCTTGGCGTCGCGTGCCAGCTCGCTCGAGTTCAGGAGCTGCCCTCCGCGTAGGGCCGCGAGGCGCAGGAGGTTGCGGAAGTCCACGAGGTCAGCCACTTGGGCCAGGCTGCGCACGTCACGCTCCAGGTAGGTCTGCTCGTAGCCGAGGAACCACAGGTCGCGGTCGGTGGTCGTCCCAAGCGCCACGACCGGAAGACCCCCGGCCAGCACGTCGTCGTCCTCGACGGGACGACACTCGCCCCGTGGTGGTGTGCCCGCGTCCAGGAGACGGAGCACGAACGGCCTCTCCTGGATGGCTCGTGCCCGTTCCCTGCGCGTGAACGGTGACAGCGTCAGGTAGACGGCCCGTCCTGCCAGCGACTCGGTGACCCCAGAGAGAAGCGCGAAATTGGCCGATCCACTGACGAGGAAGCGCCCGTTGACTCTTCGCCGATCCACGGCGCGCTTGATCGCGACCAGCAGCTCCGGACATCGCTGGGCTTCGTCGATGGTCAGGGGCTCGGGGCCGGCGAGCATCGCTTCTGGATCCCTGCGGGCGGCCTCGAGGGTCGGGAAGTCGTCCAGGCTCAGGTACCGCCGCCCCGAGAGGCTCGGATCGCGCCGAAGGAACGTGGTCTTGCCAGCCTGCCGAAGACCGGTGACCACGACCACGGGCAGCGCGCGGAGCGCCCGGTGCACACGGCCTGACAGCTCTCGGGGCAAGTATGTCTCTGTCAAAATCACTCATAGGATACTGGCAAAAAGACAGAGACGCCAGGTCTGTTCTGCCGTGGCTCTTTGGGGGTGCCTGCCAGCCCGGGACACCCGTCGACGGTGCGGCTGTTGCCGGCCCGGCCCGGTGCGGCCCCGGGCCCCTATGTCTTCGCCCGCCCCGGCTCCATCAGCACCAGGATCGAAGGCAGCACGAAGATCGAGGCGAACAGGGCCACCGTCATCCCCACCGCCGTGATGAGCCCCAGCTCGGCCAGGGGGGGAATGGTGGCAGACATGAGCGCCCCGAAGCCCACGATCGTGGTCAGGTTGGTCTGGATCAAGGCGGCGCCGGAATCGGCCAGCAGCCGAGCCGCATCCCGTCTCGGCGGCTCGAGCGCCCGCCGCACCAGGTGGATGCCGTTGTCGATGCCGATGCCCACGATCAGGGGGAAGGCGGCGAAGCCCATCCCGCCGAAGTGGTGGCCTGCCAGGGTGAGCAGGCCGACCGTCACCACGATGCCGTAGGCGACCGGCAGCAGCACCAGCAGGCCGACGGAGAGGCTGCGGAAGAGGAGGGCCACCACCAGCACCACGCCGAGCACCGTCGCCACGGAAGCCCTGCGGCTGTCGGCCACGATCTGGGCCTGCAGGTCGATCGCCATCTGGTCGTAGGAGAAGGGCTGGAAGGAGCCGGCCTTCTCCTCCAGCCGAGACAGGGTCTCGGGCGACAAGCTGGCGGTGGCCGCCGGATCGGCGGAGTAGAGGGTCACCGTCCCCAGGAAGTGGCCCGGCGAGATCTCGCGCACCCCGGGATCCAGGAGCCCCGACGGCAGCGCCTCGGCGGCGCTCTCGACCGAGACCACCGGCCAGTCTCCCGAAGCCCAGCGGCGCAGCCGGAGAACCGGCTCCCGGAAGGCCGAGGGGTCGAGACCACTCTCCCGCACCGCTCGCTCGAGGGCGGTGGCGGTCTTGTCCAGGTCCACGTCGCCCAGGGCGGCGCGGCGCTTCTCCTGCTGTGCCCGTGAAGGGACCAGGCTGTTGGGGGCCAGCACCGCCCGCAGCTCGCCGCCGCGGCGGAGGTCCTGCAGCTCGGCCTGCAGCCGCGCGGTCCGATCCAGCACCTCCTGCTCGCCGCCCTCGACCAGCAGCACCAGGGGCGCCCCTTCGAGGCCGAAGCGCGAGGCCAGGAGCCTCTGGCCCACGAAGGCAGGGTCGTCCTGCTCGGAGAAGCCCTCCAGCCGGCCCGCCACCTGGAGGTGGGGAATCGAAAGCCCCGCAACCAGCAGCACCATCATCCCGAACCCCAGCACCAGCCGGGGGGAGCCGGCCACCACCCGGCCCACCCCCCGCGCCACCGTCGGCAGGAAGCGGAACGGGCTCCCCTCGGTGCGCACGGGGAACCTCGGCCAGATCACGAAGAGGAGCGCCGGGATGGTGAAGAGGGCGTGCAGGAGCAGCATCAGCAGGCCCACCGTGAGCACCAGGCCCAGCTCGGCCAGCCCCTTGAAGCGGGCCAAGGCCAGGGTGGCGGTGGCGGTGCCGCTGGTCAGCACGCAGAACAGCACGCTCTTGCCGGTGGTCCCGTAGGTCTGCCGGATCGCTGCCTGAAGCGACGCCGATCCCGAGGTCTCCTGGGGCACCCGGGAGAAGAAGTAGGTCACCTGGTCGTCGCCGAGCCCGGCCAGGATGGCGATGAAGGCCAGGCTGATCAGGTTCACCTCGCCGGGGTAGCTGCTGATCAGGCCGGTGGTCCAGAGGATCGAGAGCAGCGTCGGCAGCACGGTCAGGAGCAAGGCGGGGAGCCATCGGTAGACGAGGACCATCAGCAGCAGGTTGCCCCCCACCGAGACCGCCGAGGCGACCTTGATGTTGCGCTCGATGAGGGCGCGGTTCTGGTCGGCGTAGGCGTGGGCGCCGACCGGGGTCAAGCGGAGCGGGGCCCCGCCTTCGACGTCCTCCGCCTGGATCGCCGACAGCCGGGGACGCACCCACTGCATCAGGCGCACGGCGAACTCGTAGTCCGACGACGGCCGTCGGGGCTCGGCCAGGACCAGAAGCGCCCGGTGGTCCCGGCTGAAGAAGCGGCCGCCGCTGCCCCAGTCCAGGTCGAAGCCGGTGAAGCCCGAGCCCTCGCGGGTGGCCGGAAGGACCAGCTCGAGCAGGCCCAGCGGGTCGAGGACCAGGTACTCGGGGCCGAGCGTCGACAGCGGCGACAGCAGCGCCTCGGTGGCCTTGCGGACCTCTTCCTTCACCCCGGCCGGGCTGAGCCGGGCCCGCAGCTCGTCGAGCCGGCCGGGGTCGACGAAGTCGGGGAAGTGGTCGACGTAGAAGCGGGCGACCTGCAGCATCTCCGCCTCGGTCACCCCGCAGCGCGCGGAGAGGAACAGGCCGCTTCGGTCCATCTCCGCCACCAGGCGGTCGGCGGCCTGCTCCATCCGCTCGGCGGCCCGCTCTCCGTCCCCGCCGGCTTCCACGACCACGAAGAACCGGTTGCCGTAGCCGAGCTCCTGGAGCAGCTCTCGCGCCGCCCGGGCGGAGCCCGAGTCGCCCATCAGGTCGACCAGGTCGGTTCGCAGCTCCAGGTTGCGGGTGTTGGCGGCGAGCAGCAGCGTCATCGCGCCCACCGCCAGCAGCACCGCCACCGGCCGCTTCAGGACCAGCGAGGCGATCCGATCGAGCAGCCGCTCGGTCACGTCTCGCCTCCGGCCTTCCGGGCGAAGAACACCGTGTGCGCGAGCGGGAGCCGGTTGCGGTAGCGGCGCGCCTCCACGCGGAGGCCGACCTCGCCCAGCAGCTCTACGTAGGTCTGGGCAGGTTGGTAGATAGGCCGCCTGCCGGAGCGTCCCAGCCCCAGCAGCAGCCGATCCAGCAGCCGCGTGGTCCGGAACAGCAGACCCCTTTGGGTGTCGGGCAGCCGGAAGATCAGTCGCCCGCCGGGCACGAGCGCCTGGGCCGAGCGCCGCAGCAGCGCGGCCTGCTCGGCCGGATCCAGGTACTGGAGGACGTCGATGATCAGGATCAGCCCGGCGTCCGGCAAAGGGAAGCCGAGCACGTCGGCCGTCTCCAGGTGGACGTCCAGCCCGTTCAGCGCCTGAGTAGCGGCCGTCACCCGCTGCCGGTCCAGGTCGCAGCCGTGGAGCGCGCGCTGCGGGTCACGGTGGGCCACCAGGGCCAACGTGGCGCCGTAGCCACAGCCCAGGTCCACCGCCGTGCCGGCGCCCAGGTCTTCTTCGAGGAGGAGGCTGAAGATGCGGTCGAGGCGGGTCTTCCAGCGGACGAAGCCGCGGGCGTAGAACCCGGTGGCGGCGAAGCGGCGGTTGACCTCGGCCTGAAAGGCACGCTCGTTGGGTGAGGCGCCCCGCAGCACCAGGAAGAGGAAGACCGCGGCGGCCGCGGGGAGCCCCACCAGCACCGAGAGGATGAAGCTGCCCAGGAAGAGGGCCAGCAGGTGCTGGCCCCAGGAGGCCAGAAGCGCGGAAGGCGCCAGGGAGACGAAGGAGCCGTGGGCGACCAGGTGGCCGAGCTGCAGCGAGCCGATCACCAGCAGCGGCTGCAGCAGGGGGTTGTTGATGAAGGTGGCGGCGAGGGTCAACGGCCGGTTGAGCCTGAAGACGGTGGCCAGGGCCAGCGCCGTGACGGCCTGGAGCCCGTAGATGGGGATGATGCCGAGGGCGATCCCCAGCCAGACCGCGGCCGCGGCCGGCCCCGGCTCCAGCCGCTCGGTGAGGAGCCGGCGCAGCAGGCCCCTCACCGCGACACGACCGTGAGCTGGCCGGCGGCGACCGTCTCTCCCTCCACCGTCACCACGGCGGACACCAGCGCCATCCCCTCCCGCTCGACCAGCAGCCGGGTCTCGATCTTCAGGGTGGCGCCCGGCCGGACCGGCTGGAGGAACTTGAACTGGTTGACGGCAGCCAGGCGTTTGGTCTCGCCGCCGGTCGAGCCCTGGGCCCCCATCATCACCCCGGCCGTCTGGGCGGCGGCCTCGATCAGGAAGACGCCGGGGAGGATCGGATCGCCGGGGAAGTGGCCGGCGAAGAACGCCGCCCCGGGGTCGATCCGCTTCGAGGCCACACAGCTCACGCCGGGCTCGACGCTCAGCACGCGGTCGATCCACAGGAACGGGGCGCGGTGGGGGAGGATGTCTTCGATCTCGACGTCCATGGCCATCCGCTCAGGGTCGGTAGACCCGGAACACCTCCTCGTCGAGGGGCTGGTCGAGGGTCTCGATCTCGATCTCGAAGACGCTGTCCACCCCGCTCTTGCCGTCGATCTCGATCCGCCGGGGGAGGAAGTCCTGCCGGCCCAGTTCCACCGCCACCCGCAGGACGCGCCTGGCGATCCGCCCGGAGACGGGGCGCAGCAGCAGCGCGTAGCGGTCGGCCCTTTCGGAGACGGTAATCGAGAAGTCGCGCTGCAGGTTCTTGGAGGCGTCCTTTCCGCTGAAGTAGGTCTGGGCCCGCCGCACGGAAGAGCCGACCTCCATCACCTCGGTGCGCTTCCCATCCGCCGACACGTTCAGGGTACCCCGGTTGTAGACGACACGGGCCGGCCTGTCTCCCCGGTACTCGACGCGGAAGCGGTCGGTCCCGGCGGTGCAGAAGCTGCCGTGCAGCCGAAGCGGCCGTGAGAGCAGCGGCGAGGACCGCGTCTCGGTCAAGGTGCCGCAGGCGGTGGGGTGAGCGTGCTCGGCCTGCTCGACACCCAGAAGGACCCGCTGCAGCAGCTCGGAATCCGACGCGGCCGGCGGGGGCCCGGGTGCGGCGGGAGCGGTGAGCCCGGACAGGGCCAACGCCAGGGAGGTGCCGAGAGAAGCGCGCCAGGTGGCCACGATGTTCGCCTAAGCGCCGAGGTACCGGAAGGCCAGCGACCACAGGCAGATCCGAATCGTGTCTCGAACCGGCTTCATCTTGGAGCGGGCCTTCTGGCCATCATAGACGAGGGTCACCGGCGCGTGCTCCACGCGGGCCCCCTTCCGGCACAGCTTGATCAGCACCTCCATCTCCAGCTCGTACCGGCGGGAGCGGAGCCTGAGGCTGGCCAGGGAATCCAGCCGCACCAGGCGGAACCCGCTCTGGCTGTCGAGGACCTTCTGACCCACCAGCCGGGACGCGATCCGGCTGCCGACCGTGTTCGAGAAGTGGCGTGACGGCGGCATGCGGGCCCGGTCGAGGGTCCGGGCGCCGATCACCAGCTCCGCCCCGGTACGCCGCGCCTGCTCGACCAGTGAGGGGATGTCTTCCGCAAGGTGCTGGCCGTCGCCGTCCATGAGCAGGACGTGGCTGAACTCGCCCGGGGAGAGCCGCGAGAGCGCCTGGCGGACGGCAGCGCCCTTTCCCTGGTTCTGCTCGAGGCGCAGGCTCACCGCCCCGGCCTGGGCGGCGCGCTCCCCGGTCCCGTCGGTCGAGCCGTCGTCGACCACCATCACCCGGGCCACCTGGGGGCGGACGGCGGTCACCAGCCGCGCGATCCGCTCCGCCTCGTCGTAGGCAGGGATCACCGCGCAGATTCGCATCGGCGGGTGGTGCGGCGGCTCGGGTGGGCCGTCCATCAGACCGTGACCAGCTCGTAGCCGCGAGCCCGTAGACCGTCGATGACGTCCGGCAGGGCGGCCAGCATCGCGGAGGCTCCGGGCCCGCTCCGGTCGTGGAGCAGCACGATCGCGCCCGGGCGCACCCGGCCCAGGATCCGCCGGCGGAGCGTCTCCGGCTTCGGGGACAGGGTGTCGTAGGTCCGTAGCCGCCACAGCACGAGCTCCAGCGCGGCTCGCTGCAGCGCCAGCTTCAGGATCGGGTGGCGCAGGCCGACCGGCGAGCGGAAGTGCCGGGGCGAGGCCCCGGTGACCCGGCCGATCGCTTCCTGGCCCCGCTCGATCTCCTCACGCAGGCGCCTCGGCGACAGGAAGCAGAAGAGCGAAGGGTGCGAGTAGGTATGGTTGCCGATGGCGTGCCCCTCGCCCGCCATCCGCCGAGCCAGGCCGGGGTGCTGCTCGACCTGCTGGCCGACCAGGAAGAAGGTGGCCTTGGCGCCCTTTTCCCGCAGGATGTCGAGGACCTTGGGGGTGATCTCCGGCGACGGCCCGTCGTCGAAGGTGAGGGCCACGCAGGGGCCGTTCGGGCAATGTACGTCGGTCCGGTGGTCGAGCAGGAACCGGCTGCTCGGGTCGAAGAGCAACACCAGCATCACCGCGGTGCCGCCACCGAACAGGACGCCGACCACGGCCAGCCTGCCGAGGCTGAACGGGAACAGCAGCAGGAGGCTCGAGTTGGTCGCCACGAAGAGGAGCACGAAGCCGGCCGCCCGAGCCATGTCGAAGAACCCGTGTGACGAGCCCCGGGACGCTAGCTCGCGTCCGGGGCGGCGTAGGAGCGGCTGGAGCCGGAAGGGAAGCCGGCGGTTCCAGCGAGCCGCGCCGTTGTTGACACAGAAAACACCGGACGTCGATAATAGCCGCCCATGGATAGTGCCGCAAACGGACCGGGGGTCTCTGCGCGGTACGATCCGCCGGGCGAGACGCCATCGGAATCGGCCTCGCCGGGGTCTTCCTTCGCCGAGCGGGTGCTGGCCCAGGACGAGTCGCGTTGCCTCTCCTGCGGCGCTCCCGCGGAGGCGCTGGTGATCGAGCGCGCTGGCCAGGTCTTCCAGCGGGTCCGCTGCCCGAGCCACGGCCCCACCGAGCACCTGATCCTGTCCGACAGCCGGCTCCATCACAAGCTCGAAGGGTGGAACACCCGGGTCTTCTCCCCCGGGTCCCTGCTGCAGGACGTGGACGACGAGCCGGACAAGGCGCCGCTTCTGGCGGTGATGGACCTCACCAACCGCTGCAACCTGCGCTGCCCGGTGTGCTTCGCGGACGTGACCAGCGACAACGGCTACTTCCTGGAGCTGGAGACGGTGCGGGGGATGCTGAAGAGCCTGGTCGACCGGCCGGGGCAGCCCTGCCGGCACATCCAGTTCTCGGGGGGGGAGCCGACCCTCCACCCGCAGCTCCTGGAGATCCTGAAGATCTGCCGAGAGCTGGGCTTCGACCACATCCAGGTGGCCACCAACGGGCTCCGCTTCACCCACTTCGACTTCGTGCGCCGCTGCGAGGACGAAGGGCTGCACACCCTGTACCTGCAGTTCGACGGGATGACCGACGACGTCTACCTGGCGCTGCGAGGCCAGCGGCTGCTCGACCAGAAGCTGCGGGTCTACGAGAACATCGTCAGGACCAACATGCGGGTGGTGATGGTCCCCACCATCGTGGCCGGGATCAACGTCGACCAGCTCGGGCCGATCTTCGAGTTCGCGCTCCAGAACAGCCAGCACACCACCGGCATCAGCATCCAGCCGATGGCGGCCACCGGCCGGGTGAAGCTGCCGCAGGCGACGCCGGCCGGCTTCGACCTGGCCGACATGGCCCGCGAGTTCGGCGCCCAGACCGGTCTGACCCGGATGCCCGACGACTGGATCCCGCTCAACGCCCTGAGCCTGCTCACCCGCGGCGTCGCCCGGCTGCGCGGCGAGTCTCCCAGCAGCCCGGGGTGCGACGCTCACTGCTCGGTGGGGACCTACTTCTACGTCGACGACGACAACCGGCCCACCTGCCTGACCCAGTTCCTGGACCTCGAGCGGCTGCTCTTGGCGGCGGGCCGGATCACCCCCCCGCAGGGGCGGGCCCGGCTGCTCCAGAAGATCTCGGCGCTCGGCCAGCTCAAGCACCTCTCCGCCGCCTTCGACTCGTCGCGCGCCCCTCGGGGGCTTTCGTTCCTGCGGCTGCTGCGCGGCCTGGAGGGCTGGGAGGACAAGTCGGTGGGGCGGTCGCGAAGCTGGTTCCAGCGCGGCTTCAACGGGATGTTCGTGGCCGGCATGCACTTCATGGACGCCACCAACTACAGCGCCCGGCGGGTGCGCCGCTGCATCATCAAATACGTCACCACCGACGGCCAGGTCCTCTCCTTCTGCCGCTACAACGCAGGCGAGCGATACCGCAACGTCGAGGAGGCCCAGCGCCTCGCGATGTGCCGCCAGGCCGGCCACTGACACATGCTCTATCGCCGGCCGCTCGCCCTCTTCGTCGGCGGGTTGGCGCTCTTTCTGCTCGGCGGCGGAGCGCCCGCCGAAGCCGCACCGCTTCCCAAGCTCGCCGTGTCGATCGAGGGTGACGCGGATGCCGCTGCCCTGCTGGAGGCGATCGGAGGCTGCGGCGAGCTGAGCCCCCCGTCGGTCGTGGCGCCGTCCCTCTCGGTCGACCTGGGAGGTAGAGAGCCGCTCCTTCTCGACGTCGAGCCCGTGACCCGGCTGCTGGGGGCGTTGCCGGCCGGCCGCAGCCTGCTGCTGCACCTGCGCATCCGGGTCTCGATCCGGGACGCTGACGATCCCGACCAGGCGGCGGTCGCCCTGGAGGCGCGGGTGGCGGAGGTCCTGGCGGCCCTCCCCGTCGACAGCCCGGCGGTGAACGGCGTGATCCTGGAGGTCGCCGAGTCACCGGGCGATCCGGCCGCGCTGCAGTTCGCGCTGGCGCGGCTGGTGCTCCAGCTCAAGGCCGCCAAGCCCTCGCTCGCCAGCGCCGCCGTCGTCTTTCCAGCCGGCCTGGTCCGGAAGGAGGAGGCGCTGTCGCGCCGGGTGGCGGCCTATGCCGACCTGATCGGGGTCGGACGCGGTCCCGATTGGCGGGGGGAAGCCGAGTGGATCCGCGACCAGCTCGGCAAGCCGGTGATGGTCGAGGTCGGCGCCGGCTCGGTGGCGGGCGCCGGCGGTCTGGCCACGGCGTTCCTCGATGTCGCTGCCGAGACCGGCGACTCGCTGGTCGACACCATGTGGGCTGCCGCGCCGACCGCCGAGCAGGTCGGGGCGCTGTGCCGCTCGGTGGGCGTGCTCACCGGCTCGATCAGCGCCGGCTTCGTCGGTACGCCGCTCGATCAGGCCCCGGCCCGGCTGAGCGCCGACGGCGCCCCCCTGGCGGCCAGCGCCTTCGTCGACTCGAGCTCCCCGAGCGGGGCCTTCCTGGTGCGCGCCCTCGGCTCGTCGGAGCACCCCCGGAAGATCACCGTGTCCGCAGAGGGAGAGGCCAACCTGGAGGTGACCTTCCGCGATGCCCAGGACGGTCGGGAGCTGGTCTCGCGGGTGGTCCCGGGGCCGGGGAAGACGACGGTGCACGAGTGCGGCTGCGACAGCGCTTTCGTGGTGGTGACGGTCCGCCGTCAGGACGATGACCAGCGCCTCTACGAGTGGGTGAGCGTGACCGGCCGTGGCGGCCTGCGGGTGGAGGAGATCGTGGCGCGCTGGCAGCAGTACCGGGCGGCGCAGCAGCGCGACCTCGACCACTACCTGGCCGACTGCCGGGCCGCCATCCACTTCGAGTCGACGGCGCTGGGGTCGGGCTTCGACGTCACCTTGGAGCTGCGCCAGTTCGTGGACCGGACCCAGCATGACTGGGTGCAGACCGGCTTCCTGGTGAACGGGGTCCGCTTCGGCAACCCGTCCGGGTTCTCGTTGCCCCAGCTCGAGCCGGAGAAGGTGCTGGCCCAACCGCTGGAGCTGGCGCTCGAGGAGAAGTACCAGTACACGCTCCTCGGGACCGAGACGGTCGACGGCGCCCCCACCTACGTGATCGGCGTCGAGCCGGAGGACAAGCAGGCGGTCCTGTTCAGCGGCAAGGTCTGGATCGACGGCGTGACCTTCCGCCAGGTGAAGATGCAGCTCAAGCAGAGCGGCGGGCGGAGCAGCGTCCTCTCCCACGTCGAGACCCAGGAGTACGAGCTGGTCCCGTGGCAGGGCGGCCGCCAGTTCAACCTGCTTCGCAGGATCACCGCCCAGCAGCTCGTCAGCGCGGCGGGGCGGAGCCTGCTGGTGGAGCGGAGCTACGACTTCTCCGGCTACGAGATCAACCAGCCGGGCTTCGAGGCGGCCCGGGAAGAGGCGATGGCCTCCGACCTGCGGATGTACCGCGACACCGACGAGGGCCTGCGCGTCCTGCGCCGGGAGGGCGACACCCGCGTGGTCGAGCCGCTCAAGAGCCGGGTGCGCTCGCTGGTGGGCGGCGTGATGTACGAGGGGACCTTCGACTTCCCCATCCCGCTGGCCGGCATCAGCCTGGTCGACTACGACTTCCGCAAGACCGGGGCCGAGCTCTCCGTCTTCTTCGCCGGCCCGATCCTGGCCACCAACCTGACCAAGCACGTGGGCGAGAGCTTCCGCTTCGGGATGGACCTGGCGCTGTCGGCGATCCCCCAGAACAACCGCGTCTTCGAGGGGAGCCAGGAGGTGGTCGGCCAGGGGCTGTGGGCGTTCGAGGAGACGGTCGGCGTGCTGGCCAACTGGCAGGCCCGGCCCGGGGTGAGCTTCGGCGCCTCCTCGTACTTCTCGCTCAACCTCTTCCACCCCACCGGCGACACGGACCCGGAGTTCGAGGCCTCCGGCCACGGCTTCACCCTCCAGAGCCAGGCCGAGCTCAAGCTCACCAGAGGCGGCTTCACGCTGACCGGGACCGCGCTGCAGGGTAACCGCTTCGGCTGGCCCGAGATCGGGCCGAGCGGAGGAGACCCGGTGGCCCCCGCCACCTCCTTCCGCAAGTTCTCGGGCGAGGCGGTCAAGCAGCTCTACTTCGGCAAGTTCACCAAGGCCGGTCTGAGCGCCTCCTACTACGGAGGCCAGGACCTCGACCGCTTCTCGCGATACCAGCCGTCGTTCCTCTCTCGCCCCCGCATCCGGGGGATCCCGAGCGGGACCGACACCTTCGACGCCATCGGCGTGGCCGGCGTCCAGCTCGGCTTCAACGCCTTCGACGTGGTCTGGGTGGAAGGGATGTACGATCACGCCTGGGGCCGGAACCTGGAGGAGTCCCCGAGCTTCCGGGACTTCGACGGCCTGGAGCTGGACCTCGGCACCGTCGGCCCGTGGGGGACCTACATCAAGGGGACCGTCACCTACGCCCTCAGCGGCAACCTCGACCGTTACGACAACCGCTGGGGCGTCTACCTCTTGATCTTCAAGCCCCTGGACTGATGCTGCGCGGGGCCCTCGCCCGATGACCCCACCCGAAGCCAAGACCGCGCTGGTCACCGGGGCCTCACGGGGGATCGGGGCCGCCATCGCCCGCGAGCTGGCCAAGGTCGGGTTCCGGGTCTTCGTCAACTACCGCTCCGACTCGGAAGGGGCCCAGGCGGTGGTGGAGCAGATCCTGGCCGAGGGGGGCGCGGCGACGGCGGTCCAGGCGGACGTCGGGGCCCGCGACCAGGTGGAGGCGATGTTCGCCAGCATCGAGGGCTCGGCCGGCTCCGTGAGCTGCCTGGTCAACAACGCCGGCGTGACCCGGGACCGGCTGCTGATGCTGATGACCGACCGGGACTGGGACACGGTCGTCGACACCAGCCTGCGCGGCACCTACCTCTGCTCCCAGGCGTCGCTTCGGGGGATGCTGCACCAGGGCGGCGGCGTGATCACCAACATCGTCTCGCCCAGCGGGATCCGTGGCCAGGCCGGCCAGTGCAACTACTCGGCGGCCAAGGGTGGCGTGATCGCCTTCACCAAGGCCCTGGCCCGCGAGATGGGCCGTCGGCAGATCCGGGTCAACGCGGTCTGCCCGGGCCTGATCGAGACCGAGATGTCCGCCTCGTTCATCAGTGGCGAGGGGAAGGACCTGGCGGCCCAGATCCCCCTGGCCCGGCTCGGCGCCCCCCGGGACGTCGCGCCGCTGGTGGCGTTCCTGGCCTCGGAGGGGGCCGCTTACATCACCGGCCAGGTGATCGCCGTCGACGGCGGGCTGGTGTAGCGCCCTTTCGGGGGACACGATCCGGATTCGCCACGCTGACCGGCGCGAATCCGGTCAT
>CAZNNH010000013.1:0-16644 GCA_964574335.1 uncultured Acidobacteriota bacterium | reverse complement strand
TTTCGGGGGACACGATCCGGATTCGCCACGCTGACCGGCGCGAATCCGGTCATGTGGTCCGCCGGCCGGCGCCGTCCTTTCGGGGGACACGATCCGGATTCGCCACGCTGACCGGCGCGAATCCGGTCATGTCCCCAGGGGTGGTTGTCCCCGGGGCCGATGTCATGCCAAGCTGGCGCTCCATGGCTCGGGTCGCTTGCTGGGTCCTCGAGGACGGTCGCTTCCGCCCCTGCCGGGAGCCCTCGCGGGAGCTCGCCTCGCTGGTCTGCCTGCACACCCACTCGAGCTACTCGCGGGAGAACCTGGCGGGCCTGAACTGGGTGGTGAAGCTCGGCTACATGCGCCCCTTCAAGGGGCTGCTGCAGCGGTCGTTCGGCCTGGACCGCATCGCCGACCTCGACTACGCCCACCTCGGCTACCGTCCACCGTTCCGGCCGGCGGACATCTGGCGGATGGAGCTCGAGAACGCCCGGCGCCTTGGCGTCGAGCGGCTCCTGCTCTCGATCACGGACCACGACGAGGTCGCGGGATCGCTGGAGCTGTGCCAGCAGCTCGTGGAGCATCCGGGCCAGGTCGCTCCCGGCGAGGAGCTGTCGATCCGCTTCTGTGGGCACACCTTCCACCTCGGCCTCTCCGGCCTGCCCGAGGACCGACTGCTGGAGGTGCACGCGTCGCTTCGGGCCGCGGCCGACCTCGGCCGGCTCGACGCGGTGTTCGGGGAGCTCGCCGGGCTCGGCTGCCTGGTGGTGCTGAACCACCCGTTGATCACCTGGAACGGCGTCGCCACCGAGGTGCCCGCGCTCGGCCTGCTGGACCGCTACGCCCACGCCATCCACGCCCTCGAGATCAACGGAATGCGCTCCCGGGCCGAGAACCGACAGGTCATCGACCTGGCTCGGCGGGTCGGTAAGCCGTTGGTCGGCGGCGGCGACAGCCACCTGCTGATGCCTAGCGGCGCCCTCTGCGCCTCCCGGCAGGGCTGCTACGCGGACTTCATCGCCGAGGTCCGCTCCGGCTGGAGCCGGCCCCTGGTCACCCGCGAGTACTTCTGGCCGCTGCGCTGGAAGATGTCGCTGCGGGTGCTCAGCTTCATCGCCCAGTATCGACAGATCGCCCGGTTTCGCGGGGAGCCGATCCACGCTATGCTCGATGGACGCTGGGTTCTGCTCGATCCGGTCGGCCGGATGGCGCGGCTGCTGCTGCGTCTCTCCGACCGTCTCGGCTGCTCCGCGTGAGGAAGTCGCTTGCTGGATCTTCAGGCGAGGGTTTCTACGATGACGCGTGAGGTGATCGAAGCCAGGCTCAAGGAGCTGCTGATCCAGGCGCTCCGTATCGAGGACATGACCCCGGAGCAGCTCGGCGCCGACCACAAGCTCATGGGGGGCGAGATCGAGATCGACTCGATCGACATCCTCCAGCTGATCCTGGAGATCGAGAAGGCCTTCGAGATCAAGCTGGTCACCGGCGAGTTCGACCGCGACGAGTGGGCGACGATCGCCACGCTGGCGGCCGCCGTCGAGTCCCGCATCCAAGCCAAGACCCAGGTCTGAGCCCGCCGCCTCTCCTATGCCTCGCACGCTCGGTCCGACCGGAGCCCGGCACCGTGTCCTGCTGGTGGAAGCCAACGACATGCCCAAGTGGGTGGGTGGCGCCGTCCCCCACGAGGTGCACGTGGCCCCGATCGGGCTCCTGTACGTGGCCGCCGCCGCCCGCGAAAGCGGGGCCGTGGACGAGGTCCGGGTCGTCGAGTCCTCGCTCGACTGCCCGACCGACGAGGCCTTCGTCGCCCTGCTCGACGAGCTCAAGCCGGACGTGGTGGGGATCCGGTGCATCGTGTTCTTCCTCGAGGAGCTGCAGCGGCTGGCCCGGCTCGTCCGCGCCCACTGCGGCGCCGCCATCGTGGTGGGCGGCCCCCTGGTGGAGGCCTGGAAGGCCAGGCTGTTCGAGGAGGTCCCGGAGGTTTTCCTGGCGGTCAAGGGTGACGGCGAGCAGGCGTTCCCCGAGCTTCTGCAGGGACGCGAGCCGGCCGACACCCCCGGCATCCTCTACCGCGACGGCGCCCAGGTGGTCGAGACGCAGGACCGCCCCGAGCACAAGGACCTCGACGGCCTGCCGCTACCCGCCTACGACCTGATCGACCTCGAGCAGTACCAGAGGCAGCTCAGCTACGCCTACAACCACCGCCGACAGGGGGTGCTGGTCACCTCCCGTGGCTGCGTCTTCTCGTGCAGCTTCTGCTTCCGGCCCTGGGAGGGGATGCGCCTGCGCAGCGCCGCCTCGGTCTTCCAGGAGATCGAGCACCTCTACCAGCGCTACCAGGTCCGCGACTTCTACATCGTCGACGACATCTTCAACGTCCACCTGAAGCGGGCGCTCGACATCTTCGACCGGATCCGCGAAGCCCGGCTGGGCATCCGCCTCTACTTCGTCAACGGGCTGCGCGTCGACACCGCCAGCGAGGAGTTCGTGGACCGCGCCATCGAGGCTGGCGGCATCTGGTTCACCTACGCGGTCGAGTCCGCTTCCGAGGAGATCCAACGTCTGATCCGCAAGGGGCTGAACCTGAAGAAGGCCCGGCGCATCATCGCCTACACCCAGCGCCAGGGGGTGGCGGTGAACGTCACCACCATGTACGGCTTCCCCGGGGAGACCGCCGAGCAGGCCCAGCAGACGCTGGACTGGCTGGGGGAGCTTCCCAAGGCCTCGCTGCTCCCCTACCACTTCTGCCTCCGCTTCTTCCCGGGGTGCGACATCCGGGAGCAGGCGCTGTCGGCCGGCTTCTCCTACCAGCAGCTCGAGGCCAGCACCGAGCGCTGCTACCACGACATGCCGGCTGGCACGCCGACCCTGTCGCGGGCGGACATGACCCGGATCGTGCTGCAGTACCACCAGCGTTTCGGGCTCAGCAACCCGGAGCGGGTGCGCGAGGCGGTGGCCACCCTCCAGGCGATCGGCTACTCGGAGGAGGAGGTCCTCCACCTCTACTCGGTGCTCAAGCGCAAGCCGATCGAGAGCCTCGCCGAGCTCGTCTCCTCGTGACGGCCGACCGGCGCTGGTACCGGCACCGCTACCATTCGCCGCTGTCGCTGCGGATCGTCTTCGCCACCATCCCGCGGCTCCCCCGGCGGCTGCACCCGCCGATCGCGGCGGTTACCGCCGCGGTGTTCTTCGCCCTGCTGGGCGCCGAGCGGCGCGCCGTGATCCGCAACCTGCAGGTGGTCACCGGCCGCCCAGCCTGGCGGCTGTGGCCGGCCGCCTACCGGGTCTTCTACTCCTTCTGCGACTTCGTGGTCTCCTACTGCTTCGTTCCCGGCGCCAGCCGCGAGGAGCTCCTCTCCATGCTCTCGGAGCCGGAGCGGGGGGCCGCCGCCATCGACGCCTGCCTTTCGGAGGGACGGGGGCTGGTGGTGTGGACCGCCCACGTGGCCAACACCGAGCTGGCGTCGCGGCTGCTGGAGCTGCACGGCCGGCGGGTCAACGTGGCGCGGGTGGTGGAGTCCGGCAACCCGGCCGAGGCGCAGCTCCGCGACCTGATGGCCAGCGAGCGGCTGCGGGTGGTCGACCTGACCGACCCGATGGCGACCGTCCAGATGCTTCACGCCCTGCGGAAGGGAGAGATCGTGGCGATGCAGGGCGACCGGGTGTTTGGCGGCAAGGGCGTCGAGGTCCGCTTCTTCGGCCGTCCCACCCGTTTTCCGGTGGGGCCCTTCCACCTGGCAAGGGCGGCGGCGGCTCCCATCCTGGTGGGGCTGGTGGTCCGCACCGGGTGGCTGCGCTATCGGATGCTGATCGGTCCCACCCTGCGCCTCGACCCGGAGCGGCCGCGCCACGAGGAGGTGCAGGGCGCTCTTGTCCAGGCGGTCTCGTTCCTCGAGGAGCACCTGACGCGCTTTCCCAGCCAGTGGTTGAACTTCTTCGATTTCTGGCCGGCCGCCGCCAGACCGGAAGCAGCCGAGGAGGCGAGGCAGTCCCCATGCCCAGACACGTCGCCGTCGCGGTGACCGGCATCGGCGCGATCTCTCCCTACGGGTTGGGGGCGGACGCGCTGCTCGCCGGCCTGTCCGAGGGGCGTGCCGCCACCGGGCCGCTGTCCGAACCGGACAGCCCCCTCGACACCGCGCAGACGGTCGGGAGGGTGAGGGTCCCGCTGGAGGTCGCGCCGCCCCCGGGTCTTCGCCTGTCGCGCACGGATCGGCTGGCGGTGCTGGCGGCGCAGGAGGCGATCCGGCCCATCGAGCCCGGCGACCGCGAAGGCTGCTCCGTCGTCGTGTCGACGACCGTCGGGGGGCTCTCCGACATCGGTCCCGAGTGCGCTTCCGACCCCATGGGCTACTACCGCCGGGGCGGGCTCGGGGTGGCCTCTACCTACCCGGTCTCGCACGTGGCCGACTGCGTGGCGGCGGCCCTGGGCCTGGGCGGACCGCGGCTCGGGATCAGCGTGGCGTGCGCCTCGGGGGCGATGGCCATCGCGGTGGCCGCCCGTCAGATCGAAGAGGGGCGGACCCGGGTCGCCCTGGCGGGCGGAAGCGACGCCCTGAGCACGTTCACCCTGGCAGGGTTCCATGCCCTGAAGGCCCTCGACCCCGATCCCTGCCGCCCCTTCTGCCAGACCCGCGCCGGGCTCAACCTCGGCGAGGGAGCCGGCATGCTGCTGCTCGAGGAAGCGGGCCATGCCCGCGCGCGCGGCGCGACCGTTCTCGGCTGGCTCACCGGGTGGGCCTTCAGCAACGACGCCTTCCACCCGACCGCACCGG
This sequence comes from uncultured Acidobacteriota bacterium, assembly GCA_964574335.1. GTDB lineage: Bacteria > Acidobacteriota > Vicinamibacteria > Fen-336 > Fen-336 > CAZNNH01. The sequence goes on along the minus strand of CAZNNH010000013.1, from coordinate 11,890 downwards.
ACGAGGAGGGACGGGGCCTGGCCCTCAGCATGGAGCTGGCGATGGCCTCGGCGGGGGTGGGTCGGGACCAGATCGGGTACGTCAACGCCCACGGGACCGGCACCCGGCTCAACGACGTCGCCGAGGTGAAGGCCTACGAGCTTGCGTTCGCCGGCCGGACCGAGCCGGTGCCGGTCTCGTCGACCAAGTCCCACATCGGCCACACCCTCGGGGCCGCCGGCGCGCTGGAGGCCGCGATCACCCTGCTGGCCCTGCGCCATCGGACGCTGTTCCCCACCCTCAGGCTCGAGCAGCCCATGGTGTCGTCGATCGTCGAGCTGCTCCGAGACCGCCCCCGCCCGTCCGCGATGGAGGTGGCGATGAGCGTGTCGGCCGGCTTCGGCGGCAGCAACGCCAGCCTGGTCTTCCAGCTCCAGCAGCGGGTGGGGGAGTGACCGTGTCTCCCGACGTTCTCCTGACCGGCTTCGCCTCCGTAAGCGCTCACGGACCCCGCCGTGGCTTGCCCGCTCTCGACGTGTCGGGCGAGCCCGGGCGGATCGAGCGCTGGCCCACCCCGGGAGCGCGCCGCGCCTACCTGGTCCCGCCGTTCCGGCCCACCGACCTGGTGCCGGGCCTGAAGACCCGCCGGATGGACCGGTTGTCGGTGTGGGCGCTGCTCTGCGGCAAGCTGGCGCTGCAGGACGCCGGCCTGGAGGAGGGGGCCCTCGAGCGGGACCGCACCGCGGTGGTGGCCGGGACCGCCTTCGGCTGCCTGGACCTGACCGAGGAGTTTCTCGGCACGCTGGCGACCAACGCCTCGCAGGCCCCGCCGATCCTGTTCCCGGAGACGCTGTCGAACCTGCCCGCCTCCCACCTGGCGCGCCATCTCGGGATCCGTGGGCCCAACCTCACCCTCAGCGCCGGCGCGGTCTCGGGGGAGGCGGCGATCTTGCAGGCGGTGAGCCTGCTGCAGGCGGGCGAGGCCGACCGTGCCCTGGTGGCGGCCGGCGACGTGCTCACCCGCCCGGTGTTCGAGTGGTACCAGGCGGCCGGGCTGCTGGCCCCCGGGTGTGCCGATGGCATCGCGGGCGCGAGCCCGGCGGGCCGGCGCAGGATCGTGCCGGGCGAAGGCCTGGTGGCCTGTCTCTTGGAGCGGCGCGACCTGGCCGAGGCCCGAGGCGCTCGGGCCCACGGCCGCTACCACGCTGCCTGGGTGGGGCCGCGTCCGGCCAGGGCCGGGGAGACCCATTCGTTGCTCCGGCGGATGCTGGGGGCGCTGCCGCCCCACCGGGTCCTGCTGGTGGCCGCCGCCGCCTGCGGTCCGTCCTGGATGGCCGAGGCGGCGGGCCTGCACCACCGGAAAGGCGTCGAGCTCGGCGACTTCGGTGGCAGCGGCCTGCTCCAGCTCGGCGTGGCCCTGGCCCACCTGGGGAACGCCGACGAGACGGGTGTGCTGGTGGCGGGACCGGGCGACCCTCACGGTCAGGTGGCCGCCCTCCTGATGACGCGGCTGGAGGGGCGGTGACGCTGCGTCTTCTGGCCACCGCCTACGAGCTTCCAGCCACGGTTGAGACCGTCGAGTCCGTGATGGCGCGGGAGAGGCCGCGGGTCGAGGCCGCGCTGGCCGCCGTCAGCCCCCAGGCGCGGGCCCGCGCGGTGGGCGAGCTGGGCATCGAGCGGGTCAGGTGCTGCGGCCCCCGGGAGCCATACCAGCTCATGCTCGGCTCGGCGCGAGCCGCCCTGGCCGAGGCGGGGTTGCCCGGCGACCGTGTCGACCTGATCGTGGACTTCAGCACGCTCCCGGGGGAGGCCTTCGTCTCCGCTCCGCTGGCGCACCGGCTCTCGTCCGACCTGGGCGCCGAGGACTCCCTCAACCTGAGCTTCAAGTTCGGCGGCTGCGCCGGCTTCCACCTCGCGCTCAAACAGGCCTCGGCGTTGATGCGCTGCGACCCCCGGCTCGAGGTGGCGTTGCTGGTGGCGGCCGACAGCCCGCCCCCTGGCAGCCGGTCGCTGTTTCCCATCACCGTGCAGGGGGACGCCGGCAGCGCGGTGGTGCTGGGCAGCGGCGAGGACGGCGGAGGGCCGGAGGTGGTGGCCACCGAGGTCCTCACCCTCGGCCACCTGCACGGGGTCATCACCATGGAGCGGGGCGAGCACGGCGGGCTCGAGCTGCGGGTCGACCCGCAGCAGGTGGAGCGGGCGGTGATGCCCGTCTACTACCTGCACTTCCACCGGCTGGTGCACAAGGTGCTGGCGGGGGCCGGGTTGAGGCTAGAGGACGTCGACCACTTCGTCTACTCGAACCTGAGCGGCAGCGACCGCCGAGGCTTCGTGCGGGCCCTCGGGATCCCTCCCGGCAAGGAGCCCCGGACCTCGATGCGGGAGCACGGGCACACCTTCGCCAGCGATCTGGTGCTGAACTACACCGACCTCCGGAGGGAGGGGCTGGTCCGTCCCGGTCAGTGGCTGCTCTTCGCCTCGGCCGGCATCGGCTTCACCTGGGGGGTGACGCTTGCCCGGAGCTGAGCTGCTGCACGAGTGGCTGCGCCGCTCGGCCGAGCGCCACCCGGACCAGCCGGCGGTGGTGGAAGGCGACCGCACGGTCTGCCTGGGCGAGCTGTACCAACGGGCCCGCTCGTTGGCGGTCGCCTTTCGCGAGCTCGGCCTGGAGCCGGGAGGGCGGGTCGGCCTGGTGATGGAGAAGACGACCGAGGCCGTCACCGCCATCTTCGGGACGCTGATGGCGGGCGGGGTCTACGTGCCGGTCCAGCCCGACTGGCCGCGCGGCAGGATCGAGACCGTGCTGGACGAATGCGGAGCTCGGCTTCTGGTGGCGGACGCCGAGGCTGGGGCACCGCCGCAGCTTCTCGACCGCCGCTCGGGAGCCTCCCACCCCTGGGCGGACGCGATCTCCGTCCCACCGCCGTCGGGGGCGGCGGGAGCGGAAGGGGACCCGGAGGACCCGGCCTTGATCCTGTTCACCTCCGGGTCGACCGGCGTGCCGAAAGGGGTGACGATCTCGCACCGAGCGGTCGGGGCGTTCGTCGACTGGTCGGCGTCCCAGTTCGGTCTGGGACCCGAAGACCGCATCGCCTGCCCGTCGCCGCTGAGCTTCGACCTCTCGACCCTCGACGTGCTGAGCGTCGCCCGTTGCGCGGCGACCTGCCTGATCGCGCCACGGGCGGCCGCCTGGGTGCCGCGTCTCCTGCTCTCGCTGTGTCGCGAGAAGCGGGCGACGGTCTGGTACTCGGTCCCGTCGCTGCTGGTCCGCATGATGGACAAGGCCGGCCTGGAGCGCGACCCGCTCTCGGGGCTGCGGGTGATCCTGTTCGCCGGGGAGGTGATGCCGGCCCGGGAGGCGGCCCGCCTTCGGGCCAGCCACCCGCAGGCCGAGCTGTACAACCTCTACGGCCCCACCGAGACCAACGTGGTGAGCTTCCACCGCCTGCCGCCGGTGGTCGATCCCGCCCGGCCGGTGCCGATCGGGAAGCCCTGCCCCTACGCGCGCCTCCGCCTCGAGAGCGAGGACCACCCCGCCACCTCTCTGCTGCTGGCGGGCGGCGAGACGCTGATGGCCGGCTACTGGGGGCGGCCAGAGGAAACGGGGAGGGCCTTCGTGGACGTCGACGAGGGGGGAGGACGCCACCGCTTCTACCGCACCGGCGACCGGGTGGCGGTGGGGCCGGACGGAGAGCTGTCGTTCGTCGGGCGCGCCGACCGACAGGTGAAACGCCGGGGCTACCGGATCGAGCTGGGCGAGATCGAGGCGGCGCTCGGGAGCCACCCCGAGCTGTCCGAGGTCGCCGTGGTCGGGCCTTCCGAGGGTGCGGGGCTTGTGTCGGCGTTCCTGACCCGGCGGGGCGAGGTGGCCCCGAGCGAGCTCGATCTGCGTGCCCACTGCGCCCGCCGGCTGCCGCCCTACATGATCCCGGACCGCTTCCTGGTCCTCGAAGAGATGCCCCGGGGGAACCGCGGTAAGATCGACTATGCCGCCCTTTCGAAGCTTTGACCGGAGCCTCTTGTGAGCGACGACGACGACGACGACATCAAGGCCGTGCTTCGCGACTACATCCAGACCAGCCCCATCCTGCGCGCGCCCGGCGCCCTCACCGACGAGACGCCGCTGGCCGCCTACGGGATCCTGGACTCGATCGCGGTGCTCGAGCTGGTGCTGTTCCTCGAGGGTCGCTTCAGGATCGAGTTCGAGGCCCAGGACCTCGACCGGCGACGGCTCGAGACCATCGACCGCATCGAGGGCCTGGTGCGCGAGAAGCTGGCCAAGAAGCGGGCTGGGGAGGCCGCCGAGGCTTGAGGTCCCCCCGGCCCTGCCCGAAGCGGCTCGCGGTGGTTGGCCTGGTCACCCTGAGCATGGCCTGCACCGGGCTCCGCCACGAGCCCTGGGAGCTCGACCCGCTGCCTCCCGACGGCGTCTCCGCGACCCGCCTGGTGACCGGGCCTCCGCTGTACCTCGACCGGGTGCGCTTCCGCTCCGCCGAGCTCGATGAGCCCCGCTTCTTCCTGGCCCTGGTCCCGGCCGGCGACGAAGCCATCCGCGACGTCTTCATCCTCAACCACGGCTGGCGGGACCGCCCCGAGGACCTGCTCCGGCACCTGAAGGTCGACCAGGTCTACGCCCGGCTGCTCGCCGCCGGCAAGGTGCGCCGGGCGGTGGTGGTCCTCCCCGACATCCGCTTCTCCAGCTACTTCAGGCGCCACTCCGAGCGGTTCCCGTTCAACCAGAGCCTGGAGCTGGTGGCCACCGAGGTCGCCTCTCTCGTCTCGTCGCGGTATCACATCCCGGAGGACCGGGACCACTGGTCGATCGCCGGGTTCTCGTTCGGTGGGTACGTCGCCCTCGACGTGGCCCGCCGCTACAGTGGGCGGTTCGGGGCCGCCAGCGTGTGGAGCTCGTTCTACGACAAGGACTGGACGTTCTGGCCCACGAAGCCGCCTCCGCCGGGGAGCTTGGACCCGCGAGGCCGGGGGAAGCAGACGATCGTGGCGCCCGGGCCGGTGCCGAGGCTGCTGCTCGGCTGCGGTACCGGGGACCGGTTCTTCGAGACCATGCTCGAGCTGCACCAGCGGCTCACCGAGCTGGGCATCGAGCACGAGTGGCGGACGGGGCCGGGTGGACACACCTGGGCCTACTGGTCGTCGATCCTCGAGCCGATGCTGCGGTTCCATCTCGGCACCGGCGACGGAGCGGAGCGGTAGGGGGCGGGCCGGCGACGGCCGGCCGAGGGAGCGGGAGCTGATGGGCGTGAGGGCGCTTCTGGCGCAGAGTCCTGCGGCCTCTCCTTGGGTGCCGCGGCGTCAGTGGGAGCCGCCGAGCGTGGCGCTCTCCACGATCGCCGCCCAGACCGACCGGCACGACGTGCGGGTCGCCGACATGGTGGTCTGGCGGCGCCAGGCCCCCAGGCGGTTCCTCGAGACGCTGCAGCGCTTGCGGCCGCGCGTGGTCGGCTTCTCGGCCATGACCTTCCAGTACGACACCGCCCTGCGCTTCGCGGCCCTCGCCAAGCGGTTCGACCCGGAGATCCTGACCGTGCTGGGCGGATACCACGCCACCCTCTTCTGCCGGGAGATCGGGGAGGGAAAGGAGGCGCCCTTCTGGGACTTCCTGCTGCGGGGCGAAGGGGACTTCGCCTTCGGCGAGCTGCTCGACTGCGTCGAGGCCGGGGGAGGAGGGCTGGAGCAGGTGCTCGGCCTGTCCTTCCGGAGAAACGGCGCGTTCGTGCACAACGAGCCGCGGCCGCTCGAGGACCTCGGCCGGGTCCGGATCCCGGCCCGCGACAAGCGGCTTCTCCGCGGCTTCCACATGTACTTCCGCCGCGCCGACGCCATCGAGACCTCCCGAGGCTGCCTGCACCAGTGCAACTTCTGCAGCATCCGCGAGATGTACGGCAGGTCCTTCCGGCTCTTCCCGCTCGACCGGGTGCTTCTGGACATCGAGGACGCCTACCGCCACGGGGCCCGGCACATCCTCTGCACCGACGACAACATCACCCTGGACATGGACCGCTTCGAGGAGCTGCTCGACGGCGTGATCCGGCTCGGGCTGAAGGACCTCGTCTTCACCACCCAGGCCAGCCCGATCGGCTTTGCCAACCGGCCGGGCATCGCCAAGAAGATGGTGGAGGCCGGCTTCGTGTCGGTCTTCCTCGGCATCGAGAACGTCTCCACCAAGAGCCTACGCTCGATGCACAAGCCGAACACGGTCGAGTCGATCCGCAAGGGCGTGGCCGAGCTGCAGAGCCAGGACGTCACCGTGATCGCCGGCCTGATCAATGGCCTGCCCCACGACGACCCGCAGAGCATCCGCGAGAACTACCAGTTCATCCGCGACCTCGGGATCACCAGCGTGATGGACCAGCTCCTGACCCCCTATCCCAAGACTGGCCTGCGGGAGGAGATGCTGGCCTCGAACCTGGTCGCCAACCTCGACGACTTTCGCTGGTACGACGGCTACTTCGCCAACGTGCGGACCGAGCACCTCTCGCCGGAGCGGCTCTCCTTCGTGCGCTGGAAGACCCGCCGGGACGTCATCGGGATGTGGCGGCCGACCCGGGCCGACTGGAAGTACCTGAAGGGCTACTGCTACCTCTGGGAGTACGGCTTCCGCCACCTGGTCTGGCTCAACGAGCGCCTGCTGGAGCTTCTCTTCGGCATCGAGGGGCGCTACAAGATCCAGATGCGCCAGTACCTGCAGCTCAACGACTTCGGGATCGAGGTCGCCGGGCTGCCGCCGAGGCGCAGCTACCACCCCGTCTTCGGGACCTCCGACGACCCCTTCGCCGACACCCGCTCGTCGCTGATCCGCCGCAAGCTGGGGTTCCGCTGGCCGTTCCCGCCCAAGGCATCCTCCTGCTGAGCCGGGGTCGCCTCCCGGCTTCCCGGCTCGGCGCCGCTTCCCCCGCTGGGCGGGTTCCGCTAACCTAGCGGGCGCACGGGAGGAGAGTCGATGAGTGAGGCGAGGTTCATCGAGGAGATGTTGCAGACGCTTGACAAGAACCACCGCAAGATCGTGGCCTGCCTGGGGCTGCTCACCGAGGAGCAGGTGTGGTGGCGTCCCAACCAGCGCTCCAACAGCGTGGGCAATCAGGTCCTCCACCTGTGCGGGAACATGTCGCAGTGGATCCTGGCTTCTCTGGGAGGGCAGGCCTACCAGCGGCATCGGAGCCGCGAGTTCACGGCCGGGCCGGAGGCCGGGAACAGGCAGGCGCTGCTCGATCGCCTGGCTCGGGTGGTCGAGGGATGTGCCGCGGTGGCACCCACGCTGTCTGAGGAGGCGCTACGGGCGCCGAACCACACCCAGGGCTATGAGACCGACGGGCTCGGCGCCCTGTTCCACGCGGTGGACCACATGACCTACCACACGGGGCAGGTGGTCTTCATCGCCAAGCAACTGGTCGACGACTGCGTCGAGATCGAGTTCTACCCTCAGCACAGAAACGAGTAATCCAAGGAACCTTCTGCCCTCCTCGGTCGTCTCAGAAGGAGAAGCTGGTCCTGATCCCGACTCCCCAATCTCACGGGACGCGGCCCGTCGGGCCGCGTCCCGTATCATCTTTCGGCCGCTTGCTTGGGCTTAGGGTTCCCGGGCACTACATGAAAGCCAGGGTCGCCAGGTAGCAGCCCACGGCGAGCACGATCAGGAACCGCTGCAGCTTCATTGCCCTCGTGCGCCTCATCGCCCCAACGTCCACCAGTGGCTGCTGCACGACCGGTGCCAGGGCTCGCCGGCGTCTCTCGGCAGCCGGCCTTGGAGCGGAACCTCCTGACCGACGGGCGCTTGTGGGCCCAGCCCGGGCGACCCTCCTGGGGCGCTCGTCCCGGAAGCGGGACGTTTCCTGTCACCTCGAGGACGGCAAGTGACCGGGGCGCGGATCTTCTCAGGGCAGCAGCGTCCTCAGGGGAGGAGGCGCGGGGGAGTCGAGCCAGCGGCGCTGGGCGGCCCGGACCCCGTTCCACTCGGAGTCGCAGAGGGCGAACCAGGCGGTGTCGCGGTTGCGTCCCTTGACGATCATGTGCTGTCGGAACACGCCTTCGAACCGGAAGCCGAGCCGGAGCACCGCGTTCCGGGAGCGTTGGTTCAGGGAGTCGCACTTCCACTCGGCGCGCCGGCAGCTCAGGTCATCGAACGCGTGGCGCAGCATGAGATGGGCGGTCTCGGTGAGGACGCGGCTCCGCTGGACCTCGGGGGCGAGCCAGATGTGGCCGAGCTCCAGACGTCTCCAGGCTGGCACGATGTTGAGGAAGCTGGTCATGCCGACGGCGTGTCGGGAGGTCGGGAGCCTGAGGGTGAAGAACAGGGGGTCCCGGGACCGGGCGCACTCCTCGAGCCAGCGCTGCATCCGCCTCGGGCTGTCGAAAGGGCCGTAGGCCATGTAGGTCCAGAGGGCTTCCTTCTCCGCCGATCCGTGCGAGCAGGAGTAGAGCTCGGCGACGTCGAGAGCCGGACGGACCGGGCGCAGCGAGACGTAGCGTCCGGCGAGGGTGGCTCGGCGTGGACGCCGGGGCCGTCCCGCCGGGCGCACCCGCTTGCCGACCGGAAGCCGGGCTTGCTTCGGCACGGTCCGAGTATCGAGCACGGGATCGGTGCGTGGCAAGCCCCGGACGCCTTCCGGCCTGGGTCGGCCGACGGCGAGCGGCCCGGGTGATATCCTCTCGGCCCGACCAGAAGGAGACAACGAATGAAGGTCCTCGTCGTGATCGGACACCAGAGCCCCGGCAGCTACTGCCACGCGATCGCCCAGACCGCCATCGAGGAGCTCGAGGCGCGTGGCCACGAGGTCGTCTTCCACGATCTCTACCAGGAGGGCTTCGACCCGGTGCTCCCCGCCGAGGAGGTTCCCAAGGACCGTACCCCGGCTCCCGAGGTGGCCCGTCACTGCGCCGAGCTGCTGGCGGCCGACGGGCTGGTCTTCGTCCACCCCAACTGGTGGGGACAGCCGCCCGCCATGCTGAAGGGGTGGATCGACCGCGTCCTGCGGCAGGGCGTGGCGTACGAGTTCGGCGAGGCCGGTGCGGTGGTGGGCCATCTCGCGGGTAAGGCGGCGGTCGTGCTCACCACCTCCAACACCCCGCGGGAGGCGGAGCTTACGCTGTTCGGCGACCCGCTCCAGAACCTCTGGGAACGCTGCATCCTCGGCTTCTGCGGGGTGACCGACTTCGAACGCCGCAACTTCGAGTCGATCATCCTGAGCACGTTCGAAGAGCGCACCGCCTGGCTGCAGGAGGTCCGGGAGATCATCCGGCGCCGGTTCTGACGTGTGTCAGACCGACCAGAGCGGCCCGGTGTCTCCACCCTCCGGGCGCCTCTGGTTCCACGGGAAGCCGCCGGGCATGGCTCGGCGGCGGACATCGGCCAGGCTGGTGTCCTTGAGGGCCTGCACGAAGGCGGACAGCGTCGCGTGCCAGGTCTCGTGAAGCGGGCAGGCGGCTTCCGGCGAGCAGGTCTTCTGTCCCAGCACGCACAGCCGCTGCTGGCCGAGCCGGTCGAACGGCTCGACGATCTCGAACAGCGACGTCTGATCGGCGGCGCGCGCCAGCCGGAAGCCGCCGTTTCGTCCCCGCTGGCTCTCCAGGATCCCCTCGCTGGCCAGGGTCTGGAGGATCTTGGCAAGGAAGGGGGAGGGGATGCCGAGCTCCTCGCCGATCTGGCGGCTGAGCACCCAGCTCCCCTCACCGTTGGCGGCGAGGTAGGCGAGGGCCCGGATCGCGTACTCCGAGCTCCGGGAGAGCACCGCGCGCTAGCTCCGCCCCGGCCCTTTTCGGGGCCCTTCCTCCCCAGCCGAGGGTGGGGCGGGGCGCGGCTTGGCCATCTCGCAGACCTCGCAGTCGCGGCCCAGCTCGCTGCAGGGGACGCCGTCAGCCTGGGCTTCCGGGCAGAGCACGCCGAGGCCCTTTTCCTGGGCTGTCGTGTTCTTGGTTCTCCGGACCGTTCTTTGGACCTGGTCAGCCATGGGGTACCCTCCTCTCGGGGCACCGACAGGCGGTATCCTAGCACAAATCAGATAAAAAGAGTTTGATATCCATTTGTCGGTTTAGTGATATAGTGGCCGCGGTTCGGATCTCGTCAGGAGGCAAGGAGAGATGAGCCAGCTCCGCGAACGGCCCCAGCCCTTCGTCTTTCCCGAGTACTGCAAAGGGTGTGGCCGCTGCATCGACGCCTGTCCCAAGCACTGCATCGAGATGGGCCATCAGATCAACCCGGCGACGGGACTGGTGCCCATCGAGCTCCACCTCGACCAGTGCAACGGCTGCGGGCTCTGCATGAGCGCCTGCCCGGAGCCGTACGGGCTGCTGCCGCAGTCGGACCAGATGGGTTTCGAGCTGCAGGACCCGGCCCACCTGTTCGGCCGGCGCCCCACGACGGCCCCCACACCCGAAGCGATCCCTGACCAGGTGTTCGACCTCCCCGAGGTCGAGCCGCTGGTGATCAAGGGGACCTACGCCTCGGCGATCGGCGCCCTCCTGGCCGGCTGCCGCCACTTCTACGGCTATCCCATCACCCCCTCCACCGAGGGGGCCGAGCTGATGGCCAAGGTGCTGCCCAAGCTCGACGGCGTCTTCATGCAGGCGGTCTCCGAGGTGGCCACCGCCAACATCATGTTCGGCTGCGGTGGGGCGGGACGGCGCGCCATGACCTTCACCTCCTCGCCCGGCTTCAGCCTGATGCTCGAGGGGATCTCCTACATGATCGGAGCGGAGCTGCCCGGCGTGTTCGTCGACATCATGCGGGGCGGCCCCGGCCTCGGCAACATCGCCCCCGAGCAGTCGGACATCAAGCTGGCCTGCCGCGGCCTGGGCCACGGGAACACCAATGCCATCGTGCTGGCTCCGGCCACGCCCCAGGAGATGCTGGACCTCACCAAGCTCGCCTTCGACCTCTCCTTCGAGTACCGCAACCCGGTGGTGATCCTCGGCGACGGCTACCTGGGCCAGATGACCGGCAAGGTGGTGCTGCCCCGCACCGCGACCAAGCCCGGCATCCCGGAGTGGGCGGTGTTCGGCGACCGGAGCCACCGTGGCAACCTGATCTGCTCGATCGCCCTGGCCGAGGCCGATCTCGAGGCCCACAACCTGAAGCTGATCGAGAAGTACACGCGGATCTCCGAGCGGGAGCAGCGGGCCGACCTCTACCGCTGCGCCGATGCCGACACCCTGCTCGTGGCCTGCAACACGCCGTCCCAGATGGCGAAGGGCGCCATCCGCGAGCTGCGCGAGCACGGCGTCGCCGCCGGCCTGTTCCGCCCGGTCTCCCTGTGGCCCTTCCCGGTCAAGCAGCTCCTGCCGCTGCTCGGGCAGATTCGCCGGCTGGTGGTGGTCGAGGCCAGCCACGGCCAGCTCGAGGACGAGCTGCGACTGGCGCTGAGCCGGGCCGGCGTCGGGCGGCTCCCCGAGATCGACCACGTGCGCCGCTACGGAGGCGTGCTGCCGCAGCAGCAGGAGATCGTCACCCGCGTGCTGGCCAAGCAGGAGGTGCCGTCATGAGCGGCGCGTTCTACGACCGATTCGAGCGGCATGCCCACGGCGAAGGGCTGAAGGGACACGCCACCCACTACTGCCCCGGCTGCGGCCACGGCCTGGCCCACAAGTACCTGGCCGAGTCCATCGACGAGCTGGGGATCCAGGACCGCACGGTGGCCGTGTCCCCGGTAGGGTGCTCGGTCTTCCTCTACTACTACCTGGACGTCGGCAACAGCCAGGCCGCCCACGGCCGGGCGCCGGCGGTGGCGATCGGCCACAAGACCGCCAACCCCGACTCGATCGTGGTGGCCTACCAGGGGGACGGCGACCTGGCCTCCATCGGCCTGGCCGAGATCGTCAGCACCGCCCAGCTCGGCCTCCCGATCACCGTGATCTTCATCAACAACGCGATCTACGGGATGACCGGCGGGCAGATGGC
>CAZNNH010000012.1:41530-72393 GCA_964574335.1 uncultured Acidobacteriota bacterium | reverse complement strand
GTCGCCGGGTCGGCCTTCGCAGCACGGAGGGCGGGCGAGTAGCTGGCGGCGGTCGCGATCGCCACGATCAGCAGGGCCAGCGTGGCCCCCAGCAGGGGGTCGGCGGCGCCGATCCCGGAGACCACGCGCCGGATGGCGGCGGTCAGGCCGATGGACAGGACCAGTCCCAGCGCCACGCCGGCGGCCGAGACACGGAGGGTCTCGGAGAGGACCAGCCGCAGGATGTCGGCGCGGCGGGCGCCCAGCGCCTTGCGGACGCCGAACTCACGACCGCGGCGGGCCACCCGGTAGGCGCTCATGCCGTAGATGCCGAGAGCGGCCAGCCCCAGGGCGATGATCGAGAAGGACAACAGCAGGCGCACGAAGACCCTTCTCCGCTCGAGATGGGCGGCGAGGAACTCCGACATCGTCCCCAGGCGAAACGCCACGCCGTCGCCTTGGCGTCGGGCCAGCTCCTCCCGCAGCGCCGCCGCCACCGCCCGGGTCCGCGGCCCACAGCGGACCACGACCGTCGAAAGCGACTCCCGGTAGCCGAGGACGTAGACCTCCGGACGCGGCTCGGCCCGGAGGCCGGACTGCCGCACGTCACCCACCACCCCCACGACCGTCACCGGGGTCTCGCCGGAGTGCTCCGGGAGCTGGATGGCTCGCCCGATGACCTCGCCGCCCGGCCAGAGCTGTCGGACCAGGGCCTGGTTCACGAGGGCGACCGGCGCCGATCCCTGATCTCGCGCCTCGAGTCCCCGGCCCAGCAGGACCGGGATCCCCATGGCGCCAACATAGCCCGGGCTCACCGGCTGGAAGTCGACGTGGCTCTCGGCCGCCGCCTCTGCCCCGTCGAGCAGCGTGACCCCGGGGTTGTAGCCCACCAGAGGCATGTAGCCGGCCGTTCCCACCGCCTCCACACCGGGGACCCGAGCGATCACCTCGAGCAGGCGGTCGAGATAGCCGGCCTGGTCGAAGTCGCTCTTCGACGCCGGCGTCGCCACCGTCAGCACGATCGCCCCATCGGTGGCGAAGCCGGGGTCCTCGAGGGCCAGGTCCGCGAGGGCCCGCATCGACAGCCCCGCGCTCACCAGCAGCGCGGTGGCCAGCGCGAGCTGAACGGCGGCCAGCCACCCCCCTCGACGCCGGCCACCGGGGCTCTGGGTGGTGGTGAGGGCGCCGGCAGCCAGGCTCGACGCCAGGTCCTGCCGGGCCACGTGCAGGGCGGGCCCCAGCCCGGCCATGACGCTCGTCGCCAGCGACAGCGCGAGGGCGGTCGAGAGGACGGGCAGGTTGAGGGTCGGCTCGACCACGCCGATGGCAGGCCAGGCGATGGCGCTCGTGAGCACGCGGAATCCCCAATAGGCACCCAGGATCCCGAGCGCGCAGCCCACGAGCCCGAGAGCCGCCGCCTCCGTCAGGAGCTGGGCCACGATCCGCCGAGCCCCGGCCCCGAGCGCCCGGCGGATGGTGAGCTCCGTCCGGCGCTCCTCCCCGCGCGCCAGCAGCAGGCCCGCCAGGTTGGCGCAAGCGATGAGCAGCACCAGCCCCACCACCACCTGAGCCACCACCGCCGCCTGGCGGAAGCGCGGGGCGCGGACGTTCCGCAGCGGCGTGACCGTCGGGCGTTTCGTATCGGCTCGCTCGCCGCGAGCGGCGGCCGAGCGGGCGAGCCAGGGGACCAGCTCTGACCGCGCACGTTGCGCGTCGATGCCGGGACGAAGCCGCGCCAGCACGGTCCAGTCGGGCGAGCCGCCGGCGAGGGCCTCGGCCCGCTCGCTGGCCGAGACGGGGACCCACAGCGAGGCCCAGAACGGGAAACGAAAGCCGTCGGGCATCACGCCGACGATGGTGTGGGCCTCGCCGTCGAGCAGGATCTCGCCGCCCACGATCGAGGCATCGCCCGAGAAACGGCGCTGCCAGAGCTCGTGGCTGAGGACCACGACCCGGCCCGCGCCGGCCTCGAAATCAACCGGCGCCGGCGTCCGTCCGATCAAGGCCCGCCCTCCGAGCATGGGGAACAGGTCCTCGGTGACCAGGGCCCCGGTGATTCGCTCGGCGGGAACGCGCCCCGCCACCGAAACCTCCGCCAGGTTCACACCCCGCCAGGCGGCCGCGGACAGCTCTTCGAAGACGGGGTTCTCACCTTTCCAGGGCGCCAGATTTCCGAGGGCGAGCCCCTCTTCGTTGTTGCCGGCCGCCCTCTGGCCGAGGACGACCAGGCGGTCCGCATCAGGGTAGGGGAGGTCCTGTAGCAGCAGCGTGTAGACGCCGCTGAAGACCACCGTGTTGACGGCGATGCCCAGCCCCAACGTGCACGCGGCCACCGCCGTCACGCCGGGCCGCGCCTCGAGCTGCCGCCAAGCCTGCCGAAGAGGATTCATTCTCACCCTCCCGCCGTCCGGCGGTGCCGAACGGCTCCGGCGGCCATTCTAGGCCCGAGCACCGTGTTGCCTGGTAGCCGGCGGCCCGCGCCGAATCGCCGGAGCCCGCCGACCGCCCTCAGACACTCGCCCGCGTTGACGCCGGATCCCTGCCGCAGTACGCTGCACCGCCTCCGGCTCGGAGATCTCGGTTGCCACCACCGCCCTCCTTCTCTGGTCGCCGCCTGCCGTCTCTCGAGTGGGCGCTCGGCGCGTTCCTCTTCGTCGCGACGTTGCTGGCGTCGAGCCAGCTCAACCTCGCGCACAAGCCGCTGCGTTTCCTCGGCGGGATCACCGACGAGTGGTTCGCGCTCGGCTGCAACGTCGCCTACGACGGGACCCTCGGGATTGGCGAGCGCCCCATCGTCCTGCGCGCCCCCGGCTACCCCTTCTTCATCGCCGCCGTCCTGCGCGCCACCGCCAGCAAGCCGGAGCGCTACACACGCAGCTTCTTCGAGCCGGTCCTCGACGCGGTCTGTCTCGTCCAGTGCGTGCTGCTCGCCGCTGCCTGCGCCTGGCTGTACGGATGGCTGCTTCGCCGGACCTCGGTGGGGGTCGCTTTCACCGCGGCCCTGCTCTTTGGCCTCAACCCCTACTCGCTGCTGCTCCCCGGGCTGCTGCACTACGACGTGCTGCATCTGTTCCTGCTGATCGTCTCGACGAGCCTTCTCGAGCGGCTGGTGAGCCGTGGAGCGACGGCCGGGATCGGCATGCTCGGTATCGGCGTTGTGTGGGGTCTGACCACGCTGGTACGGCCCGTCAGCCTGCTGCTCCCCCCCTTCGTGCTGCTGCTGCTGGTCGCGCGCCACCGGCGCGCGTGGAAGCGGGCGATCGCGGGCGCGCTGGTCCTCACCGCGGGAATGTTCGCAGCGATCGCCCCGTGGACGGCGCGCAACCACGCCGTCACCGGCCGGTGGATACCGGTCAGCCTCCAGGCGTGGTCCGCGTTGTGGGGATCGACGGTCGCCCCGTTGGGGTTCGACCCGGATCGTTACCACTGGCACGACGTGGGCGTCGAGCACCTGCTGCCCATCTTCCGGCGCGTGACCGGCGCCGCGAGCGACAACTACCGGGTGCTGATCGACCACAACCTGGAGCTGGAGGCGGCGTTCCGTGACGAGGCCCTGCGCAACATCCGCGAGCGCCCCTTCCTGTATGCGCGCAACGTGCTGCGCTCGCTGCTGACGCTGACCCTGCAGATCAACTCGTCCCTGGTCAGCGTCTTTCAGCGCACACAGCGCCCCGGCGTCGAGGTCAGCCAGGCGTGGTTCTGGGGCCCCGACAACCCCGAGCGCGAGGCGACGCCGGTCAGCCGGGGTGTGAGTTGGCTCTTCGGGCTGCTCACGATCCTGGCGGCCGCCGGCGCGCTTCGCTCTCTCTCGCGCGGCGACGTCTTCGCGTTGACGCTCGGCCTGGTGTGCGGGTGCGTCTGCTTGACGCACGCCCTCATCTACATGGACTACATGTACTACTACGTCAAGCTGCCGTTCCTGATGGGTTTCGCTGCCCTGGGCCTGGATTGGCTCGAGGGCCGCGAGCTCGAGCTCCGGGCGGTCTCCCGCAGGGTCCGAGTCGTGCCGCTGCTCTGTGTCGGGCTCGTCGCATGGTGCGTGGCGTTGACGCTGGTCCTGCTGTGGAGCTGACGGGGGCCATCCGGAGCGGGACCGCTCTCGCGCACGCCCATCATCCGAGGTCCCGGAGCCGCAGCACCCTCTGGAGCTGCGCGTCGCCGATCTTGCGCCGCCGGCGTCGCTGCAGCAGCGGCTTCGGCCCGCACACCTCGGTGAAGTCGCACCACTCGCAGGCGGCGGGCTCCTGGACGAACGCCCCGTCGGCGATCGCCTGCAGCAGCTCGCGCAGCATGCCGAGGAAACCCTCGCCGCGCACCCAGTCGAGGCCCACGCTGACGCGACGGCCGCCATCCACGTAGTCGAGGAACGCCTCCACCACCGGCCGGTCGGGGAACAGCGTCTCGGCGGCCCGGACGTAGAAGGGGACCTGGAGCTGCTTGCCGCCCTTGAAGATCCCCTGCTCGTCGCGGGGCGCGCGACCGGTCTTGTAGTCGCGGAGCACCAGTCCGCCGTCCGGCCGCTCGTCGATGCGGTCGATCTTTCCTGCGATCCGTAGCACCTGGCCTTGGCCGAGGTCGATGTCGATGGGCCGCTCGCGGTGGGGCTCGTCTCCCGGTGCCGGTCCCAGGCCGAAGTGGACCTCGAAGTAGCGGGGGGTGGCGCGCTCGGCGAAGCGGGCCTCGCGACCCAGCCAGGCCAGCAGCGTCTCGCGGAAGCGCTGCCGTTCGCGCTCCCACAGGACCAGGAAGCGCGGCGGCGTGCCCGCCACCAGTCCAGCCAGGCTCTGGTCGGCCAGCTCCAGCAGCCGTTCCCGCTCCTCGGCCGAGTCCTGCACCGGCAGCTCGCCGCGGTCGCGTCGCTCGCGCAGGAAGCGCTCGGCCACCTCGTGGAAGAGGCTGCCGCGCTCCAGAGGGTCGAGGCGCTTGCGCTCCTCGGGCTCGAGCGAGGGCTCGAGGCGGAGCACGTGCTGGAGCAGGTACTGGAAGCCGCAGCGGTTGAAGGTGGCCAGCCGGCTGGCCGAGAGGGGACGCTCGGCCGAGAGCGGGTCCAGCTTCCGCTTCAGCTCGTCGGGCAGCGGGTAGACCAGGCCGTCGTAGGCGGTCAGCCGCTCGTGCCAGCGGGCCTGCGCCGCCAGCCGCGACTGGCGGAAGAACGACGAGCCTGAAGCCACCGCCTCGGCGGCCGCGTGCCCGCCCACCAGCAGGCGGATCCGGTCCCGCTCGCCGCGGTCCAGCGCATCCTCGAGCGGCAGCGACTCTGCCCGGTCCTCGGTCACCAGCCGTTCGAGATCGGCGGCTCCCAGCGGCTGGCCCTCGACGGCGCTGGCGGCGGCCACGAAGAACAGCGAGGGGAGGCGCTGGCGTCCGGTCCGCGGGTCGGCGCGCGGGTACG
Organism: uncultured Acidobacteriota bacterium; assembly: GCA_964574335.1. Taxonomy (GTDB): domain Bacteria; phylum Acidobacteriota; class Vicinamibacteria; order Fen-336; family Fen-336; genus CAZNNH01. The sequence continues at coordinate 67,022 of CAZNNH010000012.1, read as the reverse complement.
ACAGCACCAGCCGCTCGGTGGCCTGCGAGACCGCCCGGTGGAACAGCCGGCGGGTCTCACGCAGCCGGTCCTGGGTGGTGGCCAGGCGAGGGCTCACGCCATCACCCGAAGGGCCCTCGTCGCCGGAGTCGAAGAGGCGGAGCTGTCGCGCGTCCCGGCCGGAGCCGGAGGCGGCGCGGGAAGGTGGCGCGGCCTGTGCCGAGAGCGCCTCCCGCTCGGCGTCGAGCAGGAAGGGGTCGGGGCGCAGCACGCCGGGGAACCCTCCCTCGACCAGGCCGGGGAGAGCAATGAAGCGGAAGGGCAGGCCGGCCATCGCATCCAGCGCCCCCACGTGCACCGAGCCGTCCGGTGCGCGCTCCAGCGGCATCCGCTCGGCGTCGAGGCGGGCCTCCACCACCGCCTCCACCTCGTGCCAGGGGACCGGACGCTGGCCCAGGCTGACCAGACCGGCCAGGTCCCGCAGCAGCTCCTCGATGCGGCGCTCTTCCTCGCTCTCGCGCGTCGGCGTCATCCAGTCGGCGAAGACCCGCCGCAGGCGGTCGGACCACTCCACCCAGCTCGCCTCGCCGGCCAGGCCGTCGAGGGTGGCCGAGAGCAGCTCCACCACACGCAGCAGCGACTCGGCCTCGCGGACGCGCTGCTCCCGCCTGCGCCGCCTTCCGGCATCGGGCTCCGTCTCGGCGGCCTGGCGCTCGGTCTCGGCCAGGTGGCGCAGGCCGATCAGCCAGCGCTCGTAGCCGGAGACGATCCCGGCGTCGCGCGAGAGCGCGTCCCAGCGGGCCGGCGAGACCGGCGTGTCGTCGCCGAGCAGGCGCGCGAACGGGACCGGCGCGAAGGTGAGCAGCTCCATCACCGAGCCGCGCTCCAGGCCGCGACAGCGGAAGAGCAGGAGCAGGGCGCGGGCCAGCGCGCCGTGCCGCAGCGGGAGCGAGGGGTGGAGCCGGAAGGGGATGCCGAGCCGCTCGAGCAGGTCCGAGAAGAGCGAGGTGTAGGAGTCGGGCCGCGGCAGGATCACGCCCATCTCCTCGAAGGGCACGCCGCGTGCCGCCTCCTGGAGCAGACGCCGGCAGAGCGCGCGCACCTCCGCCGCCTCGCCGGGCGCGGTCAGCAGCTCCACCGAGCCGTCCCAGGCCGGCTCCCCCGCGGAAGGCTCGAAGAGGCCCTGCCGCAGCCGCTTCAGGGCGGCGGGCGGCTCGGGCGGCGCCAGCGGGGCCAGACAGGTCGCCTCGATGGGCTGGGCGCTCAGCTTGCGGATGACGGGGGATGCCAGCGAGCTCGGCTGGGGCGAGGCCAGGCGGACGAGGTCCAGGTGGCGGGCGAGGGCGGCCAGGAACTCCTCCTCGGCCGGCTCGAGGGCGCCGTCGTCGAGCAGCAGGGCGGTGGCCCCCCGAAGCCAGGAGGGCTCGTGCAGGTGGACGGCGGCGGTGCGCAGGATTGCGGCCGGATCGGCGAAGCGACCCTCGACCGCCTCGTCGTAGCGGCGGTAGAGATCGGCTACAGCCCGGAGCCGGCGCGTGTCCTCCGGCATCGCCGCGGAGCGGGCCGAGAGCTCGACCGTCTCGGGCCGAAAGCCCGCCAACCGCAGCGCGGAGAGTGTGTGAGCGAGGGCGCTGGCCACCGGACCCCGGGGCATGTCGGCGGGGAGATCGAGGCCGTGCGTTCCGTCCACCAGCCGCGCCACCAGCAGCGCCCCGTGCCCGGAGTCCCAGGCCCGCAGCCCCCGGCAGAGCAACGTCGGCTCGGCGATCGCCCGCGCCAGGCTCAGCACGCGGAACGGCCACAGGCCGGTGACGGCCCGACCGGTCGAGGCCAGCCGGCGGGGCAGCTCGCGCAGCGCCGCTGGATCCGGGGCGCGGGAGGGGAGCAACAGGATCGTGGCGGGGACGATCACCTGGAGATCATATGCTCGGGGGGCGCCCGCCGTTGACATCAGATGCACGATGCGTGAGTCTCGGCGTGTGAGAACGACCCTGAAGATCGACGACGACGTCCTTCAGGCGGCGAGAGAGATCGCGGCCAATAGCGGCAGCACGACCTGGGAGGTGCTGTCCGAGCTCGCCCGTAAGGGCCTCCAGCCGAGGCGCAGGGGCGAGATCCGAAGCGGCGTTCCGCTCCTGCCGCGACGCCCGAAGGGCAGCCGCCGGCCGACTATGGGGCTCGTCAACCGCCTGCGCGACGAAGCGTGAGGGCCGGCATCACGAGCCGGCGCATTGTCATCGGGGCCGGCCCAGACCACCTCGTCGTCATCCCCGCCTGAAACCGACGCGATCGGGCTCTCCGACCTGGCGCAGGCTCGCGGTCTCTCAGCGGGAGGACGAGAAGGGCCGCCCCCAACGCGCCGGCGAGATGGGTCCGCCGTTCGCTCCAGTCCAGGCACGGACGACACAGCGGACGCCGGGCTATCGAGCATACTTCGATCCTAGACGAAGCGAGCGGCGAAGCCCTATCGTGGTTGTCGAGCCGAATCGTCTCGGGAGGACCCGCATGAGTGAGTACACGACCGTCGTCGAATGGAATCGCAACGGCGCCGCCTTCACCGACAACGGCTACAGCCGTGGCCACCGCTGGGTGTTCGACGGCGGGATCGAGGTACCGGCGTCCTCGTCTCCCTCGGTCGTGCCCCTTCCGCTGTCGGTGGCCGAGGCCGTGGACCCTGAAGAGGCCTTCGTCGCCAGCCTGTCGAGCTGCCACATGCTGTGGTTCCTGTCCATCGCCGCGAAGCGTGGGTTCGTGGTCGAGGGCTACCGTGACCAGGCGGTGGGTGTGATGGCCAGAGACTCGGCCGGCAAGCTGGCCATGACGCTGGTGACGCTCCACCCCGAGACGCTGTACGTCGGCGACAAACAGCCGACAGGGGAGGACACGGCCGCCATGCACCACCAGGCCCATGAGCAGTGCTTCATCGCCAACTCGGTCAAGACGGAGGTGCGTTGCGAGCCCATGGGGTCGGGGGACTGAGCACCGAGGGCGCGACCACGACCATAGGCTCGTCCTGCGGTGGGCGATCTCGAGCGCGCCGAGGCCGGGTCGGCGCAGGCAGAACCTTGGCGTTCGCTCTCCAGCCCGGTGCTACGGGCCCTGGCGAGCCGGCGGGTGCGCCGCGACCTGCCCGTCGTCGAAGATGACGCGGCCCTGCGCCACGGTCCGGTGGATCCGCAGCTCCAAGAGCGCCGCGTCGGAGCACGCCAGCGGATCGCCCGACACCACGATCCAGTCGGCCGGCCCGCCCACGGCCAGCGGCGCCCGGGCCGGGGCGCCTCTCGCCGGCTGCCACTGCGTGAACAGGCGCAGGCCCTCGAGCCGCTCCAGGCGGTTCTCCGGGTGCCAGCCACCCGGAGGCGCGCCGGAGGGGCTCTGTCGTGTGACCGCGGCGTGGACGTGGCGGAAGAACGGCTCGGGAAGCGCGAACTCGTCGGTCGAGCCGACGAGCCGGGCGCCCGCCCGGAGCAGGCGACCGAAGGCGTAGACGTCCCCGGCGTCGCGGTCGCCCACCCGCGCCTCTTCCATGGTCCGGCCCTCGTCGTCGGGCCACACGAAGCCCGGCTGCACGGCCAGCACCACGCCCAGGCGCGCGGCCCGCTCCAGGTCGGCCTCCGAGGAGTAGGAGAAGTGCTCCACGCGAAGCCGCCGCGGATCGAGCGAGGGTCGCTCGGCGAGGATCTCCTGGTAGGCGTCGAGCACGCTCCCGACCGCGGCATCCCCGATGGCGTGGGTGGCCACGTCGAGGCCGGCGTCGAGGGCCCGCTCGGACCACTGCCGGATCGCGTCACGGCCCATCCGGGGCACGCCGTGGGTCGAGGTGTCGTCGGCGTAGGCGTGGCCGAGCGCCGCGCCCCGGCTGCCGAGGGCGCCATCGGCAAACAGCTTGAGGTGGGTCACGTGCAGCCGTGGAGACAGCTCGTGGGGACGGCCGAGCAGCTCCTCGGCCAGCGCGCTCGGAGCGGGGACCATCAGGTCCACGCGAATGGGCAAGGGCCTCTCGGCATCCGCGCGCACCAGCAGCCTCAGATAGCGCTCGAACGACGCGTCCAGATCGACCAGCCCGGGGGGCGAGAGAAAGCCGGCGTCGGCCGCCTCGGTGACGCCGCGGGCGGCCAGTGACTCGGCCGCCGCACGGAACGCCGCGATCACGTCCGGGTCCGCGAGCGGCGGGACGCGGGCCAGCAACGGCTCGTTGGCGCGCTCCAGGAGGGCGCCGGTGGGCGCGCCGTCCGCGCCCCGCACCACCCGGGATCCCTCCGGCTCCGCCTCCACAGAGGCGGCGAAGCGCAGCGCCGAGAGGTTGGCCCAACCCGCGTGGCCGTCCACCCGCGCCAGCAGCACCGGGTTCTGGGGGCAGGCCCGGGTCAGCGGCTCGTGGCTCGGCAGCGCCGAGGCCCCCCACACCCCCTGGCTCCACCCGGCGCCCGTGACCCAGGATCCGGCCGGCGCCCTGCGGCAGCGTTCGGCCAAGGTGGCCTCGATGCCGGCGAGGTCCAGGCCGCTCAGCTCCGCCTGCAGCGCGCCGCGGCGCTCGTGGTTCAGCAGGGTGAGGCCCAGGTTGAGCAGATGGACGTGGTGGTCCTTGAAGCTCGGCATCAGCACCCGGCCGCCCAGGTCGAGCACGTGGGTACGGGGGCCACGCAGCCTCTGGACCTCGTTCACACCGCCGAGGGCGAGCACCCGACCCCCCGCGAAGGCGACCGCCTCCACCCTCGGCCGCTCACGGTCCAGCGTCAGCACCGGGCCGCCGAGCACGATGTCGTCGGCCTCGGAGGCCTCGGAGGCTGGCGTCCAGGCACCGGCGAGCGCCAGGATCAGGCAGAGGGTACGCATCGTGGCTCCTTCCCATGGGCCTGAACGCCGAGCGCCGGACCAGGCGCGCTCAGGAGGTTCTTCAGCTTGCGGACGCCGGCCCTCATGGAAATCAATGCAGCCACACGAAGCCACATTGGTCAACTCCCGTTGCTCCGTCGGACCGAGTGCGACCCGAAACCCGCGTGTGGCATGATACGCACCCGAAGTGGGATGATCACGCCAGGACGCCGCGCAATCCGATCTTTCGCCGGGCTGGTCGGGTTCGTTCTGAGCCTCGCTGGGCCGCCGGTGACGGCTCAGGACCGGGGAGGTGATCCGGAGCAGGAGCAGGAGCTCGAGAGCGCGACGGGTGCGGCCGACCGTCTGGCCGTCCTCGGGCGCCGCGCCGACGAGGCCAAGAAGCGCCAGGAGTTCCCTCGGCTGCTGGCCTTGGGCGAACGGGCTCTTCCCCTCGCTCAGGAGCTGGGGGATCGCCACGCGGAGGCCCTCGCCAAGGAGCACATCGGGTTCGCTCACACCATGCTCGGTGAACCCGAGAAAGGGAGGGAGATCCTGGGCCAGGCCCTGGCTCTCTTCGAGACCCACGGCTCGGCGAAGGACCGGGCCGACGTCGTCAACGCCCTGGGCATCGCGGAGTATCGCCTCGGTCGCTACGCCAAGGCGGCGGAGCACTTCGAGGCGGCCCTGCGGGTCTTTCGGGAGCTCGGGGAGACGCAGTCCGCCGCCAGCAGCTTGGGCAACCTGGGTGCGACTCGAGGCCGAATGGGGGACTCTCGCGGGGGTCTCGAGGCCTTCGAGCAGGCCCTCGTGCTCCATCGACAGGCGGGAAACGAGCGTGGGACCGCGATGACGCTCAACAACATCGGCATCGCCCGGCAGCACATGGGCCGATACGCGGACGCGATCCAAGTCTACCTGGAGGCGCTTGAGATCGAGGAGAGGCTCGGCAACCAGGCGGGCATCGCGCGCACGTGCGCGAATATCGGGATCATCTACAAGAACCTCGAGCAGTACCACAAGGCGCTGCAGTACATGGAGCGCGCGCTCGAGATCAACCGGGCGACCGGAGACCGCCGCAGCGAAGCGACCGACCTCAACAACATCGGCGGGATCTACGCGGACCGCGAGGAGACCGAGACGGCCATCGACTACTACCGCCGGGCCCTCGAGGCGGCGGAGAAGGCCGGCGATCGGGCCTTCCTGTCGATCCCGCTCATCAACCTCGGGGACGCCCTGGTGACGCTCGAGCGCCTCGAAGAGGCCGAAAAGGCCTTCCGAAGGGCGCTCGCCCTCGCCAAGGAGGCGGGGAACAAGGGGACCGAAGGCAGCGTGCTGGCGAGCCTGTCCGTGGTGCAGCGACGACTCGGCCGGCGCCGGGCCGCAAGGGACTCGCTGGAGCGCGCCCTGGAGGTCGCCCGCGAGACCGAGGACAAGGAGAAGGAGCGCGACGTCCACCTGGCGCTGGCGGAGCTGCATGCCGAGACAGGGGACTTCGAGCGCGCTTACCGGAGCCACCGCCGCTACGCCGAGCTACAGGAGTCCATCGTCCACGAGAAGGCGGCGGCCCAGATCGCCGACATGGAGGGCCGGTACCAGGCCGAGAAGAAGCAGCGCGAGATCGAGGGGCTCCGCCGCGACAACGAGCTGCAGAGCCTGCGCCTGCGGTCGGAGAGGCTCCGTATCTACACCCTGGCCTCGGGGTTGTTGCTCGTGGGCATCGTCCTGCTGCTGCTGTTCCGGCGCTACCTGCACCTGGTGGCTTTCTGGAGGAGCAAGAGCTACGTGGGCCACTACCGGATCCTGAGGCGAGTCGGCAGTGGAGGAATGGGCACGGTGTACAAGGCCGTTCACGTGCGGGAGCGGACCCGCCCGGTCGCGCTCAAGGTCCTCCGCGAGGAGCTTTCCGGCGACCCCGTGTTCCAGCAGCGCCTCAAGCACGAAGCGCTGCTGATGGACAAGCTGGACCACCCCAACATCGTGAAGGTCTACGAGCGGGGCCAGTACGATCAGCAGCACTTCGTGGCCATGGAGTGGATCGAGGGTCCTTCTCTTGCGGACGTGGTGGCCACGGGGGAACGGCTCCCCCTCGACGAGTGCCTCGGCATCCTGCGCCAGCTCACCGAGGGCGTGACGCAGGTCCACGCAGCCGGCATCGTGCACCGGGACCTCAAGCCCGAGAACGTGATGCTGCTGCCGCTTGAGCACGGGGCGCGGCTCGTCAAGCTGCTGGATTTTGACATCGCGAGGACCAGCTCCCTCACGCGCCTGACGGAGACCGGCGTGATCGTGGGCACGGTCGGGTACCTGGCGCCGGAGCAGATCATGCAGTCGCCGCCGTCCGTTGCCAGCGACGTCTACGCCCTTGGTGTCGTCTTCTACGAGCTCATTACCCTGGAACGGCCCTTCTTCGGAGAGATGGCCATCGACGTCGTGCGCCAGACCCTCGAGAAGGCCCCAATCCCTCCCTCCCACCTGCGTCCGGATATGCCGCCCGAGCTCGACAGCCTCATCCTGGACATGCTCGCCAAGGAGGCGGCGGAGCGTCCCAGCGCGGGGACGGTCCTCGCCTCGCTGGAGCGGATCGACACGGGAAGGCACTAGCCCATGATCGAGGCCTTGAAGAGCAAGCTGTGGGAGCTGCTGCATTCCAAGCAGGTGTCTCTGGCTCTGATCTACGACCGCGACGGGCACATCCTCTGGCACCGGGGGCGACGCATCAGGGGCCAGCGGGTACGGGAGGGTGAGGGCTTCTCCCGGACTGCGATCGAGAAGACGCTAGAGAGCGGGACACCCGTGACCGAGGACGAGGTGTTCGTGACGACCGCCGAAGGTGACTTGCCGCAGTCGGCACGCTCACTGTTCCTCAAGAGCATCCTCGTGTTCCCCATCGGGAACGACCTCTTCCTGTACGTCGATAGCGGGACGGCCTCGGCGTTCGACGACGCGAACCGAAGAGTCATCGGCGTCATCGGCGAGCTCCTGGCCGACACGCTGGCGTCGGCCCGAGAGCGCAGCGGCACCAGTGGAGGGCTCACCGGAACCTCCCCACAGGTGCAGAGCACGCGGGCGCTGTGCGTCAAGTACGCGGTCGAGGAGGAGCCCGTGCTCATCCTCGGCGAGACGGGGGTGGGCAAGGGGCGGGTCGCGGCCCTCATTCACAGCATCTCCGGACGGCGGGGGGGGTTCGTGGTCGTGCCCACTCCCTCCGTGCCGGAGGCCCTGCTGGAGAGCGAGCTGTTCGGTCATCGTAAGGGCGCCTTCACCGGGGCCACGGAGGATCGCAAGGGGCTGGTCGAGGAGGCGAGCGGCGGGACCCTCTTCCTGGACGAGATCGGAGACATCAGCCCGACGCTGCAAGCGAAGCTGCTGCGCTTCGCGGAGACCGGGATGTACCGGCCGGTGGGGGAGAGCCGGGAGCGCGAATCCAGCGCCAGGCTGATCACCGCCACCCACCACGACCTCCCCTCGGACGTACGGAAGAAGAAGTTCCGGGAGGATCTCTACTACCGGCTGAGCGTCCTGCGCGTGGAGGTGCCTCCCCTCCGAGACCGTCCGGAGGACATCCGGGCGATCGCGCAGGAGAACCTCCAGCGTCTTCGAGGGAAGACCCCCACCGAAGGGTTCTGGCGAGTCCTGCTCGAGCACGACTGGCCCGGCAACGTGCGCCAGTTGCTCCACGTATTGACGCGGGCGGGCATCGAGTGTCAGGGCGATAGCATCGGCGAGGAGGTGGCGGACCTGTTCGCCGGCTCAGGGACCGGGCGCGGAGAGCAGGGCGACCTGAACACCCTCCCTCTGCTGGATGCCGAGCTCGAGGCGGGGAAGAGCTTCTGGGATACCCACTGGAAGGCCTTCATGGCCCGTGACCTGAACCGCCGTGAGCTCCGAGGCTTCCTCCGGAAGCGCTTCGCGGACTGCGGGGACAGCCTCAAGCGCCTGTCGAAGCAGCTCAACCTGGACGAGACGGAGTACTCGCGCTTCGTCGCCAGCCTCCACAAGCAGGACATCCACCCCGGCCGGTAATCCGACCGGGCTCGCGGGGCTTCGGGTACCGGCTCCGCCATCCTCGATACCCCTGGGGGTATGCGGACCCTTGTCGCCGGCCGGGCAGACCCGCACCAAGTCCCGGCTGGCGCGGCACCGATGCCGATGCTCGCGGATGGCACGCTCTGTGCTCTGGCCGCCGCAGGAGGTGAGGCCATGAGCGTGACGTCTGCGGGCGCCGTCGTCGGAAGCGACGCGGCGGTGATCACGCGAGCCCTATACTGGATCCGGGTCCGTCGCTTCATGCTGGTGGCCTGCGGGCTGGCCGCCATCGGTGCCTTCGCCGGGATGCTCGTGCTCGGCACGCCGGCGGAGCCGGGGAGCGCGGCTGCGGTGGGGGTCGGCCTGTGCGCGCTTTGCCTGGGCGTGGCGCCTCTTGTGGCCGCCGGCGTCGCCTACTTCCAGATGCGAGCGCTGGGTCGGTCGTCCGCCGCAGGCATGCTCGGCAGCCTCCTCATGCCCTGGGCAGTGCCCCTGATCCTGGCGTGCCTCGGCGAGCAACGACCCTCGCGCAGGGCCATACGACGCGCCCAGCGCCGGATCATGATCTCGGGCACGATCCTGACGGTGCGCACGGGGGCGTTCACACGGGTCAGTCTGGCGCTCGACTCGCTGCGCTTGCTGGCGGTCTGGATTCCCGAGTCGAAGGCGTGGCGCGGTCTGTGGTCGACCTCCGAGCAGAGCTCGATGCTCCTCGACCTGCTGGACGACGGCAGCTACGCGGGTGCGACAAGGGCGCTCGCCAACCCCCTGAGTCTCCTGCCCGAGGTCGTCGCCGGGCACCGCCTCACCGAGCGCGACCGGCTCGACGCCCTCTCCTCGATCGAGGTCCTGCTGGAAGACCACGAAGGACGCCACGTCAGCCTCGACCTGACCCAAATCGACCTGAGCGGCTGTGACCTCTTCGCTGTCCTGGCGAAATGCCGGACCCGGCGACGCGAGCGGCTCGACGCGTGGGTGGCCGGCCAGCCAACGAAGGACCTGCCGGGCCGCTTCTGGGGCTCGGTGCAGCTCGGCCTCGACGGCATCCGCAAAGGAAGACGGCTCACTCCGTGGAGCGAGGTTGGCCAGCTCTACACCGAGAGGTCAGGCGGATCGGCGACCTTCTACGTCCTGCCGAAGGGTGTCTCCTCGGGCTTTCTCAGCTTCGCCAGGCTTCGCTACGGCCTGACCATCCGTGCCTCGGATGCGCGCCGATATGGCGCCTGGTGCCACCTCTTCGCTCGTCTGGCGAATGCCGCGATCCCAGAGACCGCTGGGGCCGCGGCCGCGGACCCGCCGGACCTGGCCCGCCTGGTGGCGGGCAAGATCGTGTGCACGGCGTGCCGGAGCATCCACCACACGGCCGAGGAGGCCGCCTCGTGCTGCGGCGCGACGACCATCGGTTTCATCGCCGCCAGCCGGTCGGCCATCTGCAGCCGTTGCGGGGCCCACTTCTCCGACGGTGCCGTCTCCGTCGACGACACCCTGGAGCAGACGGTCCGCGCCAAGGGACTCGGCTGTCCGACTTGCGGGACGCTCTTCTGCTATGGCTGCGCGCCGAAGGACGGCAGCGCGGAGCTCGATGCTGTCTGTACGTGCGGCACGCGGCTTTGCATCAGGGTCTGACGGGAGGTGAAGGAATGGCACTGCTTGGAACGATCGTCTATGCCGTGTTCTGCGTCGGCGTGGTGGTCACGGTCGTCTCTGGAGCATGGGACTTCATCAAGAAGCACCTCGACGGCGAGGAGCTGGATGGGCTGGCAGGGTTCATCGCCTACTCCGTGTACTTCGTTGCCCTGTGCCTCCTCTTCTGGGGCGCGGACACCTCGAAGCTGCACATCGTCTGGCTGGCGATCGGCGGGACCCTGATCTTCGGCTCCGCGGCCTCTCTGATGACCAGCATGGTGCGAAAGCGGAGGTCGGGTCTCACCTATCGGGAGGTCGCCGGGCAGCGGGGAGAGCTGCGCCAGAGATGGAAGGAGGTCTTCCAGCAGTGGGACGACTATAGGGACCGCTATCCCGACTACAAGCCGGCCGACTACTGGGATCAACAGAGGTACTACCACGCACGGCAGAGTGACGTCTCGCGCCAGATGGAAAAGCTGCCGGGAACGATCAGAGACAACCTGCTCGACGCCCTGCGGGCGATCGGCGGCACGGCGGCCACGGGGCTCCTCGTCTGGTGGTTCTTTGGCCGATGAGAGCGAGGCGAGGGCGCCAGGACCCCGCTTCCAGGGTCCAGCCTGGCCGTGGCGGGTCGTCGAGAAGGACCGCTGCCGCCACAATACGACCCGACCCTAACGGGCGGTGCCCCTGCGGTCCGGTGCGTGAGGTCTGGTACGACTCCAAGGTGACGGGCACCTGGCATCACGCCCTCCACGACTTCACGCCCAGACTCTTCCAGTAGTGGTCGTCCTGGCCCTGGCGAGCCGAGGCGGACGAAGAGACCCGGTCAGCGGAGGGCGAGCTCGAAGGGGCCGACCGGTAGTCCGGACTCGTCCGAGAGGTTGCACAACGGGCTGTCGCCCCAGCAGAACCGCACCCGCGCGGGCGGCTGGTGGCCCTCCAGCGGAATCACCACCTGATCCCCCTCGGCCGCGCCGCTGGCGAACCGGCAGGTCCCCGGCTCGGCGCCGCACAGCTCGAACGCGATGGCCTGGCCCGAGCTGTAGGTGACCAGCCGTCCCTCGACATCGCGGAAGCTCACCATCACTCGGTCCGGCTCCAGGCGGGCCGACGAGACGGCGGGTCCGGTGGGCGCGATCGTCTCGCCGTAAGCGGCGAAGCGCGCGGCGCGGGCGATTCGGAGACCGACGTCGCGCTTGTTGGTCGGGTGGATGTTGTCCCGCTCGCCGAGGTCGATGGTCACGGCCAGCGCCGCGTGCGCGTCCGCCTCCACCGCCCGGCGCTGCGCCTCGCGAATCTCGGACCACCCCGACTCGACCGGGTCGGTGGGAGTCGGGCCGAAGCCGGGAAGCTGGACGATGACGAACGGCAGCTCGGCTCCGAGCTGGGCCCGCCAGCTCGACATCAGGCCGGCCAGGATCGCCTGGTAGCCCTCGGGCGCATCGGCGTTGGTCTCGCCCTGGTACCAGACGGCGCCGCGCACGCCGAGGGGGCCCAGCGGCGCGATCATGCCGTTGTAGAGGGTGGTGAGGCCGGCCACGGACTCCCAGGGCGCGCGCGGCGGCCGACCGATCTCGAGCGGCACCACCTGGTAGCTCCAGCCGCCGCCCAGCGCCACCTTCGTCCCGTCATCGAAGGTCAAGGCGAGCTTCTCGGCGGGACCGGTCATGCCGCCAGCATCCCAGGTGCTCAGGACGTTCACCACGATCACGTTCTCGCCGGCGCGCAGGGCGCCCTTCGGGAGGGCGTAGGTGCGATCGGTGCCCCAGCCGAAGGTGTTGCGGATGGGTCGGCCGTTCACCCAGGTCTCGTCGACCTCGTCGATGGCGCCGAGGGAGAGGGTGGCGGTGTGCTGGGCCTGCGCGGGTGAGAGCGTCACGCTGCGGCGGAACCACACCATGCCGTCGTGCCGGGCGAGCAGCGGCACCCCCCACGTCTTCCAGTTCCTCATCGGCTCGGGCACGTCGGCCCATGCACCGGTGCGGCCGAGCTCGGGCAGCCAGGGCTCGGTGCCGGCCTTGGAGTGCGCGCGCCACCAGTCCTCCCACATGCGGCCCATGACCTGGTTGGCGGCCGCCTCGTCTCGACGGTACTCGCCGAGCAGGTCGAGGCGGTCGTCGAAGCCGCCGGCCGCGCGCAGGCCGGCTTCGGCGGTCCAGGCCTCGGCGGCGGAGCCGCCCCACGCCGAGACGATCAGCCCCACCGGCACCTTCTCGGTGTCCCGCAGCTTCTGGCCGGCGAAATAGCAGGCCGCCGAGAAGGTGCGGACCGTCTCCGGAGCGGCGGGCCGCCAGGCCGCGCCCTCCGGGAGCTCGGCGGCCGGCGCCAGCCGATGGACGTGGGGCACGCCGAGCAGGCGGAGCCCATCGTCGGCCGACCGCGCCGCCGCAAACCCACCGTTCTTCGAGCGCGCCACGGTCAGCTCCATGTTGGACTGGCCGGAGCACAGCCACACGTCGCCGACGAGGACGTCGGAAAGGGTCTGGGTGGCGCCCGACGCGGCACGCGCCTCGAGGGTGAAGGGCCCACCGGCCTCCATCGCTGGCAGCCGGGCCGACCAGCGGCCGGAGGCGTCCGCCACGGCGCTCGCCTGCTGCCCGTCGAGGGAGACGGCCACCGTCTCGCCGGCGGCGGCGGTGCCCCACACCGCGATCGGTCGGTCGCGCTGCAGGACGGCGTGGTCCTGGAAGACGGAGGCGAAGAGAGGCCCGGGCGGGGCCGGATCGGCCGCGCCGGCGCTCGAGACCATGACGGCGACCGCAAACACGGCCGCCCCCGCGCTCGTCAAGGATGTTCCCCTGGCCACGTTCCACCTCCCCTCCGGCGTGCTCGTCAGCGCCGTCGTTCCGATGATCTCACGTCCCGTGGGGGATCCGGGGACATGACCCGATCTCGGCGAGACCGGTCATGGGGACACGATCCCGAATCGACCGGCTCCCGATGGATTCGGGCCATGTCCCCATGGCACCGCTGCCATCGAATCGGGATCGTGTACCCGGATCCCCTTCCGACTAGCGGCACTCGAAGGACGCCGCGTCCTCGACGTCACCCGCTCCTTTGTAGTGGGCGTGCGACGGGTAGGGGCACAGCGGCCGGCTGCGTCCGGGAAAGACGCGGCCGGTGGCCCGGATCGTCTCCGGGGGCTGGTCGCTCTCGACCCAGTCCACGACGGCGCCCAGCATGTCGAAGGTGTCCAGCGTCGCCGGTCCGCCGCCGCAGTGGCCCATCCCCGGCACCAGGAAGAGCCGGCTCCAGCCGTTGACGACCGACGCGCCTCCGTTGGCCTGGGTCATCCGCTGGTAGTAGTCGACCGTGTCGAGGGCCGAGAACCACGGGTCGCTGACGCCGTGGTAGAAGAGGAGCTTCCCGCCGCGGCTTGCGAAGGTGTTGAGGTTGGTCCAGCTCCAGGTGGACGCGAGCAACATCTGCGGGTCGGCGGCGGCGGCCTCGGCCCGCTGGTCCACGTCCATCTCGGTCGCCGTGAACGGGGGGCCCACCGGGTTCATGCTTCCGGCAAGCAGCCCCGGGATCCCCTGGGTGGCGGTGATGCCCGTGTCGAAGGGGAAGCCCGGATACACCTGCCGTCCCTTCGAGTCCACGGGACCGGCGAACGCCAGGGTCAGGGCCTCGACCTGCGGTCCCGAGAGGCAGCCGTCCGCCTTGGCCCCGGTGCAACGCAGGGAACCCGGGTCGAACCGGCACCCGATGGGGTCGGAGATGATGCCGTCGCGCAGGCCGTCCCGGGCGTCGCAGGCGGCGAGCACGCCGTTGATGACGATCTTGCGGTCGGCGTCCGACAAGGCGCGGCGCCCATCCGGCTTTCCAGAAGCGTCGAGCGGGGCCGCCCGGTTCAGCATCGTCGCCACCCACTCGTCCCCGATGCCTGAGACGTGGGTGCGCATCGCCGGCGCGCCGACAACGATGCCGTCGAAGTAGGTGGGGTAGCGCTCGGCCATCAGCATCCCCTCCCGCCCGCCGGTCGAGCAGCCCATGAAGTACGAGTGCGCGGCGCCTCGGCCGTAGTACTGGGCGACGATCCGCTGGGCGAGCACGGCCACCCGCCCGACCGCCTGGTAGGCGAAGTCGAGGCTCGCCTGCTGCTCCGCCATGAAGGACGCGTCGAAGGCCTCCCCGCGATGGCCGGTGTCGGTGGTGACGACGGCGAAGCCGCGGGCCAGCGCGGCATCCCCCTCCCCGGTCCGTCCGAGCGGCGGCGCCACGCTACCGTTCAGCCCGCCCCCGCCCTGGAACAGGAAGCGTCCGCCCCACTCGGCGGGGAGCGCCAGCGCGAACCCGATACCGTAGCTCTTGCCGTCGGCGCCGGTTCGCCGGTCGAGGGTCGCGTTCAGCCGGCAGTAGGCGGGCATCGGGGCGGCCAGCGGCGGGACCCAGGGCGGCTCCTGGGGCGGAGGCGCGCCGGCCGCGAACCACTCCGTCGTCACCTCCGACAACGCCGCGCCCGGCACCTGGAGCTTCCGGAGGTCCGTGCAGGCGGCCTCGCCGGGCGGGACCTGCGCCAGGGCCGCGACCGGGCAGGACACAGCCGCGAGCGCGATCACCAACCGATGGAGCATCATCCTGGAGCCTCCTCTCTTGGAGCTCGCCGGATGCTACTCCCAGGAATCCGGGGGCGCCAAGCCGGGGTCGGCTCGGGTCACGCTCACAGGCGAGGGCGGTGCGCCGAAGCGGAAGATCGCCGACCCCGCGTGGCTACTCGACGCGGGTGAAGGTGAACGTGCCGGCCAGCCGGACCTCGCCGCCCGCCTCGAGAGGGAAGCCGTCGATCCGAGCGATCGGCTCCCGGGGCACCGACTCGCGATCGCGTGACTGATAGGTGGCTCCCGAGTCGGTGCCGGCGTCGTAGACGTAGAGGGTCACCACCTGCTGCTCGACCCACGCGCCGCCGACGAGCAGCGGCAGATCGTGGACACCGACGAACCAGTCCGGGCTGGGCGCCACCATCGAGGTGAGGGTCACCAGAGGAAACTCGACGGTGCTCTGGAGCTCCAGACCCTCCGAACCCGGCGAGCTGGCGATCCCTTCGCCGAGCAGCACCTGACGTGCCGTGCCCGCGGCGATCGCCGTTTCCACCTCGCCCGCCAGCGGGCCCGGGTTGCCGCGCTCGGCCATCGCCTTGATCCCCTCGCTGGCCATCGCTCCCGGCGCCCAGAGCTGGACCGCGTCCGAGTGGGTGCCCCCGATCAGGGGCGAGAAGTGGGGATTGGGCGGAAAGTCGACGGGGTGCGTCGTCCGGCTCCAGGTCGCATCGAACGCGACGCGGTAGGAGGCGATGGGCTCGGGCGTCGGGGTCGGCTCGGGTGTCGGGGCCGGCGTCGCCATCGGGGTCGGAGCCGACGGGGCCCCTCCTCCCCCGCCGCAACCCCAGGCCAGCAGGGTCCCGGAGAGGGAGAGAACGCCGATCCGATGCAGGCTTCCGCTCATATCCTGGTTCCGCCCCCTCTGCCCCCCTACTCCTCCCCATTTGCCGCCTGAGGGGGCTCGGTATCACCCTCGGGCGTCTCCTGGTTGCGCAACGGGTTTGGAAGAGTCTTGGGGTCCCCTGGGGCAAGCGGGCTGCCGGGCCTCTATCTTGGTGGTGCCCGGCCGCTCGGTGCGGCCCGCAGGAGGAATGATGGTGTCGAGACCCCTCAAGCCCATGTTCGTGTCACTGCTGGCTCTGGCCGTGGCGGCGTGCCACGGAGCCGGCCCGATGGGGCCGACGGTGGCCCCGCCGGCGGCTATTGGGCCGAGTCGGGGCGGATCTCCGTCTCCCCGCTGGCCGCGACCCGGATGGAATGTCCGGTCCCCGGCGTCATGGGGCTCGAGTTCGACTACCTCCGAACGCTGCCGGGCGCCGAGGTCTACGAGGTGTGCGGCATGGAGCTGCGACTCACGCGTGCCGACGGGTCCGGGGAGCTGATCTTCGATCTCCAGCCGCGGCAGAGGAAGGGGGCAGGACCATCGGAAGCGTCGAGCGGGCCAGCGTCATCATCGCCCGACCGTGGGCTCCACCGGACAGGGGAGCCCGAGGCCGGCGAGCGAAGCGTAGCCGGCGACCGCGACGGGGTGCGCGGCGAACCGCCGCCGCACCAGCTCGCCGTGGCAGGCGTTGAGCGCGCCGAGGGCGAGCCAGCCGGTGTCGAGGTAGAGATAGCCGTCCTGACGGCTCGTCCTCGTGGCCTGGTTCCACGCATCCCGCAGGCCGAAGTCGTGGGCCACCGTCCCGGTGTCGAGGGGCGCCGACGCGCCGAGGGCGTCGAAGGCGGCGAGGTTCTCGGCGCAGCTCTGGGCCAGGCCCGTCTGTGGCAGCGCCAGCCCCATCCCGCAGACGTATGGCGTGGCCACCTCGGGCGTGAAGCGCTCGCAGGTGAGGTAGTCGCAGGAGGCGGCGTCGGATTGGTTGGCCCAGCCCCAGACGGCGAGGCCCTGGCCGGCGGCCCAGTCACGTTGCGCGGCCAGCATGGCGGCGGCCGAGTCGGCGATCGAGAGCCCGCCGATCGGCAGCCGGTCGGCGTCGAGATACGTGATCGGAGCGAGCTGCAGGAACGGGCCGCCGGTCTCCGCGGCTGGGATGACGCTCGTGCCACAGGAAAAGGCGCCCGTCGTGTACCACCGGTACCCGGCTTGCCCCCGCAGCTCGCACCCCTTCCGGGAGAGGCATCCGGACCAGAGGTCGGGAGGCGCGGCCCCCGTCGCGACGGCGAGGAACTCCCCGAGCAAGGCGTCGTTGCCGAAGTACTCGAGGACCCCGGGCTCTCGCCCCGTGCAGAGGTTCTTTGCCCAGTGCAGCTCGCCCGGGCAGCCGCCGTCCGAGCGCCGATCGAAGAGATCGGAGAGGTCGAACATCCCGCTTCGCAGGGCTGATGCCGTCGCCGCCAGGGCCGGGCGGCTCTCCTCGACCACCATCAGGGCGGCGTAGAGCTGGGGCAGGTCGGTCAAGCTGCCGACGCGGTTGGTGGAGAGCGGCATCAGCGACACCGGGCTGTGCCAGTCCTGCATCCAGCCGTCGACTCGGGGCGTCGCTCCCAGACTCGCCAGGATCGTCGCGACGCGTCCTTCCGCCTCGACCTCGGACAGGAGGCCGGCCTCTGGGAGCAGGGTGAGCACCGCGAGGGCGTTGGCTACGTTGACGGCGCCGGTGAACGGCTCGTAGCGAGACAGATCGGGATAGCAGTTGGGGTCGTCACCGCAGTCGATCGTCACGGAGCAGTCTGCCGCGCGGGCCGGATCCGCCAGGAACGCCAGGTGGTCGACCCAGAGGGTGGCCTCGGGTCCGCCGGCGAGCCCAAGGCTCGTCGCCACCACCAGGTAGTTGAGGTGGGCGGCGTCGGTCCCCGCGAAATCGGTGGCCACCGTGAACGTCTCGTCCCGCCAGCTCCCGTCGGCGGGGCTGCCGGGCAAGTGAACGACCTGCTCGCGGACGGCGTCGGACAGCCCGGAGTTGAGCTTGAGCTCGAACGTGCTGGCCGGCGTCGCGGTGCGGTAGCGAATGCGCAGGCGATCGTAGCGTGAGACGTCCGCGGTGGCGCCCCAGATCAGACCTCCGAACTGGTTCGTCGGGGAGAGATGGACCGCCAGCTCCAGAGCGTAGAGCAGCGTCGGGCCCGCTCCGGCGAGGTCGTCCACGAATCGCCAGTCGACGGCGGCCGGCGTCGACTGAGCGAACGGCGTGATCTCGGCATCGGCCAGTTGGGGGAGCACGCCGGCGGACTGGCAGACGCCCCCGGCCGATGGCCAGCGGCACTGGCAGCGCAACTGGTCGTAGGGGAGGCCGGTGAACGGATCGAGCATGGCGACGAGGAACCTCGCCGACCCCTCGAGCATCGGTCCGCAGACGTAGTCGCCCGGGACGCTCGCCGAGGGTGTGTCCGCCGCCGGAAGCGCAGCGGCCGCCGAGAGGGTCAAGCAGAGGCCGAGAGCGGCCACAGCAGCCGGCGCGCCGCCACCGGCCGATACGTGCCGAGCGAGGCAGCTCATTCGATCTTCCTCGGAAGGGCCGAGCGGAGTGACCTCGACACGATACCACGTTGACTCGACCTCCGCCGTCTCTCGACGCTCCCGGCCAGGCGGGGCTGCGCCGCATCGCCGGCGACGGGGTCGGCTTCAGCTTCTGACCTCAGCCGAGCGCCATCCGGCGCAGCAGTGCCAACCAACCCAGGAGGACGGTCACCTCGGCGATCTCGCTGAGGGCGCCGTAGGTGTCGCCCGTCAGACCGCCGAGAGAACGCGTCATCGCCCGCGCCGTGGCGTGCGTGACGGCGACCACCACCAAGGCGAGGAGCGCTGTCAGCGCGGGTGAGAGCGCCGCGCCGACGGACAGGGCCAGGAGCGTCGCGGGCGCCAGGTGGCCGACTCTCAGCCGCGAGCGAATGCCGGCGCCGAGGCCGTCCGGACGCGCCGGCGGGAAGAAGGCCATGCCGTACACAACGGACCAGCGGCCGTACACGGGAGCAATGAGCGCCCCCTTCCACCAGGAAGCCCCGAGCGCCAGCAGCGCACCGAGCTTCGTCGCCAGCACGAGGACGAGCGCCAGAGCTCCCATGGTACCGATACGGCTGTCACGGAGGATCTCGAGCTTCTTCTCCCGCGGCCGCCACGAGAACAGGGCGTCGGCGCTGTCGGCCAGGCCGTCGAGGTGGAGGCCGCCGGTGACGATCGCCGAGACGGCGACCGCGGCGATCACGTGCAGCGGTTTTCCGAAGAGCGGCTCGGCGGCGACGCCCGCGAGCGCCGAACACGCGCCCACCGCGAGACCGGCGAGCGGGAAGGCCCACGCCGAGCGGGCCACGGCCGCGGGATCGGAGGGAGGGACGCCCGGCCAGGAGAACACCGTCAGGAACCGCACGGCGACACCGAGATCCCGGAGAAGCAAGAGCGGCCTCACGATGGCCCTGTCGCGCTGCGTCCGTCCACGCCCGCGTCGCCGAAGGTCGCCATCTCGTCCAGCGTGCGCGCGGCGGCGCTGACGATCGGCAGGGCGAGCGCCGCGCCGCTGCCCTCCCCGAGCCGCAGGCCGAGGTCGAGAAGGGGATCGAGACCGAGGTGGCGGAGCACGACGGCATGTCCCTGCTCCGCGGAGCGGTGGCTGGCGATGAGGCTGTCTGCCGCGGCGGGCGCGAGCGCAGCCGCGAGCAACGCCGCCGCCCCGGTGATGAAGCCGTCCAGGACCACGGGCACCCGGCAGGCCGCCGCGCCCAGGCAGCAGCCGGTCAGGAAGCCGATCTCGTAGCCGCCGACCGCAGCCAGGACGCCGATCGGGTCGCCTGGGTCCGGCGCGTGCCGGCGCAGCGCCTCGGCGACGGCGGCGCGCTTTCGGGCCAGGCCGGCGTCGTCGACCATCGTGCCCCGGCCGGTGGCCTCGGCGGCCGAGCAACCGGTCATCGCGGCCGCGATGGCGGCGGCAGCGGTCGTGTTGCCGATGCCCATCTCGCCGAGCGCCAGCAGCAGCGTCCCCTCACCCGCCAGCTCCATCGCCAGCGCGGCGCCCGCCTCCAGGATGCGTTCGGCGTGCGCGCGGGGCATGGCCGGCTCACGCAGGAAGCTGCGGGTGCCCGCGGCCAGGCGCTCGCGCCGCACGCCTGGGAGCGGCCCCGGATCCGGCGACACGCCCGCGTCCACCAGCAGCAGCTCGCCACCAACAACACGCGCGAGCACGTTGATGGCCGCGCCGCCCGCGGCGAAATTGGCGACCATCTGCGCGGTCACGGAGGGCGGATAGGCGCTCACCGGCTCGCCTTCGGCGATGCCGTGGCTGGCCGCGGCCACCAAGATCACCGAGCGCCCGAACCGCGGCCGCGCGCTTCGGGTGATGCCGGCGAGGCGCACGCTGAGGGCCTCCAGCATGCCCAGCGCGCCCGCCGGCTTGGTGAGGAACCGCTGGCGCTCGAGCGCCTCGGTCATGGATGGCTGGTCCGCGGGCTCGATCCGAGACAGGACGTCGGAGAGAGTGAGCAAGGGGGCTCGCCTTTCAGAAGAAGACCTCGCGGCCGCGGGCGAGCAGCAGCCACAGGAAGAAGGGCCCGCCCAGGAGGGCCGTGACCACGCCGACCGGCAGCTCCACCGGGGCGAAGACGGTGCGCGCCACGGTGTCGCAGGTCACCAGGAAGGCGCCGCCCGCGAGGAGCGAGGCGGGGAAGAGCCGGCGGTGGTCCGCGCCGACGACGAGCCGCAGCGTGTGGGGGACGATCAGGCCCACGAAGCCGATCGGGCCGGCGTAGGCGACCACCGCGGCGGTGAGCAGCGAAGCGCCCAGATACTGTCGCGTGGCCACGCGGCGCACATCCGTGCCGCGGCTCCGGGCCCAGTCCTCACCCACGCTCATCACATCGAGATGGCCGAGCGTCGGCAGCAGCAGCGCGAAGCCGAGGAGGGCGATCACCAGCGCCGGCCCGAGCGGCTGGTACCCCATGAGGTCGAGGGCGCCCATCGTCCAGCGCACCATCACGAAGGAGTGGGCCAGGTCGGCCAGGCAGTGGACGAGCAGGATCAGGCTCGAGCAGATGAAGTTGACGATCACACCCGCGAGCAGGAGCGTGACCGGCGTGAAGCGACGCCGCGAGGCCGAAAGCGCGGCGACGATGGCCACCACCGCGAGGGCGCCGGCCAGCGCGGCCGCCGGAACGGCGGGCAGGGGGCCGAGAGACCGCTCCCAGCCGAGCCGGATGGCGATCACGGCGCCGAGCGACGCGCCGCCGGAGATGCCGAGGGTGAAAGGGCTGGCGAGGGGGTTGCGGAGCACCGCCTGGAACGAGACGCCGGCGGCGGCGAGCAGCCCGCCGGCGAGGGCGGCAAACAGCGTACGCGGGAGGCGCGCGCCGAACACGATGTCGTGGTCGGGCGTCCCGGGCCCCGCGAGGGCGAGGGCGAGGTCGATCCGCCTCGGGCCGATCAAGGGGCAAAGCAGCAGCGCGAGGGTGAGGAGCACGCCGCAGGCGGCGATTGTGAGCGTCGCCCGGCGCGCGGTCAGTCCGACGCCGCTCACGCGTACACCCGGGCGTCCTCGCCGGGGGGCAGATCGAACGCGCTCGCCAGGACGTCGGGCGTGAGCGGCACGCGGCCATCCCCGTTGTTTCGGAGGTCGAAGGCGATCCGCCCGGACTTGAGCAGCAGCAGCCGATCACAGAAGGCGGCGGCGAGGGCGATGTCGTGGGTGACGACCAGGATCGTGAGACCGTGCTCGTCCCGTAGCCGCTGCAAGAGGCGGGCGAAGGCCAGACGGTGATGGAGGTCGAGAAAGGTCGTGGGCTCGTCGAGGACCAGCACTTCCGGCCGCTGGGCCAGCGCGCTCGCCAGCAGCACGAGCTGGCGCTCCCCGCCGCTCAGCTCGCCGAAGGGCCGGTCGGCGAGGGCCGTGGCGCCCACGCTCGCCAGCGACTCGCGCGCGACCTGGAGGTCCTCCGCGCGGTCGAAGAGCTGGCCGGGCCGCCGGTGCGGGAGACGTCCCATGAGGACGATCTCGCCGGCCCGGTAGGGGAACGGGACCTCCGCTTGCTGCGCCAGGTGGGCGACCCGCCGGGCGAGCGCTGAGCCCTTCCAGGAGCGCAGCGCGCGCCCGAGGAGCTGCACCTCCCCGGTGTACCCGCCCAGCAGGCCCGAGAGGATGCGGGCCAGCGTCGACTTGCCGGCGCCGTTGCGGCCGCCGACGGCGACCAGCTCGCCCCGGCCGACCGCGACGTCGATGTCCTGCAGCGCGTCGCGCCGGCCGTACGCGAACCCGAGCCCGCGGGCCTCGATCGCGGTCACGGCCGCCCTCCTTGCAGGGCGGCGGCCAGGACGGCGATCTTCTCGCCGACCCGCGGCCCCGGCTGCAGGATCGTGTCGTCCACCACCACCCGGATCGCGCCGCGACGGACCGCTCGCAGGCTGGGGTACGCGGACCAGAGCCGGCGCGCCCGCTCCGCCGCCTGGTCTGCCTCGGCCGGCGGGCTGACGACCTCCAGGATCACGTCGGGGTCGCGGCCGATCACCTCCTCGACGGAGACCCTCGGGTACGGCGTCCCCACCCCCGCGAGGACGTTGACTCCCCCCGCGGCTTCGAGCATCTCGCCGAGGAAGCTCCCCGGCCCCGCCGCAAAGAAGCTCGCCCGCGGGTCGGACGAGTGCCCCAGGAGCAGCAGCACCCGCGGCCGCGACCGGCCCGCGACGGCGCGCGTCACCTCGGCGCGCTGGGCGGCGATGCGCGCGACCAGCGCCTCGCCCCGCTCCGGCTCGCCGATGCGGTCCCCGATCGCGCGGATCGACGCATTGATGGAAGCCAGGCTCACGGGCTGGACCTCCAGCGTCGGCACGCCCAGAGCGGTGAGGCGGCGGGTCAGGCCTCCGGCGTCGCCCACGATGACCAGGTCGGGCTCGAGGGCGAGGATGGCCTCCAGGCTGGGCGTGGTGTAGCCGCCGATCTTGGGCTTGACCAGGGCAGCTTCGGGGTGGCGGCAGAACGTGGTCACGCCCACCACCCGCTCGCCGGCACCGAGGGCGAAGAGCGTCTCGGTCACGCTGGGGGCGGTCGAGACGATGCGCTGCGGCGGCGCGGCGTGCGCCGCCGGGGCGAGGGTCGTGACCAGCACTGACACGAGCGCGACCAGGCACAGTCTTCTCATCCGCGACCTCCCCTCTCGTCTTCCTTCAGCACCAGCGGCAGGCCCGCCACCACCAGCACGACCCGGTCGGCCCGTCGCGCCACTGCCTGGTTCGCGAAACCCAGCAGGTCGCGGAAGCGCCGCGCGACGGGGTGCTCGGGCACCGTGGCGCCGCCGACCTCGTTGCTGACCATCGCGACGTCGCGGCCGGCGGTCGCGTCGAGCACGCCCTCGAGCGCCCCGAGCACGTGCGCCTCGACCTCGTGGGCGGGAGAGGCAGACCGCGCCTCCATCAGGTTCGAGACCCAGAGGCCCAGGCAGTCGACCAGGGCGACCGAGGGCGGTTCCACGCCGGCCAGCACGGTCGCGAGGTCGCCCGGCGCCTCGACCGTGCGCCAGCCCGGCGGCCGGTCCTCACGGTGGCGTGCGATGCGCGCCCGCCACTCGGGATCTCCCTGGTCGCGGGCCGTGGCCACGAACACCACGTCACGGCCGGCGCACAGCGACTGCGCGTAGCGGCTCTTGCCGCTCCGGGCACCGCCGAGCACGAGCGTCAGCATCGCCCCTCCTGGAGCCAGGCCTCGATCTGCGGGACGTCGAGGGCGGCGCGGAAGTGCGCGGCCATCCGGTCGAAGCGCCGCTGTCGCTCGGCGGTGTAGCGGCAGAGGGCGGCAGGCCGGGACAGCCCGGCGGACGCGCGCAGCGCGCGCACCAGCGCGTGGCGGAAGGCGTCGCCGTCGAAGAGGCCGTGCAGGTAGCTGCCGACCACGCGGCCGTCGGCACTCCTCGCCCCGTCGCCCACCTCGGTGGTCTCGCCCTCGCGGGTGAGGCGGAAGAGCGCCTCGGTTCCGGAGTCGTAGAGGGTCGTCCCGAGGTGGATCTCGTAGCCCTCGACGGATGTCGCGGCCACGCGCCGGCCGAAGAGGGTCTTCTTCTCGAGCACCGCGCGCGCCCGCCGGGTCACCTTCTCTCCTCCCAGGACGGTCCGGATCCCCAGCAGACCCAGACCGCGCGCCCGGCCGCCCCCCTCGAGGCCGGCGTCGTCGGCGATCCCGCGGCCCAGCATCTGCAGGCCGCCACAGACGCCGATCACGAGACCCCGTCGGGCCGCATGGGCCTTGACGGCGGCGGCGAAGCCCTCGCGCTTCAGCCAGGCGAGGTCGTCCAGCGTCTGCTTGGAGCCGGGCATGATCACGACGTCGGCGCGGCGGAGGTCCTCGGCGCGGGTGACGAAGGCGAGGGCCAGCGACGGCTCGGCTGCCAGCGGGTCGAAGTCGGTGAAGTTGGCCATCCGCGGGAGCCCGACCACGCCGACGCGGAGCCGCCGGCCCCGCCCGTGCTCCTCCGGCCAGCAGCGATCGACGGTTCTTCGGTCCGGGACTGCGACGCCGTCCTCCTCCTCGATCCCGAGGTCGCGGAGGTACGGCACCACGCCGAGGCAGGGCCGCGCCAGCCGGCGCTCGAGGAAGGTGACGCCGGGCGTGAACAGCGAGGCGTCGCCTCGGAAGCGATTGACGACGAAGCCGCGGATCCGCCGCCGGTCGGCCGCGGGGAGCAGCGCCAGGGTGCCGACCAGGGAGGCGAAGACGCCGCCCCGGTCGATGTCGGCGACCAGCAGGCAGGAGGCGCCGGCCGCCCGCGCCATCCGCATGTTGACGATGTCGCCGTCACGGAGGTTGACCTCCGCCGGAGAGCCGGCGCCTTCGAGGACGATCACGTCGTGAGAGGCCGCCAGGCGCTCGTAGCTCTCGCGGACCAGACGGAAGACCTGGCGGGTCCGCCGCTGGTGGTAGTCGCGGGCGTCGACCTCTCCGGCCACCCGGCCGAGCAGCACGAGCTGCGACCGGGCGTCCGCGCACGGCTTGAGCAGCACCGGGTTCATGTCCACCGACGGCGGCACGCCCGCCGCCTCGGCCTGCACGGCCTGGGCGCGGCCGATCTCCAGGCCCTCCGGCGTGGCGGCGGAGTTGAGGGCCATGTTCTGGGCCTTGAACGGCACCACGCGGTAGCCGTCCTGCCGCAGGATCCGGCACAGCGCGGCGGTGAGCACCGACTTGCCGACGTGGGAGGCGGTGCCGAGGACCATCAGCGCCCGAGCCCGGCTCATCGCCGCCTCACTCGCCGACCGACAGCCCGGCGGTGATCGTCCGTCCCGGCGTCCGGAAGCCGGCCTCGAAGTCGGCGCGGCCGAGGAGGTTCTCGACCCGCAGGCGCAGGCGTACGGGATGCCGCGAGGGCAGGGGGAGGCGATAGCTCACCTGGACGTCGGCGCGGACCGGACCGTCGAAGAGGAGCACCCGGCTTCCGATGCGGTGGAGCACGGCGCCGGTGGCGACGACCTGCAGGCTGGCGGTCAGCGGGCGCCCGAGCCCGGCGAAGCCGACAAAGGAGACCTGGTGCCGCGGGATGCCGAGGGCGCGCGGCGCGTCGGTGACGCCGGTCGGGGCTTCCGCGTCGACGAAGGTGTA
>CAZNNH010000012.1:0-41430 GCA_964574335.1 uncultured Acidobacteriota bacterium | reverse complement strand
AGGCGCGGGTCGCCGTAGGCCGAGTAGCCGTAGGTCCAGTAGCCGCTGCCGAAGCGCTCGAAGAGCGAGGGCGCGCGATAGCCGGTGCCCACGTGGGCGCGCAGGCGCGTGCCGGTCGAAGGAAAGCCGTAGGCGATCGAGCCGTCCAGCGTCCGCGCGGCCGGGGGGGCGTCCAGGGCGATCCCCTGGTACGGGGCGCCTTCGGACGGCTCGAAGCGGGGCGCGCGCAGGTCGAAGCTCTGGGTGCGTCCGCTGGCGGCGAGCTGCAGGCGATCGCCGAGGAGCCGCCACTCCGCCTGCAGGAAGAAGGCGTGGCTGTCCTGGGAGACGTCGGCCGCGGAGTCCGTGGCGGGCGCGCCGGTGAGGAAGGCGTCGCGGAGCCGCTCCCGCTCCAGCTCGTACCCGGCGGAGAAGACGGAGGGACCGGCGGAGAGGTCGGCCCGGGCGGTCACGGTGTCGGTCGTCCCGCGGTACTCCGAGCGTTCCAGCGCGGCGGGCTCGAACCCGGAGATGCCGAGCGGCCCCTCGAAGAAGACGCGTTTCGTGCCGAGGCGGTGGTACGACACGCTGTAGCCGAGGCGTCTCGTGGGCCGGTGCTCGAAGCGCAGCAGCAGGCTGCGGAAGCTCGACTCGCGACGGCTGTCGGCATCGTCCGCCGCGGGGACGAAGTTGGCGCCGTCCAGCCGCAGCTCGTCCACCGGCACACCGTCCTCGTAGCGTTCGAGCTCGGCAGGGGCGAGGGGGACGGCGGCCGGGATTCCCTCGGGAAGGGTGCCGACCGTGAAGGGCGTCTCGTTGAGCGCGGTGGTGGCCTCGGAGGCGTAGACGCGGGCGACGAGGCTGGCGGTCGGCGAGAGGCGGAGGCACACGCGCGACTGCAGGCTCGAGTTGTCGGCGTCGTCGTGCCGGTCGAGGCCGCGAGGCCGGTCGAAGCGGGACACGGCGAGGCTGCCGGTCAGCCGATCGCCCCAGAGGCCGCCTGCCGCATGGGCGCGGCCTCGCAGGAGGCCGAAGGAGCCTCCCTCGAAGAGCAGGCCGAAGGTGGGGGGGCCGCTGGCGTCGGCGGTCAGGAGGTGAACGACGCCCCCGATCGCATGCGAGCCGTACAGCGAAGATCCCGACCCGCGGAGGACCTCGACGCGGTCGAGGCCGGTAACGGCGAGGTCGCCGAGCAGACCCGAGGCGTCGCCCTGCGCCCCGCTCGGGTCGCGGAAGCGCGCGCCGTCGATGAGGACGGCGGTGTCCCGCGCGCGCAGGCCGCGGGTCATCACGCTGGTGGCAGAGCCTGGGGCGCCGAGCTGCTGGACGCGCAGGCTGGGGACGGCGCGGAGGACATCGGCCAGCACGAGATCGCCGCGCGCCTCCATCTCGCGACGCCCGACCACGGTGAGGGACTTCGAGACCTCGCCCGCGGCCTGCGCGCTGTCCGTCGCGGTGACCACGATCTCCTCGCGGAGGCCGCCCAGCACCAGGTCGACGTCGAGCTCGAGCGGGTTGCCGGGGTCGATCCGCACCCGGCGCGGCCCGAAGCGCGAGAAGCCGGGGGCCTCGGCGGTCACGTAGGCTTCGCCGGCGGGCAGGCCTGGGAGCAGGCAGGTGCCGTCGGCGGAGGTGGCGCCCACGGCGACCGGCCGGCCGCTCCGCGAGAAGACGGTGACTTGGACCTCAGCGACCGGCGCCCGCTGCGGGTCGCGCACCTGCAGCGAGAGCGTTCCCAGCCGCGCGGCGGCGGCGAGGCACGGCGCCAAGAGACAGACGAGGGTCAGGATCGTTCGGCGCACGGGGGCGTCCTCCTGTCCGGCCGTCGAGCGGCCACGTTCGAACGAAGCGCGGAGCAGAGGTTCGAACGCGGGCGTGGACGGAAGGCAGGACCCCGGGGGGCCGCGTGAAGGAGGTGCCCGTGCACCGAAACCGGACTCTTCCCATCGAAGAGCTCTCCGACTTCACCAGCCCGGGCAGGTTTTCTGACTTACGGATCAAGCGCCTCTGCCGGCCTTCCCTCCGTTTTGCGGAAGTGACTGCCCACTCTCGCGGGCTTCGGCAGCGGCTCTCCGATCACAGTGGCGAGGGCCGTCGGGGCATCTCACCCCATTCCCTTTTACCCCGTGTACCGGGCACCCGAGCCTGACTCGGCGGGGAGTCTAGCACACGTGCCGCCGGGCAGCGGAGGCACTACCCAGATGACGAAGACACCGACGGATCCGGAGAGATCGTCTTCGACGTCCGGCGGCGATGGAGAAGCGGCCTTGGCCGCCTGCCGGCCGCGAGCCGGGAACAGGAGGTGGTTTCAGGGAACAAGCGGTCGCCTGAGGGAATGGACGGTCACCTGAGGGAACGAACGCGACGATGCGGACGCCGTGTCTGCACGGACCCTGGCTTCGTGTCAGGACGGAGACGGTCCTGGAGAAGGATGGCCGAAGAGTCGGGTATTGTGTGCCGGGAGCGGGTGGCAGGGACCTTGCTCTACGGCTGTTGGGATGGCTGGAACGGGAGGTCGGAATGGGTGGACAGCGATTCGTCGCGCTCGTGGCCCTGTCGTTTCCGTTGGCGTCCCTGGCGTTCGGCGGGGAGCCTGCCGCGCCCACGTTGAGCCGCAGCGTCGTGCCGGCCAAGGGCCGCCAGAGCGCGGTGTTGACGGTCCCTGAGTTCGGCCGTTACTCGATCCGCGTCTCCAGCTCGCAGGGCACCGGCCTGCAGGTCGTCGACCGGATGGGCGGCCCAGGCTCGATCGCCGGGGTGATCGGCGAGAGCGACGGCCGGCTCGACCTGCTGCTCGACCGCGGCGAGTACCTGGTGGTGACCCACGGCCACGAGAGGGCCAGCGGCGAGGCCCAGATCGAGGCCCACGCCTTCGTCGCCGACGAGAGCCTCCCGCCCCGCCGGCTGGTGGAGCTGAAGCCGTTCAGCGGATCGATCCAGGACCTGGAGACCGTCGTCTACTGGCTGGAGGTGCCGAAGCGGCGGCGGGTGAGCCTCGAGGCCGCGGGGAGAAGCCTGGCGGACCTGCGCCTGTGGAGGGACGGCCAGTGGTTGGTCGACGCCGCGCCCGTGACCGACGTGCTCCACCCGACGCAGGGGCGGCCGCTCCTCGTGTGCCGTCTCACCACGATGCTCGAGCCGGGCCTCTACCTGGTCACCCTGTACGGCGGACCCT
Source organism: uncultured Acidobacteriota bacterium (assembly GCA_964574335.1). Taxonomy (GTDB): domain Bacteria; phylum Acidobacteriota; class Vicinamibacteria; order Fen-336; family Fen-336; genus CAZNNH01. The sequence continues at coordinate 38,276 of CAZNNH010000012.1, read as the reverse complement.
CGCAGCCCTGGTCCGAGCAGAGCGACCAGCACCCCTACTACCTCCGCTGGGGCACGTCGCGGCTGCCGCTGGCGGCGCGCCACCGTCGCGTCGTGAGCCCCTTCGGCGTGGATCGGTTCCGCGTGCCCGGGGCCGCCACCTACTTCCAGATCGAGCTTCCCGAGGCTCGGCCGGCGTCCCTGCAGGTCGGCGGGTTCGACGACGAGCACCCGTTCGACAACGCCGGCACGCTCGAGGAGGTCACCAAGAAGTCGGTGCCGCCGGTGGCGATCGTCCAGGTGGGCTCGCTCGGCGACCAGGACCACGTCGTCACCGTCACCGGCGAGGCCGGCCAGGCCTACGTGCTCCAGCACTTCGAGCTCCGCCAGAGCTACCCGTTCACGGGCAGCGGCCACTACTGGGTCTCGACCGTCCACTCGGGCCACGCCGCCGACTCCGTCGACGCCACGGCGCTGCTCGTCGACAACTACTGGCGGCTGGACGGCCCGCGGGCGACGCCGGTGCGCGAGCAGACGATCGAGATCAGCCGCTGGGACGGCTGGCAACGCCGCGCCAACTTGCTCGACACCCTGACCGTCCACCTGCACGTGACCACGACCGGGGGCTACGTGGCCGAGGGGGAAGGGGCTCAGTTCCGGATCGAGCCCTTCATGGTGACGCGCCCCGACCGCTACGAGCCGCCGCCATTCCGTGACAGCGGCGGCCGCTGGGAGCTGGATGCCGGCTACTACGTGATGACCGTGCGGCCGATCCGCAAGGGCATCGCCACTTTGCGCCTGTACGCGCAGGAGACGTTGCAGAAGGCGCTCAGCGCCATCGGTCTCGGTCACGATCCCGACAGCGGGCCCGTCCAGGGCGCGGTTCGTTTCCCCGACGTGCCCTTGCGGGGCGACCGCTCCTACACCCTGTACCCGAACCGGCAGCCGGGAGTGGCGGCGGGCGTGGTGCTGCGTCCTCTGCCCCTCGACCTGCGCGAGGCGTTGCCGATCTGGCAGCGGCCCGGGGAGGAGGTGGCGGTCCCGTTCGCGGTGGACGAGGCCGGCACGCTGCGCGCCGAGGCCGAGGACGGCTCGCTGCTCGAGCTGTCGCTCGATGGAGAGGCCTGGCAGAAGCGGGCCGTGGTCTTGTCCGGCAAGCACAAGGTGTCGGTCCGGGTCAGCGGGGAGGAGACCGTTGCCTACTCCCTCTTCATGGAGCCGGAGCGGCTCGACCCCCAGGGCCCCCTACCCCTGCTCCCCGACGCCGCGCTGGCGGCGATCCCCGACTTCCCGGTGCTGGCGGCCGGCCAGCCGCGCCCCTTCGACCTGGCGCGAGGCGCCCGCCAGACCGTGCGCGTCGCCGCCGACGAGCCGGGCCTCTACCGGCTCGAGTCGACCGGCCTGTTGGCCACCGAGGGGAACCTGCGCAGCCGCACCACGACTTCGCTATTGCGCCGCTCCGAGAACGGCGTCGGACGTAACTTCCTGATCCAGGGCTATCTGCGCGAGGGCGACTACCAGCTCACCGTGACCGGCAAGGGTCGTTCGGCCGGACACCTCGGCCTCTCGCTCGAGCGCGCCGAGCTGCTCCGCGGCGGGTTCCTGACCAGCTACGTGCCGGCCCGCGCCTCGCTCGCCCCGGGCCAGGCGGTCGAATACCGCTTCGTCATCACCCACCCGGGACGCTTCCGGGTGCGGGCCCTCGGCCAGGGCCGCGTGCTGCGCTGCCGCCTCGAGGATAAAGGCGGCTGGCCGCTGGAGACGCCCAACGGCGAGGCCGACGTGACGCGCTGGTTCGACCCGGGACACTACCGGTTCGTGGTGCTGCCCGAGGCCACCGAGGCGCGCGTGGTCTCGCTCATCGAGCCCGTGACGCCGCCCCGGCGCTACACCGGGCACGGACCCCACCGGCTGCCGCCGGAGCGGCAGGTGGAGCACGAGTGGATGGAGCCGGAGGCGGGAGCGCCGCGGGTCCCGGACCAGTGGGAGCTCGACGTCCCCGCCGACGTCGAGGTCTGCGCCGCCCTCGAGGGCGAGGTGGTGGGGACGCTCGTGAAGATCCCCGAGGGAGTCGCCAAGGGGGCCGCCGAGACCGTCGCCTCGTTCTCGGGTCAGCGCTGCTTCGAAGGGCGCCTGGCGCGCGGGCGCTACCGGCTCGACGTCGTCGCCGCCCGCATCAACAACCGCCTCCCCTACAAGCTGACGGCCTGGCCGGTGCCGCTGGTCGCCGGGCTGTCCCGCGACGTCACGCTGCCGGTCGAGGTCCCGGTGGCGGTGGGGGAGGAGGGGCTGGTGGAGCTGGAGTCCTTCGGCTCCAGCGACGTACGGGCCCGTCTCTATGATGATGCGGGAGCGCTGGTGGCGGCGAGCGACGACCGGCCGGGCGACTGGAACTTCCAGATCAGCCGGAGCCTGCCCGCCGGCCGCTACCGCCTGAGGTTGGATCCGGTGGGCGCGGCCACCGCCTCGACCCGGGTGACCATGCGCCGGCCCCGGGTGATCGAGGAACCGGCCCTGGTCGCCCCCGCCTCACGCGAGCTGGTCCTCTCGGACGCGGCGCGGCTGCTTCCTCTCCAGCTCGGCTCGGGCGAGCTGCTGCTGGCCTCGGCGACGGCCAGCGAAGGCGTGGGCCTGGCCCTCGAGAAGCACGGCAAAGGCGGCTGGAGCACGCTCGCCTCCTCGGCCGGGCGCGCCGCCTCCTTCGAGGTCCCGCTGGCGCCCGAGGCCGCCGCCGAGGGGGCCTATCGCCTGCGGCTGTGGTCGATCGACCGGCGCCACGCTTCGGCCCAGGTCTTCGTGGCGGCCGCGGCCCCGGAGCACGCCTCCGAAGCCCGGCTCGGCTCGGGGCTCCCGGCCACCTCCGTCTCCGGCTTCCGGCCGCCGCGCGCGGTGGCGGCCGCGGTCCTCGATCGGCCCGGCGTGCTGGAGACCGGTGCCGCCGGCCGCGAGGCGTCGGTCCGCTGGTGCACCACCGTGGACGAGCCGTGTCGGGAGCGGAGCGACGGGATCGTCGCCGTGACCGGCAAGCTCCTGTGGCTGGTGCGCGACCGGGCCGGCGACCGGCCCCGTGCGCACCGGCTGAGCCTCGCGCCCGGCAGCGACGGCCTGTTCGTCTCGTTGCCCGCGGCGGCCCCGCTCCGCTGCGACCTCGACAAGAGCCCGGGGCCGGTGCTGGTGCGTGCCCGGTCGCGGGCGGGCCAGCCGGGCGTGTGGGTGGCCGACGGCGACGACTCGGGTGTGCCGGTGTTCGCCGCCGGCGAGCAGAGCGCCCTGGCGGTGGCGCTGGCGCCGCGCCGGCCGGTCGCCCTCGCCTGGCGCGCCGCGCCCGCGGACGGCGCAATGGAGACGCGCCTCGACTCCCTGGCCTTCCCGGCGCCGTCGCGGGCCGAGCTGGACTACGGCCAGACCGACGGCGCCCTGTCCGAGCGGCGCGCCCTTCGCCTGGATCTTCCCAAGGGGGCGAAGCAGCTCCGGCTGGCCCTCGACACGGGCCTGGTGGCGGTCGTGTCGACGGGCGAGCGTCTCGAGAGCGTGCACTGGCTCGACGAGCAGCCGTTCGCCGAGTCGATGTCGACCGAGGCGCGACACCTGACGCTGCTCCACACGCGCCAGGCCGAGAGCCGCTATGCCATCGAGCTGCTTCCGCTGGCCAAGGACGCCGAGCCCGCCGCGGTCCCCGCCGGCGGGGCCTTCGAAGCCCGCATCGGGCGGGCCGGCCGGCAGCGCCTCGACGTGCCGGCGGCCCCCGGGCGCCGGCAGCTTCACGTCCGCGGGCACGCCGCCCCGCCGCTGCTGGTGACCACGCAGGGCCGTGTCCAACGCGGGCCGGACCTGCTGCTGGCCGAGAACGAGGGGGGGACCCTCATCGTTCCGCAAACCAGCGGCCTGCTGCTCGCCTGGAGCGGCCCCGAGGGCTTGGCCGCCCAGGTCCCCTGGCCCGAGACCGAGAAGCAGAGGCCCCGCAAGCTGGGGCTGCCGGTCTCTCTGGCCCTGTCGGGCTCGGCGGCGGCGTTCGACATCCAGACCGAGACGCCCGCGATGCTCCACCTGCGCGCCGCCGCGGCGCTGGCGACACAGCTCGAGCGGGCCGGGCATCCCCCGCAGATCGACGTCTTCTCCGAGAGCGTCTCGCTCGACGCCTTCCTCCCCGACGGGAAGGCGGTGCTGAGGCTGCGGGCGCTCGCCGGTTCGACGCTGTCGGAGACCGCCGAGCTGACCACCACTCCGGTGACGCCGATCGAGGAAGGTCTCGGCCCCGAGCACCTGCTCGCTCCCGGCGCCACCCGGCTGTTCTCCTTCCGGGTGGACCGGCCCGGCCCGGTCGGAGTGGGCGTGCGCGCCAGCGCCGACATCGTCGAGGTCACGCTGATGCGCGGCGACGGTGGACGTATCGGCTCCGGCACCCAGATGCCGACGCTCGAGCCCGGCACGTACCTGCTGTCGCTTCACGTGCCGAGCGACGGCGAGACGGTGCGGGCCCGCCCCGCGGTGGTGGGCCTGGTCCCGCCCGACACCGGCCCCCCCGAAGACGTCGTCAGGGCCTACATCGAATCCTACGGGCGTGCGGAGGCCCACGCCGGCGACGATCAAGAGCCGGCAGGAGGCGAGCAATGACGAGCAAGGCGGCGTTCGCAGCGGTCTCGTTCCTGCTGGCCACGTCCCCGGCCCTTGCGTCCGGCCAGGAGGTGGTGAAGCGTCCGGCCCTCGCTCAGGGCACCGTGCTCGTCCCCGACCAGTTCCTGCGTCGCTGGGACCCGGTCACGGTCTTCTTCGACCGCGATCGCGGACCGGCGACGCCGGGGCCCGAGGACCAGCCCGAGCGGTTCGTCACCCTCGAGCCCGCTCACCCCGGGGCCTTCCGCTGGCTGGACGCGCGCACCCTCCAGTTCCGTCCGGCCGAGCCCTGGCCCGCCCTGCGACGCTTCGCCTGGACCGCCGACGGCCGGACCGTGGCGCTGGCGACGCTGCTGTCGGCGCCCGCAGAGACCGTGCCGAAGGATGGCCAGGAGGACCTCGATCCCGTCGAGACGATCTCGCTCTCCTTCCCCGAGCCCCTCGACGAGGCGGCGCTCGCCCAGATGGTGAGCGTCGAGCTGCGCCCGCTGCCCGGCGTCGGGAGCGGCAGCTCGCGGTGGCTCACCGGCGACGACTTCCAGATCAAGACCGAGGAGCGGCGCTCGCGGGCCGACCGGGCCACCTATGTCCTCGGCCTCTCGACCCCGATCCCCCTCGGCACACGCGCCGTGGTCCACCTGCGCCTGTCGCTCGACGACTCGGCGCGCTCGTTCAAGGAGATCGGCTTCGCTACCGCTCAGCCGTTCCGTGTGCTCGCGATGGGGTGCCGTGAGCGCCGCTACCCGGTCACGCCGGAGGGGACTCGCTACTCGCGCGAGCAGGCCCTCTCCTGCGGCTCCGAGCGGCGCGCGATGGTGGTGGAGCTTTCGGCCGCTCCACGCGAGCTGGGCGCCGTCGAGGCGCGCAACCTGCTCAAGCTCACGCCGGCGGTCGAGAAGCTGTCGTTCGAGATGGAGGGCCGCACCCTGGAGGTGGCCGGGGACTTCGCCTGGGACACCCTCTACCAGGTGGCCCTGGCGCCGACGTCGATCACCGACGTGAAGGGGCGTCCGCTCGAGATCCTGGGACCGAGCGAGCTGTTCCTCTACTTCCCGCGCAAGCCCGCCTACGTGAGGTGGACGACCGGCCAGGGCTTCGTCGAGCGCTACGGGCCCAAGATGGTCCCGGTCGAGGGGCGCGGGCAAGAGCGCGTCGACGTCCGGGTCCAGGCCGTGGCCCCGCTCGACCGCTCCCTCTGGCCGTTCCCGGCAGGACCGGTGATCGTGGACGAGTCCAAGCGACCTCCCGGTCCGGGTGAGGAGCCCGCACCCCACATCGATCCCGATCGGCCGGCCGGCCAGGCCGAGCTGGCCGCCCAGATCAGCACGCTGGGCTCGCCGCCGGTCTCGACCCTGGTCCCGCTCCCGCTGCACCACGACGGCGGTGCGACGAGCTTCGGCCTGGACCTGTCCCAGCTCCTCGAGCGGGTGGCCGGCCGCGACCGGCCCGGGACCTACCTGGTCGGCCTGCGGGACCTGGCCGGCGAGGGCAAGCGCGCCTGGATGCGTCTGCAGGTGACCGACCTCAGCCTCACCACCGTCGAGGAGCCCCACGCCGTCCGCTTCGTGGTGACGGCGCTGTCGACCGGGCGCCCGGTGGCCGGCGCGCGCGTCCGCATCGAGGGTGCGGAGAGCCAGGGAGCCATGCGCGTCTGGGCCACCTTCGGCGAGGGCACGACCGACCCGGAAGGTAGCTTCCTCTGGCCGGCCCCGGGCTACTCCCAGCACCTCCAGCGTCGCGTGAAGCGCCTGGTGGTCGAGAAGGACGACGACGTCCTGGTCCTAGATCCCACCCAGCCACCCGACCGCTTCGCCAACAACCAATGGTCCTCCGACCGGGAGACCTGGCTCCAGTGGACGGTTGCGCCGCTCGAAGGCCGGGGCGTCCTGCCCCAGATGCTGTGCCACATCTTCACCGAGCGCCCCGTGTATCGGCCCGAGGAGGAGGTCCACATCAAGGGCTACCTGCGCAACCGCGACTCGGGCCGCCTGGAGCCGGTCGGCCTCGAGGGCTGGGTGGTGGTCGAGGGCCCCGGCGAGCTGTCGTGGAAGTACCCGGTGACGGTGAGTGAGCAGGGCAGCTTCTACCACCGCTTCTCCGAGCCCGACCTGCCCACCGGAACCTACTCGGCGCACCTGGAGGACCAGCGGCGCCAGTTCCGCTGGGGCCACGTCTCGTTCCAGCTCGAGGCCTACCGGATCCCCCGCTTCGAGGTCCGCCTGCACGGCCCCGACCAGACCTCGCTCGACCGTCCGTTCGAGGTGTCGCTGACCGCTGCCTACTACGCCGGGGGCAAGGTCGGCGGCCAGCCGGTGTCGTGGCGGGTCACGCAGTTCCCGCTCACCTGGGGTCCCCAGCAGCGCACCGGCTTCTACTACTCGTCGGACAGCCGCTTCTCGACCGGCGGCCCCTTCCGCTCCACCCCGCGGCTGGAGCGGGAGGAGGAGACGGACGAAGCCGGCGCGGCGGTGCTGGCGCTCGACCCGACGGTGGAGCCCACGGCGCAGCCGCGCCAGTACGTCGTGGAGGCGACCGTGACCGGCCCCGACGACCAGACCGTGACCGCGACCCGGAGCATCCGGGCGTTGCCGGCGTTCGTGCTGGGGCTCAAGGTGCCGCGCTTTCTGGAGCGGGCCCGCCAGGTCACGCCGGAGCTGATCGCGGTCGGCCCCGACGACGAGCTGATCCGCGACCTGCCGGTGACCGTGCGCCTGTTGCGTCGTGAGTGGCACTCGCACCTGCGCGCCAGCGACTTCTCGGACGGCGTCGCCCGCTACGTCACGGACGTCGTGGACCAGAAGGTCCGCGAGCAGCAGGTGCGCACCGGCGCCGAGGCCGTCGCCGTCCCCCTGGCCCTGGACGGGGCCGGCGTCTACATCGTGGAGATCGAGGCGCACGATCGGCTCGACCGGGCCCAGGTGGTGCGCATCGACCTGTACGCCGGAGGCGACGAGCCGGTCACCTGGTCGCGGCCGGCCACCCGCGTCTTCTCCGTGTCCACCGACAAGGCCGACTACGACCCCGGCGACACCGCCGCGCTCGTCCTCGAGTCCCCGTTCCAGTCGGCGCGTGTCCTGGCCGTGATCGAGGCGCCCGACGGCAACCGCTACCAGTGGCTCGACGTCAAGGGCGGCGCGGCCACGCTGCGCCTGCCCGTGCTGGGGAACTGGGTCCCGCGCCTGCCCGTGCACTTCGTCCTGATGCGCGGCCGCATCCAGGGGACCGGACCCGTCCCCGGGAGCATCACCGACCTGGGCAAGCCGGCCACGCTGGCGGCCACCACCTGGATCAAGGTCAACCCGGTGGCCCACCGGGTCGAGGTGGCGCTCGAGCACCCGGCCTCGGCGCTGCCGGGGCAGACGATCGATGTGACCGTCACCCTGAAGGACCCGAGCGGCCGGCCGCTGGCCGGCGAGGTCACGCTGTGGCTGGTCGACGCCGCCGTGCTGGCGCTCGGGACGGAACAGCGGCTGGATCCGGTCCCGACCTTCATCCCCGCCACCGGGACCCACATCGCCGCCCACGACACCCGCAACCTCGCCTTCGGCGTGCTGCCGCTGGTGGAGCTGCCGGGCGGCGGCGTCGGGGAGGAGGAGACGGGCCTGCTCGACCGCGCCACGGTGCGCCGCGACTTCCGCTCCGTCCCCTACTACGAGCCGGCTATCCGGGTGGGCCCGGACGGCCGCGTTACCGTGAAGGTCAAGCTGCCCGACAACCTCACCGTCTTCAAGCTGCGAGCCAAGGTGGCGAGCGGGAAGGAGCGGTTCGGCTTCGCCAAGGGCCAGATCGCGGTGCGCCTGCCGCTGATCGTGCAGCCCGCCCTGCCGCGCTTCGTGCGTCCGGGGGACCGGTTCCAGGCGGCGGCGATCGGCCGGATCGTCGAGGGCCGTGGCGGTCCCGGGGCCGCCGAGGTTCGGGTCGAGGGCGTGCGCCTCGAAGGCGCCGCCCGTCGCGAGGTCACCTGGGTCGAGGGGACCCCGCAGCGCCTCAGCTTCCCGGTCGAGGTGGAGACGCCCGGCTACGACACGCAGGGGGCGCTGGCGCGCCAGGAGGTGACGTTCCGGATCGGCGTCGAGCGGGCCTCGGACGGGGCCAGCGACGCCTTCGAGGTGAGGCTGCCGATCCGCGCCGACCGCGAGCGCGTGACCCGGCGGGTGCTGCAGGAGCTGGCGCCGGGCGCCACGCTGCCGATCGAGGCGGTGACCGCGGCCACGCGTCCCGGCACGCTGGCCCGCTCGCTCCTGGTCTCGAGCGAGCCGGCGCTGGTCCGCATGGCCTCGGGCCTCGACTTCCTGCTCGACTACCCGTACGGCTGCACCGAGCAGCAGGTCAGCCGTGCCCGTGCCTATCTCGCCCTGCGCCGCTTCCGCGACCTGCTGAAGCAACGTGGCTCCGAAGAGGCGCTACAGCGCGCGGTGCGGGACACGCTCCAGTGGATCTCGGCGTCGATCGATCCGGACGGCCTGGTCGCGTACTGGCCGGGGGCGAGGGGCTACGTGTCCCTGACCGCGTGGGTGGCCGAGTTCATGATCGAGGCGCGCGAGGCCGGTTTCACCGTCGATGAGGCGGTGCTGGAGCGGCTGCTGACCAGCCTGGAGCAGGCCCTGCGCTCGGACTACAGCCGCTTCATCGACGGCGAGTCGTACCTGGAGCGGGCCTGGGCGCTCTCCGCGCTGGCCCAGGCCGGCCGCTTCAACGCGGCCTACGCGGCCGAGCTGGCGCGCCGCGCGCAGTTCCTCGACACCGAGGGCCTGGCGCAGGTGCTGTTCGCCTTCGCCCGCGCCGGCGAGACCTCGGCCGCCACCGACCGGCTCCTGCAGGAGCTGTGGGAGGACGTCGTGTTCCGCCTGCACCAGGGGCGGGAGATCTACGCCGGCCTTCGGACCACCGCCTCGGCCCGCAACCGCCTGGTGCTGCCCAGCGAGACGCGGGCCGTGGCCGAGGCGACGCGGGCGCTGGTGCGTCTCGACCCGAAGCAGCCGCGGGTGCCGGTGCTGGTGAATGGCCTGGTGACGCTCGGGCGGGACGACGGCTGGGGCGACACCAACGCCAACGCCGCCGCCCTGCTCGCGCTGGCGGAGCGGCTGTCGCCCGCGTCCGGCACCCCGGGCCAGGCCCGGAGCACGGCCACGCTGCGCTTCGCCGGACGCGAGGAGGCGCTGCTTCTGGGTCCCAGCTCGCCGCTACGCTACCAGGCCTTGTCCGGCCTCGGATCGGGCCAGCTCTCGCTCGCCCCCGGCGCCGCCGGGCCGGTGCTGGCGCGGGTCGAGACCAGCTACGTGCCGGCCCCCGATGGCAGCCAGGTCAGCGCGGAGGGCCACGGTTTCGTGGTGACGCGTGAGCTGCTCCGGGTGGGCGGCGAGGACGAGCCGCTCGGTCGCCTCCCCCTCGACGAGGCCGGGACCACGCAAGCCTTCGCCGTGGGCGACGTGGTGGAGGAACACGTCGTGGTGGTGTGCCCCAAGCAGCGCCACTACGTCGCCGTGACTGTGCCGCTGGCCGCCGGAATGGAGCCGCTCAACCCGAACCTGGCGACCGCGCCGCCCGAGGCGCGTCCCCGGGGCAGCCAGACCCTCGAGCCGACCTACGTGGCCCACCTCGACGACAGCGTCTCCTTCTATTACGACAGCCTGCCGGCGGGGACGTACCACTTCTACTTCAGGACTCGCGCCACCATCCCGGGCACGTTCATCCAGCCTGCCGCCAAGGCGGCGATGATGTACGACGGCGCCGTGTTCGCGACCTCGAACGGCGCCCGGATCGAGATCGCGGCGGTCGCCCAGGAGTAGTCACGTGGGAGATCGGCTGCTCCGCGCGGTCTCTCGCGCCGCCGAGCGCCTCAGGCGCCGGCCGCACACACGACGGGGCCTCGTCTGGCGTCTCGTCCTCGTCCTGGGGCTCGGTTTCCTGCTGCTGGCGCTCTGCCGGTCGGGGCTGGAAGCCCCTCCGCCCACCCTGCTGCTGCGGGACCGTCACGACCGATTCCTGGCCGAGGTCGGAGCCGAGCGGGACGACGCCTTCGGGTACTGGCCGGTCGAGAGGATCCCGCAGCGCGTGGCCGCGGCGGTGCTGGCCGTCGAGGACCGGCGCTTCTACTCGCACCCGGGCGTCGATCCGGCGGCGGTGGTCCGCGCCCTGCGGCAGAACCTGGCCAGTGGCCGGCGGATCTCCGGGGCCTCGACGATCGCGATGCAGGTGGCGCGGATGCAGCGGCCCGGTCCGCGTACCTACCCGCGCAAGGCGCTGGAGGCGCTGACCGCGCTTCTCCTGACCGCTCGCCATGGGCGTGACGCGGTCCTCGCCCACTACCTGCGCCTGGTCCCGTACGGGAACCGCATCCACGGGATCGGCCACGCCGCGCGCCGCTACTTCGACAAGCCGGTTGCGGACCTGAGCTGGGCCGAGATCGCCTTCCTGTGCGCCATCCCCCAGGCCCCGGCGCGGATGAACCCGTTCGATCCGCTGGGCCGGCAGCGGGCCGTCGAGCGGGGCCAGAGGATCCTCGCCCAGCTTCGCGAGGACGGGAAGCTCGGCGACGTCGAGCTGACCCTGGCCCGCCGGCAGCTCGACCGGCTCCGGATCCCGCCCCCGGACGAGCGTCCGCGGACGGCCCTGCACGCGGTGCTGCGTCTCGAGCGCCTGCTCGAGACCGAGCGAGCGCGCCTCCCGCTGGCCCGGCGTCCGGTGGTCCGGACCACGCTCGATCTCGACCTGCAGGAGGAGGTGGCCTGGCTCACGCTCAAGGCGGTGGACGCCTGGGACGCCCGTGGCGGACGCAACGCCGCCGCGGCGGTCGTCGACCGCGACACCAGCGAGGTGCTCGCCTGGGTCGGCTCTACCGACTACTTCGACGAAAGCCGTTCCGGCGCTATCGACTACACGGCCGTCCCCCGCTCCCCGGGCAGCGCTCTCAAGCCCTTCGTCTACGCCCTGGCCCTGGACCGCGGTGTGATCACGCCCGCCAGCATCCTCGACGACCTCGAGCGCGGCGCGGGAGGGATCACCAACGCCGACGACCGCTTCCTGGGCCCGCTGCTCCCACGGGTGGCGCTGGCGAACTCGCGCAACGTGCCGGCGGCGAACCTGCTCTCGAAGGTGGGCCTGGGGGAGGGCTACAGCTTCCTCGGCGACCTCGGCCTGCACGACGGGAGCCGCCCCGCCCGCCGCTACGGTCTAGGCCTCACGATCGGCGGCATGCCGGTCACCCTCGAGCAGCTCGTGCGCGCGTACGGGGCCCTCGCCTCGGGCGGCGTGCTGTCGGACCTTCAGTGGTGGCCGGGCCAGGAGCGGAGGACCCGGCGCGTGCTGTCCGAGGAGAGTGCCCGCCAGGTCGCCCTGTTCCTGTCCGATCCGATGGCACGGCTTCCCAGCTTCCCCCGCATGGGGATCACCGAGTACCCATACCCGGTGGCGGTGAAGACGGGCACCTCCTCGCGCTTCCGCGACGCCTGGACGATAGCTTTCACCCAGCGATACGTGGTGGGGGTGTGGGTGGGCGACCCGGACTTCCGCCCCATGAGCCGGCTGAGCGGGTACAACTCGGCCGCGCACCTGGTGAAGCGCATCGTCAGCTACCTGCACCGCGACCAGGCCGGGGGCCTGCAGGACCTGTCCTTCCCCAAGCCGCGGGGCTTCGAGGCCTACCGCCTCTGCGCGCTGACCGGCCGCCTGGCTACCGCGGCCTGCGAGCGTGTGTTCGTCGAGTGGCTGCGCCCGGGCGAGGCCCCTGTCGACCACTGCCGTGCCCACGTGCGGCTGGCCGTCGACACCCGCACCGGCGCGCCGGCGTCGTCGCGGACGCCCGCGTCCTTCCGCGAAGCGCGGACCTTCGTCGACCTGCCCGCGCGCTATGCCGCGTGGGCCGCCGCCGCCAACCTCCCCCGCCTGCCGGCGCCGATCTGGGAGCAGCCGACCGCTGGGACGCGAGCGACCCTCCGACCACCCTTCGACCCCACGCCCAGGGTCCGCCTCAGCCTGACGGCACCCGAGCCCGGCCAACGCCTGCTCCGCGACCCCGAGATGCCTCCGGAGCGCTCGACGCTGGCCCTCAAGGCGGTGGTGGACCCCCCCGTCCCGCAGGTGGTGTGGTACGTGGACGGTGCCCCCTTCCAGGTGGCGGACTACCCCTACGAGGCCCGCTGGAAGCTGAGCCCCGGCGAGCACCGCTTCCAGGCGCGTCTCCCCAACGCCCCCATCTCCTCGGCCGTGGTCCGCGTTGTCGTGCAGTAGCGAGGGCTCCGAGCCACCGGCGCACACCCACCCGAGCTGCGCAGGGCCCCGAACTTGACGGAGAGGAGGACTCGGTCGCGTCGCCCGCCCTGAAGGGCCCGGCCGATGAGCATCTCGTTGTGGCCCGAGCCGTAGAAGTCGCCGGTGTCGATGAGGTTGACACCCTGGTCGAGGGCGGCATGGATCGTCGCGACGCCCTCGCCTTCGTCCGCGGGTCCGTGGGGCCCCGACATCCCCATGCGGCCGAGCCCGATCGGGAAGACGGCGACCCCACCGCCCAGGTGGCGCAGTCCCTCGCCGGTCGGCGCGGTCATCGCCCACCGCCCGGGATGCAGGAGGGACACCGAGTCCATGCCCCACGCCGCGCACCACGCTTCTGGAGAAGCCTCATACGCCTACCATAGCCACCTCCTCCCGCGCAGGATCGAGGAGGGGTGATCACCCGGAGCCGGAGCGCCTACTCCTGACAGGCCCCGAGCCGCTTCCCCTTCATCGTGGCGTGCATGGTGACCTCGCCCTGACCGGGCATGTCCATCTTGAGGTCGAAGGCACCCTCGAAGGCGTCGCCGGCCCAGGTGCCGCTTCCGCTCCCGGTGCCCTTCATGTGCTCCCCGTCGCAGACGACGCTCCACGAGACCTGGTCACCGTCCACCCGCTGGTCGGTGACCTTGCAGTCCTTCTGCTGGGCCTCGTCCTTGGGAACGATGTCCTCTTCGGTCAGGCACCGCTTCATCACGTGGGGCGGCATCTCGCCCGGCATGCCCGGCATCCCCTCCATCTTCACCGTCGTGGTCATCTCCCACTCACCCGGGTTCATGTCGACCGAGCCCGCCTGGGCACCGCTCACCAGCGCCAGCACGGCCAGGGCGCACACGACAGGAATGATCTTCACCAGAGCCTCCTTCGTTCATCGAGATCGAAACGCGTCGCCGAGCATACTCCGCGACGTGGCTCTCACCAAGGCGGGAGAGGGCTCCGGCTGCGAGGTTGCCACCCGAGCCGCAGCCTCGGCCGCGTCGACGGCCAGGAGCAGGAGGCCTCGCGGCTCCCCCAGTTGCCATTCCAGGGGGAAGGCGACTGGGCCGGAAACGTTCGATCCCCGAACAGCGTCCCGCCGCCGTACGGACGCCAGGTCTTGATGCTCCGAGGTGGGGCTCGGGCTCGAGACGCGTGCGGCGAGAAGCCACGGGATCAGAACGGCTTGGCAACACCCGACTTCTCCAGCCGCGCGGGGGACCGGTCGGACGTCCTGGTACGCCGATTGCTCGGCGTGGGCCAGGAGGGAGGCTTGATGCAGCGATGGAGCGTGCCGCTGGCGCGTCCTTCGATCGGGCCGAGGGAGGTCGCGGCCGTTGGGGAGGTGCTGCGCAGCGGCTGGCTGGGGATGGGACCGGCTGTCGAGAGATTCGAGCGCGCGGTGGCGAAGCTCGTCGGAGCACCTCTTTGCGTCGCGGTCAGCTCGGGCACGGCGGCGCTCCACCTGGCCCTGGAGGCCGTGGGGGTTCGCGGGCGTGAGGTGGTGGTCCCTTCGCTCACCTTCGCGGCGACCGTCCAGGCGGTCCTGGCGGCGGGCGGCGCTCCCGTCTTTGCCGAGTGCCGAGAGGACGACCTGACCCTGGACGTCTCGGACGCGGAGCGGCGTCTGACCCCGCGCACCCGGGCGATCGTGCCCGTGCACTACGCGGGGCGGCCGGCCGAGATGGGGCGGCTGCTGGATCTCGCCGGCCGTCATTCGCTGGTGGTGGTGGAGGATGCGGCCCACGCCTTCGGCTCGGCGAGGGACGGCACCCGGGTCGGTGCCGGGGGGCACCTGACCTGCTTCAGCTTCGATCCGATCAAGGCCGTGACCTGCTGCGAGGGTGGTGCCGTGTGCACGGCCCGTGAGGCCTGGGCGGAACGTATTCGGCGAATGCGCCGGCTCGGGATCCGGGGGCCGCGCGCCGGCAGCGACAAGGGCCGAGTGCGGGTCGTGGAGGCCGGCTTCCGGTACCACATGAGCGACGTCAACGCCGCGGTAGGCCTGGCGCAGCTCGAGCGGGTGAGCGAGCTGGTCCGGGAGCGTCGGTACGTCGCCGGCCGATACGACGAAGCCTTCCGTGGGCTGCCGGCGCTTCGTCTGCCGATGCACGATCTCGCCGAAGAGGTGCCGTTCTGCTACACGCTGCGGGTCCGGAGGAATCGACGCGCGGCTCTGATGAGGGCGCTGATGGCCCACGGGATCGAGACCCAAGTCCTCTACCCTCCAAACCATCGGCAGCCGGCTTTCGCGCGGTATGGCGGGCGGCTGCCGATCACGGAGCGCCTCGGCGCCGAGCTGGTGTCGCTTCCGCTCTTCGCCGGGATGCGGGAGGAGCAGGTCGAGCATGTCATCCGACGAACCACATCCTTCTGTCAGCGTCACGATCTGCCTGTTTGACTCCGCGCGCTACGTCGCGGAGACGCTGCGGAGCGTCCTGGGCCAGACCTACACCGACTTCGAGGTGGTGCTTGTCGACGACGGCTCCACGGACGGCTGCGCGGAGAGGATCCGGGAGAGCTTCCGAGACGGCCGCCTGCGGCTGGTCGCTCAGCCCCACCGCGGCCTCGGCCACGCCCGGGCCAGAAGCCTCCTGGAGGCCCGCGGCGAGTACGTGGCGATCGTCGACCACGACGACTGCTGGGAAGAGGACAAGCTGGCGCTACAGGTGAGCGCCCTCCGACAGCGCCCCGAGGTCGGCCTGGCCTTCTCCGACTGCGCCTACGTCGACGGCTCGGGCCGTCCCATCGGTCGCCTTTCCGAGCGTTTCGACCTCGAGTCGCTCGATCTGAGAGCCGGACGGGCCAGGCGCGAGCTGCTGACGCGTGGCTGCTTCATCGAGGCCTCGACGGTCTTCGCCAGGGCCAGCGTCCTGTCGGCCGCCGGCGGCTTCGACCCGGGCTACAACTACGTCGAGGACATCGACCTGTGGCTTCGTGTGGCGCGCCGCTCGGCGCTCTTCTGCCAGCCGTTGCCGCTGGTGCGAAGGCGGATCCACGACGGCCAGTTCACCCGGCGCCACCCGGATGTCGCGCTCGACGAGCAGCTCCGGCTGCTGCGGCCGATCCGGGCGCGGCCGAGTCACCCTCCCGAGGTGAGGCGGGCGGTCGGCGACTACCTGCTGGGACAACACCGGACCTGCGCCCGACAGCTGTTGCGGCAACACCGGCCGATCGCGTCGTTGCGGGCCACGGCTGGGATGCTCCTTCTGCCGGGCCGGGTCCTCGACCTGTGCCGCCACTCTCTATCCCGAGGGACGCTCGGCCGGGCCGTCGAACAGGCGCTGTGCTCGGCTCGCCGTTGGGGCGAGCATGGGGCGCGCTGGACCTGGGAGCGTCTGCGCCGGCTGCTCGTCGGGCGGCGGACCCGGCCCGCCGACGCACCCGAGATCTGGATCGACGGCACGCCACTGGCCGAGCCTCCGGCCGGCTACTTCAATCTGCTGGTGGAGCTGATCCGGGCCTTGCTGTGCTGGTGTGACGAGGACTGGAGGGTCCACGTGACCCTGCCCGCGGCGGGCCGCGCCCCACTTGCCGAACGCCTCGGTGTGGAGGCGGATCGCTTGCAGATGCACCGGGTCGGCATCGGCCGCCTGCACTGGACCGCCCAGCACCGACAGCTCCAGAGCTTCAGCCTGGTGGCGCTGGCGCTGGGCGGCGTCGCGGCGCCAGCGTCGATCGCTGCCGGGCTTGCGTCACCCGTCGTCCTCGGGTGCTGCGCCGCGCTCGGGCTGGCGGCGGCGGCGATCCTCGCCGACGCCGGCCTGGCGGGATTGGCCACGGAGCTGGGACGGGCCAGGCTCCCGCTGCTGGCAAGGGCGCTCCGCTTCCTGCAGCTCCGGCTGCCTCCCTGGCGGCCCTTCAAGGGCAAGGAGGCGGTGGAGCTGGTGGTGTGGCAGGGCCGCTTCCGGCATGCCCGCTCGCGAAAGGTAGCGTGGGTGCCGGACCTCACCACCCGCGTCCACCCCGACCTGCACACACCGGGCAACGTGGCCGAGTTCGAGGAGTACCTCCACTACGTGGAGCGGCGGGCGGAGACGATCGTGACGCTCTCGAAGAACAGCCGTCGCGACATCATCGACCGGCTGCGGGTCGACCCCGAGAGCGTGCGGCTGATGCCAGTGCCCGTCAATCCCGCTTTTTCCACCGGGAAGGTGATGGCTGGAGTTCCCGCCCGCTACGGCCTGGAGCAACCCTACCTGCTCTGCGTCGGCACCCTCGAACCCAGGAAGAACCTCCGCCGCCTGGTGAGGGCCTACGAGCGTGTCCTTGGCACTGAAGCCGAGGTGCCGCTCCTGGTCCTGGCGGGGCCGGACGGGTGGGACGAGGGTCTCGGCAGGGCCCTGGTGGAGAGCGATTCCTACCCGATGATCCGGAGGATCGGCTGCGTGCCGTTCGAGCACCTTCCCTCGCTCTACCGCCTCGCGTCCGCGGTCGTGTACCCCAGCCTCTACGAGGGCTTCGGCCTGCCGGTCATCGAGGCCATGTGCTGCTCGTCCCTGGTGGTGACGGCGGCGCTGGCTTCGTTGCCCAGGAGGCTCATGGAGGGTCTGTTCACGTTCGATCCCTACTGCACCGACGCCATCGCCAGCGCCCTGCGGGCGGTCCTCCGCATGGAACCCGAGGCGGCCGTCGCCTACCGGGAAGGCTGCCGCTCGAGGGCGGCGTCGTTGCTGGCCGAATGGGGCCGGCTGCCTCCCCTGCCAGGCCTGTCCCCCCCACGCCCGGAGGAGACGTGCGAGTCAGCTTCGTTGTCCCGTTCGTCAGCTTGACCGGCGGCATCCGAATGGTTCTGGACGCCGCCAACTGGCTCAGGCGAGCCGGACACGCCGTGACGGTGGTCTACCCGCTCTGGCCGTATCGCTTCCACTTCAGCCGGCGGCAGCAGCTCGAGGAGCTCCGCCGGAGGCTGCGCCAGCCGGCCGGCGTCCCCTGGTTCCCCCTCGAGTGCCGGCTGCGACGGGTACCACTGGTGTGGAGCCCCTTCCTGCCCCGCGCCGACCTGGTGGTCGCCACCTCCTGGCCGACCGCCCACGACGTCGCCCGGCTTCAGCCCTCCCGGGGCCGCAAGGTGCACCTGGCCATGCACCACGAGGGCGGCACGGGACCCGAAGACGGAGTCCGGCGCTGCTACCGCCTGCCGCTCCACCGAATCACCCTCTCGCGCCAAGCCGTCGAGGAGCTACGGCGTGAGCCGGGCTGCCGGGTCCACGGCGTGGTGCCGTGCGGTGTGGACGGCGAGCGCTTCTTCCCCGATGGCGCTCCGCAAACGCAGAGCGTCCTCATGCTCTACCATCCCGACCCTCGCAAGGGGGCGGAGGATGGCCTGGCGGCCCTGGCCCTGGTCCGGGAGCGGATGCCGTCGCTCGCCGTTCGGCTGTGCGGGACCGTGGCGCCGCGATCCGTGCCGGAATGGGCCGGGTTTCGCTATCACCCGGACGACGCCGAGCTGCGACGCCTCTACTCCACCTCGACGCTGCTCCTCTACCCGAGCCGCCGGGAGGGCTTCGCGCTGCCGCCGCTCGAGGCGATGGCCTGCGGGTGTCCGGTGGTGACCACGCCAGTCGGCGCGGTCCCGGAATACGCCCGCGACCGCCACAACGCCCTGGTCGTCGCATGCGGCAGCGTGCACGAGATGGCCCGACGGATCCGCGAGCTCCTGGTCGACGGCGACCTTCGGCGACGCCTCTCTGCCGCAGGGCTCCGGACCGCCCGGCGCTACTCGATCGCCAGGAGCGCGCGGCGCCTGGAGGCGGAGTTGCACGAGGCGCTCCGCGGCTGAGCGGAAGGCGCGCTCCGCCCGGCCGGCGGCTACTCCGACGGCTCGGTCCGGGCGTGGAGGCCGAGGTAGGTCCCGACGAAGCCCCCGGCGGTGGCGGTGCTGAGGATCGAGCCGTCCTCGCCGTCGCTGAGCGACGTCCACTCGCCCGGTCGCGTGGCGAAGGAGAAGGAGTAGGCCCGACCCCGGCCCTCGATCTTCAGGAGCACGGTCGCCGGCAGCGGCCCCGCCACGGCGGCGCGCGCGATCGTCTCCGGCCGGGCCTCCGGACGACGGTCGGCCACCCGCTCCAGGAAGACCTCGAGGCCCGCTTCCACCGGACGCACTCCCAGGTAGAGGTGGAAGGTCTCGTTCTGGAAGGCGACCAGGCCCGCCGACCAGCCCTCTCCGTGGGGAGCGCGAAGCGCCGTGGTGACCGTGAACGTGGCGTGCTGCTGTCGGCGGCCGAGGAACGACGGGACGTCCCGACTGGTCAGGGCCACGGGACGGGCCTCGAGCACCAGGCCCCCGGCCTCCGGGTCCACGCGGTGCCAGCCGTCGGCGGGCCCCCGCAGCGAGTTCCAGGCAAACCCCAGCGTCTCTTGGTCGAACCCTTCACGCCAGGTGAAGCTGCCCGTCATCGGGGGCGCCGGCACGACCGGTAGGTCCGGGGAAGGGGCCACCAGCGGGACCGGCTGGCCCGGCGCCAGGATCGTCGGCCACTCGTCGTCGGTCCAGGTCACGGGCAGCAGGAACGTCTCCCGGCCGGTGTTGTAGAGCCTCCCCTGGTAAGGACGGCACCCGAGGAAGACGCTCCACCAGGCCCCCGCGGGCGTCTCGACGAAGTCGGCATGGCCGGTGGAGGTGACGGGGTGAGGGCGGTCGGCATCCAGGGTGCGCTGGGTGAGCATCGGGTTGTGCTCCCAGGGCGTGTAGGGTCCGAAGACCGCCCGGCTCCGGAAGACGACCTCGGAGTGGTCCTCGGCGGTGCCGCCCTCGGCCGCGATCAGGACGTACCACCCCCCTCTCCGGAACAGGTGCGGCCCCTCGATCCAGATCGGGTGCTTGGAGATGTCGACGCCGCCGTCGACGATCACCCGGCGCGGTCCGACCAGCCGCCCGGCAGCCAGGTCGAGCTCCTGGAGCCACAGCGCACGGTGGCCCGAGTAGCGGGGGGCTTCGGGAGGGGGACCGTTGTTGACGACGTAGGCGCGCCCGTCGTCGTCGAAGAAGAAGGAGGGATCGATGCCGTCGATCTCGCGGAGCCAGACCGGCTCCGACCACGGCCCGGCCGGGTCCTTGGCGGTGACGTAGAAGTTGCCGCCGCCGCCCACCAGCGTGGTGATCATGTAGAAGACGCCGTCGTGGAAGCGGATCGTCGGGGCGAAGATCCCCTCCGACACCCGCAGGCCCCGCATCTCGAGCTGTGAGGGCCGGGTCAGCACGTGGCCGATCTGGCGCCAGTGGACGAGATCGCGGCTGTGGAAGATCGGCACGCCCGGGTAGTAGGCGAAGGACGACGTGACCAGGTAGTAGTCCTCGCCCACGCGGCACAGGCTGGGATCGGGATAGAAGCCCCCCAGGATCGGATTCCGGTAGTGGCCCGGGGTCACGGCGGGCTGCTCGTCCTGCCCCACGTACTCGAACCACTCGAACACGGCGTTGGGGCCGGCCGGCTCCGCCTGCGCCGGTGTGGCGCTGTGCAGCAGGACGGCCGTCAGAGCCAGCAGGAACAAGGACCGGTTGCTCACGCCCCCTCCTTTCGCTTGTCTCGCGGAGGGACGCTACGCGAGCCCCCGGGGCCTGTCAATCCCGATGCGGGGGCGGGCCTACCCGGCCAGGACCTTCTCCTGGATGCCCAGGACGTGCTTGCGGAAGTCGGGGAAGCTGGTCCACAGCTCCCGCTGGCAGGTGACCAGGTCGGGGCAGTGAGCGCACGAGACCAGGCCCTTGTCGAGGACGCACTGCCGCACGTCGCATCGCTTCACGAGCAGGCTCATCTTGTCGTCGGGGACCCGGCAGCCGTAGCAGAAGACCTCGTCGGCAGAGACCTCGCGCTCGTACCTCTCCGACCACTCGACGGCCGTCTTCTTCTTGTACTCGAGGTCGTTCTCGAGCGTGGCCTTGAGCGTCGGGCACTTCTTCGGGTCGCACTCGAAGCAGCAGTAGGTCAGCTTCTCGAAGTCGTACTCGCCCGTCTCGGCGGCCAGGGCCCGCCGCGGGCCAGCGGCCAGCCCCCCACAGACGGCGCACACTCCACAAGCGCCCCCCACCTGCAGGAACTGCCGGCGTGTCGGGTTCTCGGTGGTCATGTCTTGCCTCCTCGTGAGGTGCCGGCGGCCGTGCCCGGCACACAAATCCCCCCGGTCGAGGTTCCCGGCACAGTGGCCGAGGATACGGGCCCGACCGCCGGCTGGTCCGGTCCCCTGAGTTCGTCGGGGTCTGAGCGGCGCCGACGGGGCCAAGGTCAGATCAGGACGAACGCGCCTCCTGGAGCTTCTTGCGCAGCTCCTCGGCCAGCGCCTTCACCTCGGGATGCTCCTTGAAGCCCGGCTGCGGGCAGGTGGGGAAGTCCTCGCAGTGGGCGCAGGTGGCGACCTCTCGCTCGACGGCGCAGCGTTTGACCCGGCACTCTCCGGCCGAGGGGTGGGCCTTGCAGGAGGGGCACTCCTTGTCGAGGTAGGCCCGACAGGTGTCGCAGCGCTGGCAGCAGAAGGCCGTCCAGCGGAACTCGTCCTCCTCCGCCCCTCCCTCGACAGACCCTGCCCTGGTGGGACGCGGCTTGAGGCCGCACACCGCCAGGCAGCCTCCGAAGACCGCGGCATTCCCGATGAACCGGCGTCGACCTGGGTGACTCATGAGCTATTGGCCCTCCTCGGGGGGACCGGCTAGGCTTTCCGAGCCGGGCCGAGTCCCCGGACATGGGGTGCATCGAGCCCCAAGATCGACGTGGGAGGGCCGAAGGTCGACTGCGCGGATCGGCTGAGACCCCCTCGCCGAGGATTCCGGACCGTTTCGGCCGGTCTCCCCTCAGGCCTCCTGCGGATCGTCCACCGCCGGATCGGGCGGGCGGACCGCCGAAGTCTCCGAGGACCGGACCTGGCTGGGGGTCCTGCCGGTCCGCTTCTTGAACGCGGCGTTGAAGGTCGGCTTGGACGCGAAGCCGGCGCGTTGGGCGACCTCGAGGATGCTCAGGTCCTGGCTGGCCGGGTCACGCAGGAGCGCCGTGGCCTCGTCGACGCGAAAGCGGTTGACGAAGTCGTAGAAGCTCTGCTGGTACTCGGCGTTGAGCAGCCGGGAGAGGTGCTTGGGAGGCACGTCGACGCGCTCCGCCAGGCTTGCCAGGGAGAGGCCCGGATCGAGGTAGGGCTTCTCGTCTTGCATCACATCGCGCAGACGGGCCAGGTACCGGCTCCTCTGGGCCTCGCCGAGGGGGGAACGCTCGTACTTCCGGTGCTGCGTGAACAGGCTGGGGACGGAAAGCCCCACGAACAGGATGGTGTTGAAGAACAGGAAGAACGTCATCCAGATGGCGCCCGCCAGCCACCCGCACCAGAAGTCGCCCGGGAGCAGGCCCAGCACCAACAGGAGGGACAGAGTCCGGAACAGGCAGACCACGACGAAGCTCAGGGTCAGGAACCGCAGCCAATGGAGCCGTGGAGCGCCGAGGGTCGGTGCCTGGTCCGCCCGGAGGCGCCGCGAGAGTTGGAGGGAGAGGCTGGCATACGACAGGTATCCAGCCAGGTGAGCGAGGGCCGCACCCTCTCGCACCGAGAAATCGTCGAGGACTTGCCAGACAGCCCCCGGGCTCAGGTGGTGGGCCAGCGTGATCCCGACGAAGAGGAAGAAGGGAAGCGCGTGCAGGGCGGGCCGGGCGCCCCACCGCCGCTCGGGCAGGAGCACGGAGGCGAGGTAGGCGTAGAGGAGGGGGCCCAGCAGGAAGGTCAAGTTGACGCCCAACTGAGCGGCGAGGCCCAGGGCCGGCGGCACGTCGATTCCGGTGACGACGTGACAGACCAGCAGCAGGCTGAGCGACAACAGCAGGCTGGCCAGCAGGCGGCTGCTGGTACGGCCGTTTCTGCCCGTCCAGAACAGGGCTGCCGCCATCAGCAGCCCCTGCACGGTGGAGCTGACGGCGACGTAGCGAAGCACCGGGAACATGGCGACCGCCGACTCTACCACCAAGCGGCGCGGCTGGCGTGGCTCACGGTGGGGCGCTATCCTGCGCGGACGCCGGGGCTCCCGGCCCTGCTCGAGGAGGACCACCGTGACTCACAAGCCGCTCTCGATCCTGGCCTTTGCCGTCGTGACCTCTCTCGCTCCAGCGGGACCCTCCGGCCGCGCCGAGGAGCTTGCCGCCGAGATGCGCTCCGAGGTTCCGGCGCTGGTGGAGCTGCACGAGGTCGTTGCCCCGCTCTGGCACCAGGCCTGGCCGAACAAGGACTACGAGAAGATGAAGGAGCTGCTCCCCGAGGCCCGCGCCGGCGTCGCCAAGGTGGCCGAGGCCCGCCTGCCGCAGATCCTGCACCAGCGGCAGGCCGACTGGGACGCGGCCCTGGCCCGGCTCGAGAAGGCGCTGGCGAGCTACGAGACGGCGGCGGAAGCCGGGTCGGAGCAGGGGCTGCTCGACGCCGTCGAGGCGTTCCACTCCGGCTTCGAGGGGCTGGTGCGTGCCACGCGGCCGGCGATGAAGGAGCTGGACCTCTTCCACGTGGCGCTCTACCGGGTCTATCACCACCAGCTCCCCGACCAGGAGTGGCCGGCCCTTGCCGCCTCGGCCGAGCGGATGGCGGATGCCTGCAGCGCCCTGGCGGTGGCCCCGGTCCCGAGCCGCTTCGCCGCCCGCGAGGCCGAGCTGCGCCCAGAGATCGCCGCCCTCTGCGAGAAGAGCGAGAGGCTGAGGGCAACGGCGGCCGGCACCGACCGAAAGGCGACCGCCGAGGCGGTCGAGGCCGTCCACTCGCAGTACCAGAAGGTCGAGGCGCTGTTCGCCAGCCCTGCGCCCGCGAACTAGGGCGCCGCTTGCTGGCCCTCGGAGAAAAGATGCCACTCTGGCCCTCGTCGAATCCGGCCGTTCTCACCAAGAGGCTTGGGGGCGGCTGCCTCATGCTGTTCGGCCTGCCCTTCCTGCTCGCCGGACTGGCGCTGATCGCCACCGTCTTCATCCCGGGCGAGATGCGTGGCGGCGACGACATCCCCTGGTACGTCGGGTTCCCGGCCGGAGGTCTGTTCGCGCTGGTCGGTGGCCTGATGGTCTTCGGGCGCGCCCAGCACAGGATCGACCGACGCCAGGCGGTGGTCGAGAGCTCGTTCACGGCTCTCGTTACCCTCCGACGCAAGCAGATACCCCTCGGGCGGTTCCGGTATGTCTGGGTCACCCGCGAGGTCCGAAGCAGCAGGGGCAGAAGCGGCAGCAGCCGGAGCGCCACCGTCTACCCGGTGCGCCTGGCAGGCGATCGCGACAGGATCGACTGGGAGACGGTCTCGAGCCCAGAGCGGGCGAGGCGCTCAGCCGAGGAGCTCGCCAAGTTCGTCCGCCTGCCGCTGCACGACTCCTCGACCGGGACCGAGCAGATCCGGGAAGCGGACACGCTGGACGAGTCGCTGCGCGGGCGCGCCAGCCGGGAATGCCTGGACGTCGTCGTGCCGGACAGGCCCGCGCTGTTGCGGTCGATCGTCACGCGGCGCGGCGACACCGTCCGCGTCACCTTCCCTCGCGAGTTCCGGAGAGCCGTCGGCGCGGCCATTGTCTGGAGCATCGTCGGCTACTCGCTGACATCAGCGCCCGGTATCGTCGCTGACCTCGGCGAGAGACTCCGGGGCCTGTCGCCGCGTCTCGACCGTCCGCCGTTCGTGGACCACCCGGCGCTTCTGGTGGTGATTCCCGTCGTCTTGCTGGCTCTGCTCTGGATCGCGAACACGATCACGAGGGTCTCGGCGGTCGCCAGCTCGGATTCCCTGCGTGTCGAGGTGCATCGGCTGCTCGGCCGCCGGACGAGGACGATCCCCGCCAGCGAGCTGGAGGAGCTCTACCTCTCCGCCAAGACGATCGTGGCCCGGTCGGACCGCAAGACGCTCTCTATCGGCGGCAACACCGATCTCGTAGAGGCGGAGTACCTTCACGCGGTCCTGAAGGCGGCGCTCCTGGGCCAGCCGACGGGCCTCTAGGGAGCCTCCAGCGTCGCGAGCCTCTTCTGGGCCGCCTCGCGCACCGCGGGCATGGCGTCGTTGCTTGCGATCCCCTCGAGCGCCTGCGGGTCCGTCAGCTTGCCAACCGCCCGAAACCGGACCATCCACGACCCGGCCGTCCGCGCGAGCGTGGTCAGGAGCTCCTGGTCGCTCGTCTTCTGGATGACCAACTGCAGCACGTACTCCTCGGGTCGCCTCCGAGCCACCTCCGCCAGGATCACCTCGTCCTCGAGCCTGTCGATTGCCGCCTTGTAGACCCAGTCGACCGGGTCGTTCACCGCGATCTCCCAGCAGCTTCTGGTCCTCCAGCCTCGCCGTGGCCGCGGCCCGCACCTCGTAGCTGCGGCTCGATCGGGCCATCCGGGCCAGGATCCCCTGGTCCGTGATCCGGGACGCCGCTTCCCGCCGGATCTCGTCGTCCTTGTCGTGCTCGGCCACCCACAGCAGCAGCGACGTGTCCACCGGCCTGCCCTCCAGGTTCTCCAGGGCGTGCCGCCGTACCGAGGCGACCCGGCTTCCCCGCAGCAGGCGCTCCAGGGCACTCTGGTCGCTCACCCGAGCCGCCGCCGCCGAGCGAATCCGCTCGTCCTCGTCCTTCTCGGCAATCCGGATCAGCACCGGCTGCCAATCGTCCGCGTAGTCCCCGAGACGCCAGACTGCGCGGTCCCGGACCTCCCGGTCCTCGTCCTTCTCGGCCATCTCCGCCAGGCGCGCCGGGTCCATCAGCTTGGTCACCGCCCTCCGCCGGGTCTCCACGTCATGGCTCTTCGACATCCGCACCAGCTCGGCCGCCCCCTCCTTCTCCCAGGGCTTGTACCCCCACAGCCTTGAGTTCTCTTCCTGCGCCATCTTCCGGACCTTCGGGTCCGGGTCGCTCTTGGCAACCTGCTCCAGCTCCTTGTAGCCCACGCCCTGAAGCGACTCGTCATAGATCGCAGACCACCTTCTCCCCGGATCTGGGTCGGAGACGGCGATCTCACGGACGCGAGCTCGGGTCGCCTCCAGCAGTGCCTCCAGGTCGGGCAAGGACTTGATCTCGTCGTACTTGCGGCTGCCCTGCTGCACCTCGCGCAGGAACTGCAGATTGCGCGTCGCGGCCACCATTTCAAGGCGCGCCGACGTGCTTGGAGCCGTCACGAACTTGCGCATCGACACCCAAGGCTCCGGACCGGAGTTGCCCAGCATCCAACACGTGCGACCGCCAGCCAGGCAGGCGGTGAAGCATGCTCGAACCATCTGGCCCAGGCACGCCCTGTCCAGCAGGCTGAGTGATCTGTCTCGGTCTGTCGCGACTCCCTCCCCATCTCGGTATCGGAGGGCCAATTGGTAGCAGGCGAGGGGCGTCCCCGGATCGCATGCGCTCTGCAGGGAGGCCGGGCTGTCGTCAGGCGGCGTCTGAGGGCCTCCGACGAGGAGAAGCCCACACAAGGGGACGATCAGTGGCTGAATCATGATCCTCCCTCCCGACCCGAAAACGCCCCAGCCTCGGCCCGAGCCATGCCGGATCCTCTCATGACCCGCCGCTGTGGTCATGCCGCTCCCCGCCACCCGACCCTCGGCCTGCTAAGCTATGGCCGTATGACGGAAGCCGATCGTCGGGCCAGGGCCGAGGCGAGGCGGGCTCGCGTGATTCTCCGTAAGTCGCGCCTGGGGCCTGCTGAGGAGGACCTGAGCCCGGTGCGAGGCGCC
This sequence comes from uncultured Acidobacteriota bacterium, assembly GCA_964574335.1. GTDB lineage: Bacteria > Acidobacteriota > Vicinamibacteria > Fen-336 > Fen-336 > CAZNNH01. The sequence continues at coordinate 11,804 of CAZNNH010000012.1, read as the reverse complement.
GAGGCCGTCTCGCTCGTCCGCCGGCTCACTCGCGAGGCGTGGTCGCTCGCGGGAATGGAGGAGCCGAGCTACACGCGCCGGGAGACGCCCTGGCGCTTCGTTCCCCGCCATCCCAGGTGATCGAGCTTCCCGAGGACTTCCGCGACCTGCTCCTGGCGCTCGCCGACGCCGGCGCCGACTTCGTCGTCGTCGGTGGCCATGCCGTCGCCTTCCACGGTCATCCGCGGGCCACCAAGGATCTGGACGTGCTGGTGCGTGCCACCCGCGCGAACGCGGCCCGCGTCTACCAGGCGCTGGCCGCTTTCGGCGCTCCGCTGCAGGCCTTCGAGGTCAGCGAAGCCGACTTCGCCAGCTACGACGGCGTGCTCCAGATCGGGGCGCCGCCGCGCCGCATCGACGTCATCAATCGGGTAGACGGTGTCGGCTTCGACGAAGCCGTCCGTTCCGGCGATGGGTTCGAGATCGAGGGTCGGCGCGTGGCCGTCATCGGCCTCGAGGCCCTGCTACGGAACAAGCGGGCGACGGGCCGTGCGCAGGACCTCGCCGACGTGGAGGCGCTCGAGGCGGCAGCCGGCCGCCGAGGATAACGGCGTCCCCATTGTCGCGAGCCTCGCTCTGGTCCGTCAGCTCCCCGACCGCCAGATACGGGACCAGCCCGCGAGCCGCCGCCCGCCGGCCGCTGTCTTCATGGAGCCGTTGAGCCCCAACGTCACGGCGAGCGTGCGGGCGCTGGTGGACGAGTACCGCTCTCGCTGCCTGTGGTTCCTGCGCTCCGACTACTATCCCAGCGGCATCGCGGAGACGCTGCGCGTCCTGGACGCCATCGAGCGACACGGAGACCTGGCCGGCTTCCGGCGGGCGGCGGAGGTGCGCGAGTGGCTCTCACCGAGTTCCAGCGCGACGTCTGCCGGCTCCTAGCCGAGAACCGGATCCGCAGCGGCGACAGCTACGTCGCCGGCGGGGCGGCCCTGAACGAACTGCTGGCCTCACCACGCCGATCGCGAGACATCGATCCGTTCCACGACACGCAAGTAGCGCTCTTCAAGGGGAATGCCGAAGCCCTCCGTCAGGCGCTCGACGACGGGGCCCTCGACTACCACGAAGGACGCATTGGAGGCGCCTTCCCTCGGATCGTGGGTTCCTAGGCAGCGGGGCTACTCGGGACCGGTCGTGTCGGGGACGCTCGCCGTGCCCGCCAAGTCCTCGGCGACCTCGGGCAGGATGCCCAGCCGCACGTAGATCGGGTGCACTACGGCGCGCAGCCGGGGGAGTGCCGAGGCGAAGGTGGCGGCTGCCACCACGGTGGCCGCCCCGCCGAGCCCGACCGTGGCCGGCGCCCCGATCCGCTCGCCGAGCCAGCCGGCGGCGAGGCTCCCGAACGGCATCATGCCGAGGAAGGCGACGACGTAGAAGCTCATCACCCGGCCGCGCAGGCGCTCGTCGACCAGGGTCTGGACCAGAGTGTTGCTGCTCGCCATCTGGAGCATCATCCCGCCGCCGGCGATGGCCAGCAGCGGCGCCGACAGCCAGACCGATCGGGACAGCGAGAAGGCGCACAGCGCCAGGCCGAACCCGGAGGCGGCGACCCAGATCACCCGGTCCAGGCCGAGGACCGAGCGCCGCGCGGCCAGCCAGATTGCGGCCGAGAGCGCCCCGCCGCCGCTGCAGGCCATCAGCAACCCGAGGGTGTGGGGGCCGCCGTGCAGCACCTCCGCAGCGAAGACCGGCATCAGCACCACGTAGGGCATCCCGGTCAGGCTGGTGCAGGCCAGCAGCAGCAGCATCGCCCGCACCGGCGCGAAGGAGGCGACGTAGCGCAGCCCCTCGCGGAGCTCGGTCAGGTAGCTGGTGGGCTCCGCCGGCGGGCGGCCGACGGTGATCCGCATCGCCACCAGGGAGCCGATCACGGCCAGGTAGCTGGCGGAGTCGATGGCGAAGCACCACCCCTCGCCGACCAGGGCGATCAGGACGCCGGCCAGGGCCGGGCCGAGCAGCCGGGCGCCGTTGACCATCGAGGAGTTGAGGGCGATGGCGTTGCCGAGGTCCTCGCGGGCCTCGACCATCTGCACCACGAAGGCCTGGCGGGCCGGGGTGTCGAAGGCGTTGATCACGCCCTGAAACACCGCCAGCACCGCCACCTGGGCGACCGTGATCACGCCGGCGATGGTGAGGGCGGCCAGCAGGGCGGACTGCAGGAGCGCCAGGACCTGGGTGCCGAGCAGCAGGCGCCTGCGGTCGACGCGGTCGGCGACCACGCCGGCGAAGGGCGCCAGCAGGAACATCGGGATCTGCCCGGCGAACCCCACCAGTCCCAGCAGCAGCTCCGAGCCGCTGAGGCGGTAGACCAGCCAGCTCATCGCCACCCGGGTGAGCCAGGTGCCGACCAGCGACGTGCCCTGTCCGAAGAAGAAGAGGCGGTAGTTGCGGTGACGCAGAGCCCGGCCCATCGCCGACGCCGTCGTGCGGAAACGGTCGGAGCGCCCCATGTGCGGAGAGGATTATCGCCCGAGGTCAGGCCGCACGGCCGAAAGTCAAAAGTCTAGACCTGACCCCGTTTCGAACGTCGTCGGGAGGGTGACCGGGCCCCACCAGGTGGCGCGCAGGACGCAGAAGTGGAGGTGGGGGCCGGCCACCTGGCCGGTGGCGCCGCTTCGGCCGATCTTGTCGCGCTGGCTCACCCGCTGGCCGACCCGCACCAGGGCGCCGCCCTTCTGGAGGTGGGCGTAGGTGGCCCAGGTCCCGTCCCGGTGGAGGATGTCGATGTAGTTGGCGTCCTCCACGTAGCTCGGGTCCGGACCGCCGCGATCCGAGTCGTCCTTGACCCTCACCACCACCCCGCCGCGGGCGGCGCGGATCTCCGTGCCCTCCTCCATCTGGAAGTCGAGGGCGTCGATCCCCTGATGGGTGTGGGGACCGTCGTACCCCTGGGTCACGCGGCATGGGATGTCTTCCGGGAAGGGAAGGCTGTAGACGAAGTCGGTATCCACCCTGGCCTCGGGGTCGCCGAAGCCGATCCGGGTGTCGAGGTGATAGGAAGAGGTGAGGCCGGGATCTCGTCTTGTCAGATAGAGCAGCTCTCGTGACTCGCGGGGCCGCAGGACGACGCGAACCGGAAGCGCCTCGGAGGCCTCGATGTTCTCCGGGTCGGTGAGGTCGAGCACGACGTGGCGGGGCGCCAGGGTGTCGAGGTTCTCGGCTTCCAGGACCTCCCGGTCGGGCTGGCGGACCAGCCGGATCTCCACCTGCTCCTGGATCGCCAGCACCTGCCCGGGAGTCTCCACGGAGAGCGTCCAGAGCAGCAGGGCGACCCAGCCCGGGGACATGTCCGTGGTTGGCTAGCGGTACGCGAACAGCATCGCGTAGATGATCCAGACCACCATGCTGAAGCCGACGGCCAGGGCGGCCCAGGCGAAGGTCTGGATGGTCCGCGTCACCACCGGGGGGTAGGCCTCGACCAGGTACTCCTCGAGCTTCCCGCTCTCGACCAGCGCCTGGTACTCGGCCGGCTTGTCCCGCTTGAACTCCTCGAGGGGCATCCGGCCGGTGAAGATCACGATGTCCATCGGGAACTTCTCCGGCCGCAGGTGGGTGTTGAAGAAGTGCACGGTGAAGATGAAGCCGGTGGCGAGCAGCGCCTCGTCGCTGTGGATGATGGTGGCGACGTTGATCACCCAGCCCGGCACGACCCGGGTCACCAGCTCCGAGAACCAGAGCGAGAAGCCGGTGGAGCCGATCACGGCGATCCCCCAGAAGACCGCGAAGTAGTCGAACTTCTCCCAGTAGGTCCAGCGACCGTAGCGGGGCCGGGACCCGAGGCCCAGGAACCAGCGCATGGTCCCGTAGAAGTCCGAGAGGTCCTTTCGGGTGGGGAGCATGGTGTTGGGGCCGAAGAGCATCGCCCGCCAGGACCCCCAGACCCGCTTCTTGCGCCGCCACAGGTCCACCAGGTGGGCCACGAAGATGCCGACCATGAGCAGCGCCGCCATGCGGTGGATGTAGCCGGCCGACTGGTAGCCGCCCAGGCCGTGGGAGACGATGGCCGCCCAACGCGTGTAAGAGAACTTGAGGGTCATCCCGGTGAGCGCCAGGCTCATGAAGCTCACGATCATCAGGATGTGGAGGGTCCGGTCCAGGCGCGAGAAGCGCAGGAACTCGGGGCGCGAGCTACGAGGCGCTGCTGTCATCGCGATCGGGTCCTGGCGGGGCGTCGGGTTGGAGAGGCGCCGGCTCGGCGACCGCCTGCTGCTGGGCCTCCCGCCGCAGCTCCCGCCGCATCTGCAAGGCACGCGGGATCCAGAGCAGCGTGTGCAGCCCGCCGAAGACGAAGGTGGCGAGCAGCAGCGTGGTCATCCCCCAGAAGGTCCAGTACAAGTAGGGGTAGCGGCGCGGGTCGTGGTGGGTGGCGTGGGTCAGGTAGCCGGCGAAGCGTCGGGTGGCGCCGGGGTGGCACTTCTGGCAGGTGGTCACCACGTTCTGCCGGCTGAGGTGCGAGGCCGGGTCCGAGGGCGGCAGGATGTCGTGGGCGCCGTGGCAGTCGTAGCACTTGGCGGTCTTGGTGAAGCCGAGCTGGGAGACCTTGCCGTGGAAGGTGTCGAAGTAGGTGAGGGCGATCTCCTCGTGGCAGTGGCCGCAGGTTTCCATGATCTGGAGCTTGAAGCCGTCCTCGTCGGCGCGGCGGATGGTGTGGGCGCTGTGGCAGGAGCTGCAGACCGGAAGCTCCTTGCCCGGCTCCCCCTCGGCAGTGGCGTGCACGCTGCGCTCGAACTGCTGCTCGATGCCGTGGTGGCAGGCACCGCAGGTCTTCGGCACGTTGCTCGGGTGGACGCTCGAGCGTGGGTCGGCGGCCGGCAGCTCGCTGTGGGCGGTGTGGCAGCTAGCGCAGGTGGCGGTGACGGTGAGGCCGCTCTTCAGCAGGCCTTTGCCGTGGATGCTCTCGGCGTAGTGGTCGACGATCTCGTGCTGCGAGCCCTCGTACCGTACCGCCGCCCGCTCCCCCTCGCGGTGGCAACGGGCGCAGAGGGTGGGGATGTTGGTGGGGAAGATCGGCGAGTCCTGGTTCTTCTTGCCCAGCACGTCGTGGGTGCCGTGGCACTCCTTGCACTGAGGGGCGTTCTCGTCTCCCGCCGCCAGTAGCTGGCCGTGGATGCTGGCGACGAACAGGCCGCCCACCTCCGCGTGGCAGGCCGCGCAGTCGACCTTGGAGCGGATCGTCTCGCACGGTCGCTGGTGCGAGGCGTTCACCTCGGAGTGGCACTGGGAGCAGGAGACGCCGGCGTGAGCCGAGAGCACCAGCGTGCCACGCTCGACGAAGAGGGGGCGCCCGTCCTGGGCCCGAAGCTCCCGCTTGGCGTGGCAGGTGAGGCAGTCGGCGTCCGCCATCCCCTGGTCGTAGTAGACCTTACGGATCTGATGCGGCGGGTGGCAGTCGACGCAGGCGGGCAGGACGTGGGCCTGCTTCTCCCACAGCTCGCCCTTGATCACCTTCCGATGCACCGCCTCGATCTCGGCGTGGCACCGGGAGCAGGTCTGGGCGATCCGGTTGCGGGAGATCGAGGACTGTGGGTCGGTGTGGGGCCGGATCGCGTGGGCGGTGTGGCACGAGGCGCAGGTGGGCGCCACGATCAGGCCCTTCTTGAGCAGCCCCTCGCCGTGGATGCTCTCCGAGTAGTTCTCGAGGATGTGGTCCTGATGGATCTCCCGCTGCTTCTGGACCGGGCCGCCCTCGCTGTGGCAGCCCCCGCAGAGGAACGGGATCCGCAGGGTGGCCACCGGCGAGTCGGGGTCGCTGACCGCGCGCACCTCGTGGCTGCCGTGGCAGGTCCTGCAACGCGGCGCCAGCGGGTCCCCCCGCGCCACCGCCTTGCCGTGAAGCGACGACCGGTGCTGCTCCCACTCCTCGTCGTGGCAACCGCCGCACTCGACGGCCTCGAGCGGGGTGTCGTGGGGCAGCTCCTGGCCGTCGAGGTCGGCGTGGCAGCCCACGCACGGGACGTCAGCGTGGACCGATCGGTGGAGGCGTCCTTCGTCCACGAACAGCGGGACGGTCTTCCCGCCCCGTTCGGCGGTGAGCTCGCGATCCTCGTGGCAGACCAGGCAGTCGGCGTTCTCCTGCGCCCGAGCCCACGCCGGCGCCACCATCAGCGCCAGACACACCCCCAACCATCGAACCCACATCCCGACTGAAGGTATCGCGTGGTGGATTCGAAGGGAATGGAGCAGATGATCCACCTGGCGAAAAGGATCTGGCCCGGGGGACCGGGCCAGATCACGTCGAGAGCGGCTAGTCGGCCTTCTTGAGGCTCGACAGGTACGCCACGAGGGCCTCGAGGTCCGCCTCGGGCAGCTCGTAGTTCTTCATCGCGGGCTTGCGCTCGGCCTTCGCCTTGGCTGCCATCTCCTTGGCATCGGTGATCCAGGCCTTCAGCTCCTCGGCGCTGAGCTTGCTGCCGACCCCGTCGAGGGAGCCCTTCTTGTTGCCCACGCCTTCGATGGCATGGCACATCTTGCACTTCTGAGCTGTGTAGACTTCCTTGCCCTTCTCGATCTGGGCCATGTCAGCTGCCATGGCGGGGGCGGCCAGGGCCAGGGCCCACGCCGCGAGAACGACTGCACCAACAAGACGCCGCATCCATCCACCTCCTTGGTCGCCGGCTCGAAGGCTTGGATTATCCTCGGCCGGACCGGGCCGTCGCAAGGCCTTCGAGCGCCATGAGAGGACAATTTCCGGCAAATGATACAAATGCCTCATGTGCCGGAAGCATCAAACTCATTGGATTCGCTCGAGGTCAGCACTAGAGTATGAGCGTCATGCCCCATTCGAGACAGGTCAATCCGAGCTCCGGAATCGTCCACGAGGACTTCATGAGCCGTGCCGACGTGGCGCGGCTGCTGGGCGTCTCACCCAACACCGTGACCCGCTGGGCCCGTGAGGGGCGGCTGCCCAGCCACCTGACGCTCGGCGGTCATCATCGCTTCGAGCGGTCGGCCATCGAGCAGCTCAGGCTCAGCTTGCGGCGCGACTGAGCCCCGAGGCGCTCCTGGTCCCCACCAGGGCGCCTCCGGGGCGCCCCGAGGGACGCTCAACTCGTTGCAGCGGAGCCCCTTGGCGCCTTCTAGCCGGCCGCGACCCGGCACCAGATCCGTCAAATAGTTCATTTGGACCATGGTGCCGCGCTCGCGACTTGCGATAAATTCCCACTACGGCAATTGGGGAACTGTCCCGATAGCCGGTAAGCTCGCTCGGCAGGCGGCCACAGCCATCCTCCGTTCCCTTTCGATTCGGAGGCCGACCGACGAAGCGAGCCCACTGTAAGGAGTTGCCGATGAGACTGCCTCGGATGTGGCTCGCAGGAGCGGCGGCCCTACTCCTGCCCAGCCTCGCCGCGCTTGCCGCGCAGGACACGGGCGCTTCCCCGCCGGCGGCCGACACCTCGGGGGGCGAGACCTTGGAGTGCCGCACTTGCCACCAGGACATGCTGCACCGGTTCGACCGCACCCACCACGCCGGCCTCGAGCAGCAGTGCCTGTCGTGCCACGCTGGCGCCCTCGAGCACCAGAAGGGGCGCATGGAAGGCGAGGAGACGCCCGGCCCCTCGATCACGTCGCTCGAGCCGAAGGCCGCCAACCAGATCTGCCTCACATGTCATGAGACGTCGCACAACCCCACCTGGGCGGGGAGCCCCCACGACCGCCGCGGCGTCAAGTGCATCCAGTGCCACTCGGTCCACAGCCCCGAGTCCGCCCAGCACCAGCTCAAGCACGCGGACGAGGCCGAGACCTGCTACTCGTGCCACCCGGCGATGCGGGCCATGGCGATGCGCACCTCGCACCACCCGGTGCGTGAGGGCCTGATGACCTGCACGAGCTGCCACAACCCCCACGACGGCAGCCGGCCGAAGATGATCCGCGCCGACTGGACCAACGAGCTGTGCTACCAGTGCCACACCGAGAAGCGCGGCCCGTTCCTGTGGGAGCACGCCCCGGTTCGCGAGGACTGCCTCAACTGCCACAACCCGCACGGCTCGAACCACGACAAGCTGCTGGTGGCCAAGCTGCCATACCTGTGCCAGCGTTGCCACCTCAACACCCGGCACCCGGGCACCCTTTATGACGGCCGCAACTACGGCACCCTGACTGCGGCCACCGCCAGCAACCGGGCGATCGAGCACTCCTGCAAGAACTGCCACCAGAACGTCCACGGCTCCAACGCCCCGTCCGGGCCCTATCTCGGGAGGTGAGGGCCATGAAGCGCTTGATCCCAGCCTTGGCCGTGCTCGCCCTGGCCAGCCCGCTCGTGGCCCAGGAAGACTACCAACACGGCGAGGTGGAGCTGGGCGCGCTCCAGCGCGACGCCAGCACCATTTCGTCGAAGTTCCTCGAGTACCGTGACATCCCCCAGGGTGCGGTGGTGCCCCTGATCCGTTTCCAGGGGAAGAAGGGCGACTTCCGCTACGACATCTGGGGCCGGGACATCACCCAGCGCGATCAGCGGCTGGGCCTGTTCGCCGACAACGGCACATTCCGCCTCAAGGCCAGCTACGTCGGCATCCCGCACAACTTCGGCAACGGCGGCAACAGCCTGCTTCGTCCCACCCAGGAGAACGCGTACCTGCTCAGCGACACCCTGCAGCAGGCGTTCCAGACCCAGCTCGAGGCCGGCCTGCCGGGCGGCATCAACTACAACTCGCTGCTGGCCCTGGTGACCCCGAGCCTGGAGGCCGCACCCTCCAACATCGACCTGAAGCTCAACCGCGACCGGAGCAGCCTGGCCTTCAGCGTCTCCCCGAAGGACGCCCCCTACGACATCGGCATCACCTACCAGCACGAGCGGCGCTCCGGGACGCGCGCCGCCAACGGGAGCTCGTTCGGCTTCAGCAACGTCGTGGAGACCCCCGAGCCGCTGCGCTACATCACCCAGGACCTGGGCGTGAACCTGAGCTTCAGCGGGAGCTGGGGGGTGGCCCGGGCGTCGCTCCACCTCAACGATTTCAAGAACGCTTTCAACACCTTCACCTGGGACAACCCGTTCCGCTACTACGACTCGACCAGTGGCTCCGCCTACACGGCCCCCAGCAGCTCCACCATCGACGGAGCGACGCAAGGCCTGATGGCGCTGGCGCCGGACAACAAGGCCTACACCGGGTCGGTGGGTGCCACCCTGAAGCTCGGTGATCGCACCCGGCTGACCGCCGACCTGGCGATCGGGAGCTGGAAACAGGATGAGACACCGCTGATCCCCTACACCACCAACACGGCGATCCTGACGCCCGAAGGAGAGGAGGCCGCCGCTGCCGGCCTGCCGGTGTCGACGCTCGACGGCAAGATCGACACGATGTCGCTGAACGGCCTGTTCACCACCCGTCTCACCGATGACCTGACCCTGACCGCGCGCTTCCGTCGCTACGAGAACGACAACCAGACGCCCCGCGTCCGCTTCGACGAGGGCTACGTTCGCTTCGACGCGGTGTGGGAGGAGTTCCCGCGGATCACCGTCCCCTTCGGCTTCACCAACAGCCTTTTCGACGCCAAGGCGGTCTACAACCTCGGCGACGTGAACCTGGAGGCCGGCTACAAGTACTCCAAGCGCGACCGTACCTACCGCGAGACCGAGAACACCACCGAGAACGGCTTCCGCTTCGCCGCCGACTACCGGGCCAACGGCTGGGTGGTGGTGCGCGGCCTCTTCGAGAAGACCCGCCGCGACTACGACGCCTATGCCACCCTGTCCCTCTCCTGCGGGGCCCCCGCCGACCCGAGCTGCGAGGACACCTCCTTCATCGAGCCGGAGCCGGTCAGCAACCAGACCACGCTCCGCCGGTCCGACCTGGCCCAACGCGACGTGAAGCGGTTCGGCGGCACCATCCAGCTCTCGCCCGGCGACAAGGTCGGGGTCTTCGTCTCCTACATGAAGAACAAGGAAGACTACGACCAGGACCCGGTGCCGTTCGAGCTCGAGCCCGGCAGCGAGAGCCCGCTCGGCCTGCAGAGCTCGGACTACGCCACCTTCAACGTGGAGGGTGACTTCACCCCCAGCGACCGCGCCAGCTTCTACGCCTTCTACACCCGCGAGGACATCGACCAGTTCCTGGCCGGGCGCCAGAGCGGGGGCTCGCTGAGCTTCGACCCGGCCGACGGCTGGACCTCGGCCGTCGCCGACAAGGTGGACAGCTTCGGCGCCGGCGCCGACTTCGTCCTCCAGCCCGAGAAGTGGGACCTGAACGTCTTCGCCCGCTGGCAGAAGGCCGACGGCAACAACGCCTTCACCGCCGGGGCCAACCGTGGGACCCCCGAGGACATTCCGCTGTACGACGACACCAAGCTGCTCCACGTCCGCGGCCAGCTCCAGTACCACATCTCGCCGAGCTGGGCGGCGGTCGCCGGCGCCTTCTACGAGGACTACAAGATCGAGGACGCCCAGACCATCGGGACGCTCAACTACATGCCGGGCTCGTTCTTCCTGGCCACCAACAACGGCGACTACGACGCCTGGGTGGCCTGGCTGACGCTGAAGTACAACTGGTAGCCGTCCCGGTCGACCGGGCCCTGAGCGGGTGGATGCGTCCTATGGGGCGCCTCCACCCGCTTTTCTCTTGGGGCGGTCACCCGGCCCCGTCCAGGCTACAATTCGCCCTTGCCCCCGGTGGGGGTGACGAGGAGGCTCGTGTTCCAGCGTCAGCGGACCGGTTCGGTGCTGTGCCCGTCCTGCGGGCAACTGGTCGGCGTCAACGACGACCGGTGCCTGAGCTGCGGTCGCCTTCGCCCCGGGTTGTGGGGTTTCGCCAGCCTGTTCCGGAAGCTGGGACCCGACCTGGGCTTCGTGCCGATCGTGATGTGGAGCTGTGGCGTCCTCTACCTGTGCACGCTGGCCGTGGACATCCAGGGGGTGCGGACGGCGGGTTTGGCCCTGCTCGAGCCCAGCGGCGCCGCCATCTTCCTTTTCGGGGCCAGCGGCGCGGTCCCCGTCTACGTGGCTGGCCGCTGGTGGACGGTGCTGAGCGCCGCATGGCTGCACGGCGGCGTCCTCCACATCCTCTTCAACATGATGGCCGTGCGCAGCATCGCCCCGGCGGTGGCGCACCTGTACGGCGGCGCCCGGGCGATCCTGATCTACACCGTGGCCGCCATCGTCGGCTTCCTGGCCAGCAGCACCGCCGGCCTGCTGCTGGCGGGCCTGCCGCGGATCGTCCGGGGGGCCGACTGGACGCTCGGCGCCTCGGCCTCGATCTGCGGTCTGGTCGGCGCCCTGCTCTACTACGGCCGGCGAACCGGCAGCTCGCTGATCTCCAGCCAGGCCAAGTCGATCGTGGTGATGCTGGTGATCCTCGGCTTCGTCTTTCCCGGCATCGACAACTGGGCCCACCTGGGCGGGTTCGGCGGCGGCTACCTGACCGCTCGGTTCCTCGACCCGCTGCGCCCCGAGCGTGCCGACCACGTGATCGCGGCCCTAGTCTGTCTCCTGCTCTCCGCGGCCTCGGTGGTGGCGTCCGTGATCACTGGACTGCCGTACTTCCGGTAGCTCCCGCTTGAGTGACGAAAGGCCGGCTTCTCGGTTAGGGTAAGGGCGAGGGAGCGTCGCGACGGAGCAGCCTCATGCAGATACTCGAGAGATTCAGACGCCGCCCGGACTGGGAGAACGCCGACCCTTTGGTGCGCGCCTCCGCCGTCCGCCAGCTACCGTCCGACCAAGCCGACCTGATCGCCAGCATGGCCCAGGGCGACGAGGACGCCCGGGTCCGCCGCGCCGCCGTCAAGCGCCTCGCCAGCACCTCGTTGCTGGCCGAGATCGCCGGAAGCGACTCGGACCC
>CAZNNH010000011.1:59284-73126 GCA_964574335.1 uncultured Acidobacteriota bacterium | reverse complement strand
TGGGGTAGCGCCGGCGGGATCGGGCGGCCTCCCGCCCCGCGCCTCAGGCGGGGCTTCATCCGTGTCTTGGTGCCTGGTGGCTGTCGATCCCTAGCCGGGCTCGGCGCGAACCCGATCCAGCAGGCGGACCAGCGCGCCCGCCTCCGCCTCGGTCAGGTCCCCCAGGCAGGTCCTGTTGGCGCGTCCTACGGGGGCGTCGAGCGCCGCCAGCACCTGCAGCCCCTTGGAGTGTGCCCGGCAGCGCACCTGGCGCCGGTCCTGAGGCCCGCGGGTCCTCTGCACCAGGCCCGCCCGCTCCAGCCGATCCAGAAGGCGTGTCACCCCTGGCGTGCGCTCCACCATTCGAGCCGCGATCTCCAGCGTCGGCAAACCATCGCTCCCCGCTCCGCGCAAGATGCGCAGGACGTTGTACTGCTGCAGCGTGATCCCCTGGGACGCAACGATCTCCTGCAGGCGTCTCCTGACCACGTCCGAGGTGCGCAGGATGCCCACCAGGGCCTCCTGTCCGAGGCTCGAGAACGGCACCGCCTGCTTGATCTCTCGCTGTAGACGGCTCGTCCCGGCGCCCATGCCCGTTACATTACTGATCAATGATTGATTGGTCAAGTAACATCCTGCGAAGCGCCGGCGGGTGGGTTCTCGCGTGGGCAGGACTACGGTAGGACTTCGGCCAGGGCCCGCGCCTTGGGGACGGCGTCCGTGCCTTCTTCGAGCTTGGCGAAGCCGGCCACTCGGGTCCCCTTGCGAAAGACCAGCAGGCGACCGAGATAGCGGTCGGTGGCGGTGAAGCCACCGTCGGCCAGGTCCAGATCCTGCTGCTTCTCCCAGCGCTCGAGCAGACGGCCCATGAGCGCCTGGGCGGCCTCGGCCGAGCTCTCGGTCACCACGAAGGCCTGGCCGAAGTCGTATCGCGCCACGTACCCGCTCTCGAGCTGCCGGACCCCGAGCACGCTCTGGGGCACCAGCCGAGCCGAGTCGGCGACCAGGCCGTCGGACGGGAACCAGGCCAGGGCTTCCGGCGGCGTGCTGCGTCCCTCGATCTGCTTCTCGATCGCTTCCGCATAGGCCCGCAGCGTCTCGGAGCCGTCCTCGCCCTTCTGCGCCGAGAGCTCCACGTAGTACCTGTCCTTGGCGAATACCGCGCGCCGCGGCGTGACCTGCCCTCCCATGCCGATCTTCTCCAGCGGCTCTCTCATGTCGCGGTTGGCGGAGAGGATCCCGAAGGCGTACTCCGGATCGGCCATCTCGGAGACGTCGATCACGATCGAAAGGTCACCGGATCGGCAGGTGATGCCGTCCATCTTCACGAAGCGATAGGCGATGTACCCCTCGGCGTTGCCGTCCATGTAGTCGAACAGGTCGTCGGGCACGAACACCCGGGCCGGACCCTCCTGCTCGAATCCCGCCACCACCCCACAGTCCGGTAGCGGGACGGCGACCGCCCCGCCCCCGGCCAGCGCGGCGACGATCGCCAGCACCGGGCCCTTCACGCCAGCCACTCCTGCGCCCGGGCCACCCGCTGCGCCACCAGCACGCCGTGCGGGCAATGGACCGTGCACTCCGCGCAGTCGGCACAGCGCCGCCCCACCAGGTGGGCCGGCAGGGCACGGTAGCTCTCCAGCGCCAACCGGACCTCGCCGTAGCCCTCCGCGTAGCTGAGGTGGCGCAGGATCTCGGCCACCGGGAGCTTCTGCGCACACTGGTCCCGGCAGGTCCCGCAGGAGCGGCAGTAGAGGGGGGTGATGTACTCGAGCTGGGAGGCCAGCAACTCCTCGTCCACCGGGCTCCAGGGAGTGCGGGCCGCCTCCAGGTCCTCGTCGAGCTGGTCCATGTCGGTCATGCTGGGGATGGTGCTGTCGACGTTGGGGTTCTTCAGCACCCAGCGCAGCGCCGCCGGCAGCGCGCCGTCGCGGCCCAGCTTCTCACGGAGCGGATCGCCCTCCTTGGCCCGCCGAAAGCCGCCGGCCATCACCTTCATGCCGACGATGCCGATCCCGGCGGCATGGGCATCGGCGATCAGCTTCTCCATGCCCGGCTCCATCGAGAAGTTGTACGAGGTCAGGATCACGTCGATCGCCTCCCGCTTGGCGAGGGCGACGCCGAACACCTCCTGATGCCCCTGATGGGTGCTGAAGCCGGTGAAGCGGGCCTTGCCCTGCTGCTTGGCGACCGAGAGCCCCTCGAGCAGATCGTCGGAGAGCTCCTCGGCCTTGCTCCGCGCGTGGAGGTACCAGACGTCCACGTGGTCCGTCCCCAGCTCCTTCAGGCTGGTGTCGAGGTCGGCCAGGGCCTCGGCCTTGGTGCTGGACTTCGACTTGGTGCACAGCACCACGTCCTTGCGCCGGGCGCCCAGCGCCGCGCCCACGAAGCGCTCGTTGTTCCCCCCCTGGTAGACCCGGGCGGTGTCGAAGAGCTCGACGCCCTGGTCGAGGGCCGCCTCGATGACGGTCGGGTCGGATGTGAGCATGCAGCCCATCCCGAGCCGGGTCACCTCCAGACCGGTGCGGCCCAGCTTCTGGCGCGGCAGCGGCTTGGCCTCGCCGGCAGCGGCGTCTTTGCCCTCGACCCGAATCGCGGACGCTCCCGCCATCGCCAGCCCCGCCGTCAGGAACCCCCGGCGCGTGGTGTCGCGATGCCTCATGACTCCCCCTTCTGCGCCCCCGACCACCGGACGCTGGCCACCCCGGAATCTGGCCCAGAGTATACTGCCTCGAAGGAGGTGCCCCCCGAATGCCGCGTCTTTCCCGTCGCCACTTCCTCAAGCTCGGGGCAGCCGGGGCGCTGGCCCACCCCCTCCTCTCCGGCCGGATCGCTCGGGCCCTCGAGGCGGGCCTGCCCGAGACCGCGGACCGGCCCCGCGCGGTGGTCTCGCTGGTCCAGGGGGAAGAGCGACGGAGAAACGTCCACCAGGCGCTGCTGGCCATCGAGGAGCAGATCCTGCCGATCCTCGAGACCCGCAAGCGGGTGGTGATCAAGCCCAACCTCGTCAACGCCTTCAACCAGCTCGCCTCCACCCACGTCGACGCCATCCACGGGGCCCTCGACTTCCTGGCACCCCGCTTCGACGGGCCCATCGATGTGGCCGAGTCGTCGGCCGGCAGCACGCTGGAGGGCTACTCCAACCTCGGCTACCGGGCGCTCGGCTCGGAGCACCGGCCCCGCCAGGTCGGCCTGATCGACCTCAACACCGAGGGGACCTACGAGACCTTCCAGATCCTGGATGCCGACCTGCACATCGCGCCGGTGCGGCTGGCCAAGCGGCTTCTGGATCCCGAGGCGTTCGTGCTGTGCGTGACCCCGCTCAAGACCCACAACGCGGTGGTCGCCACCCTGTCCATCAAGAACATGGCGCTCGGCGCCCCGCTGCGCAGCGCCCCCGGCCAGACGCCACGCTGGAGCGACAAGCGCGTCTACCACGGTGGGGTCCGCCAGATCCACTACGACATCTTCATCACCGCCGAGCGCCTCAAGCCGGCTTGGGGCGCCACGGTCGTCGACGGCTTCGAGGGGATGGAGGGTAACGGCCCCAACTCAGGCACTCCGGTCCCCTCGCGCATCGCCATCGCCTCCACCGACTACGTGGCGGCCGACCGGGTCGGCGTGGAGGCGATGGGCATAGACGCCTCGTGGGTGGGATACCTCGACTACTGCGGGGAAGCGGGGCTGGGCGTCTCCGACCTCCAGCAGATCGAGGTCCGGGGCGCCAGGCTCGACGCCGTTCGTCGGACCTACCAGCTCCATCGTGACATCGACCGGATGCTCCAGTGGCGGGGGCCGCTTCTGGAGCTTCCGCCCAAGCTGGGCTAGGCGGCGCCCCCCGGGAGCGGGGTACGTTTGCGGTAGGGGGCCTGCCGTCTGTAGACTTCCACCGCGATGGGCTCTGGCAAGCAACGCGCGCTGAAGCGGGACAGCCGCCGCCCCTGCAAGCTGGGGGGCAACGACGCGGCGTCCCCCGAGAGCTGGCTGGGCCTGGACGACGACGAGCTGCTCCACCGGATCGGGACGCTCCGCTCGGAAGACGACGCCGACCGGCGGCTGATGGAGGTGATCACCAGCGATCGCCACTTCTTCGTCCGCCAGGAAGCGGCCAAGCGGATCCGCGACCCCCGCCTGCTGGTGGGGTTCGAGGGGGATCGACACATCGGCCAGATCCTGGTGCGCCACCTGACCCGCCTCGAGGACCTCGAATATCTCGGGCGGTTGGTGGCCGGCAGCCAGCACCTCGAGGTGCGCAAGGCGGCCTCCGCGCAGCTCGAGCTGCTGCGTCGGCGGCTGGAGCAGACGGGGGCGGTGCCGCGCCTGAAGGTCGAGGAGGCGAAGGCTGCGCCCCAGGACCAGGGGGTCGACGGCAGCCTGCTGAGCTGGGCCCTGCATTTCGTGGTGGAGTGGGCCTGGACGCACCTGGGCACCGAGGGCACGCGCCAGATGCTGACCGTGACCCACGCCGAGCTGGCCGGCAGACACCCCACCCTCGACCGGTTCCGGGTGGGGGGAGACGCCCGGGTCACGGTCGACCTCTCCGGCGGCGGCCGGCTGCCGCCCGACGCGGTGGCCGCCGTGGCGACGTGGGTACTGGCCTTCCGCCGTGAGGTCCACCGGATGGCCCCCGAGTCGAAGAATGTCGGCGTGCGAGAGATGACCCGACTGATGGCCAAGCCGCTCGAAGGGCTCGGCCTCTACGCCGCCTGCGACGCCGCCGAGGCCGAGGACCGGGACTGACGACCACGACGACCCTGACCTGGCCCGCCCTGGCCCGCGCTCGTGGCCTGCTGAGCGCAGACGGTCGCCCGCCGCCCGAGCGGGAGCGGCTGCTTTGGCTGATGGGTCTGCTGGCGGCCCTCCCGGACCCGCCCGATCCCTTCGGCCTCCTCCCGCGCTACCCGGAGCTCAAGCGGGGGTTCCTGGAAGCGTGCCGGACCGGGGACGGGGAGTCCCTGGAAGAGGCGTTCCTGGAGCTGTACGCCCACCTCCACGGCCACCAGGCCCCCTACACGCCCGAAGAGCGACTGAGGCTCGACGCGGCCGGCGGCTACTGGTGCCACGCCGGCGGTCTCTCACCGATCCTCAAGGCCCCGCCGTTCCTCGGGGCCGGAACCGTGTCCTGTGACCTCGGCGCCGGCAACGGGCTACAGGGGCTGCTGATGCAGCGTCTCGCGCCCCACGCCCGAACCGTGATGATCGAGATCTCGAGCCGGATGGTCGAGTCGGGCCGCCACCTGCAACGCTGGCTCGGGGTGCCGGAGGGCCGGGTCGAGTGGCGGGTGGGCGACGTCGCGGAGGCGGACCTCTCGGGCGTCGGCTTCGTGTATCTCTACCGCCCGGTTCGGCCCGAGGGAGAAGGTCGACGCTTCTACCAGCGGCTGGCGGCCCAGCTCGAGCGGGCCGAGCATCCGGTGGTGGTCTTCTCGATCGCGGACTGCCTGTCGCCGCTGCTCACTCCACGCTTCGAGGCCTTATACACGGACGGCCACCTCACCTGTCTCAGCAACCGCCCTCTGGCGTCGGCCCCGGCAAGCGCGCCGGCCGCTCGACCTCAGGGGCCCCCGCCCGCGCCAGCGGCGACCTCGTAGACCTGCACCGTGGCGTTTGCGAACGCCGGCTCGATGGGCCCATGGCGGTCCTCCCCCTCGACCACGACGAAGCGCACGCCACCGCGGTCCAGGATGTCGCGGCGCAGGTCGCCGGCCCTCCACGCTTCGAAGAAGCGTCGCTGGTCGTCGACGCGCGCCACCAGCTCTGCCTTCGCGAGGAAGAACGACGTGTACGCGTCCAGCACCTGAGCGCGGCAGTGGGTGAGCACCACCGTGGCGAAGGCCAATCGCTCCCGGGCCAGCACCACGTCGCCGGGCCGGCTCAGACGCTCGAGGGCACGGAACGCCTCGACCTCGTCTGCCGACAAGCGCTGCATCTCGCCCTCTCGGAGCTGGAATCGGAAGTACTGAACCGTCGACGGCAGGCTCAACGCCACCAGCAGCACCAGGGCGAGCGCCCGGCGCGACGCCGAGCGGAGGCTCAGCAGCAGCCCCACGGCGAAGACCCAGGCCACGAGCTTGCTGTAGACGACGAACCAGACGGCGTTGTTGTAGCCGGCGCCTGGCGCGCTGTCCGCCGGCGTGACCGCGAAGCTCAAGGTGATGAGCGGTCCCAGCCCGACGAAGACGGCGACCACGAACCGACCGCCGACGTCCGGACCGAGTCGGACCAGGTCACGGAGCCAGATCGGCAGTCCCACCGCGCGCATCCCCAAGCTCCCGAGCAGATAGCCCGGGACCGCCAGCAACCAGAAGGCCAGCGCCGGCCACAGGCCGGGACGGCCCTGTAGGTGGCCGAGGGCCGCCTGGCCAAATGCCGTCGCCAGGAGGCCACAACGGACGAGCGCAGCCGGCACGTAGGGCCAGGCCTCGAGCCGAACCGAGCTGCGCTCCGCGACCCCCGAGGCCACCATCTGCCAGGCGAGGGGCGCCAGAAGAAGCAGGCAGAAGAGCAGCAGCCGCAGCAGCCGCGGGTCCCGCCGCCGCGCCAGCCAGACCGCCGCGCCCAGCGCGAGGCTGGCCAGAAGGTGAGGCAGGGCGAAGACCTTGTACTCGGCGAGGGCGACGATCAGGACGGCGCACGGCAGCCCCCACCTGGCGGCGCGGGGCTCGCCGCGCGAGTAGCGGAGCAGGCACAGGAGGCCGGCGAAGAGGATCGAGAGGGATGGCAGCAGCGGGTTCAGCAGGTAGAGGGAGACCACCGTCGGGGTGCCGAAGAAGTAGACGACCCACGGCTGGTCCGGTCGGAGCAAGAGGCCCGGCAAGTAGGACAGGTCACCGCCCAAGAAGACCAGGACCACCAGGGCCACAGCTCCCGTCTCCGATCCCAGGAAGGCACGGCCGAAGGTGAAGACGCTCAGCATGCCGGCGATCACCAGCAGCACCGGGACGAAGCGCAAGGTCACGTCCGTCACGTCGAGACCCGGCACCGACGCCATGAGTGCCGCCAGCAGGTCCATGCCGATGTGGTACCGGGAGGGGACCCCGGGCAGGTAGGGTATCTGCGCGGGGACCGAGCGGCCCAGCTCGCGGGCCAGGCCCAGGTGGAGGAGCACGTCACCCAGTGGGTAGTAGCTGAGCCCCCCATCCGGCAGCTTGGCCAGGTTCCGGAAGTAGATGGGCACCAGGAGCAGCGGCAGCAGGCCGAGCAGCATGGCGACGGCGAGCCCCACGTGCGGCCAACGGGGCCGGGGAAGCCGGTGGGGCCGGCCCCACGCGGCCCGGGCCCAGAGCAGCAGGCCCAGCAGCGGCCAGAGCCACAGCGCGAGGCGTTGCCCGCTCCGCGCGCAGATCCAGTAAACGCCGCTGCCGAGCACCAGACCCAGCACCAGCGAGAGGGCCGCGCGATCCAGTGGAGCCAGCTCGAGGCGGAGCAGGCGCAGCAAGGCGCTGCCCGGCGCGTAGACGAGGCCGAAGGTCGCCGCGACGAACAGGAAGAAGGCCCACCCGGTGGAAGCCGTGAAGTGGAAAGACGCCGCGACCAGCGACACCGCCCCGATCGACCCCACCGCCAGCAGCGCGATGCCCGGCGCCTTGACCGACGGCGATCCGCCACCCGGCCCGTGCTCCCACCCGGCGCCACCGCCGAGCCGCTCGGTGGGGCTGACCGGAGGCTCAGCCATCGGGCGCCCGGGACCCTCGGCTCAGGATCCGCGCGGTCAGGAGCAGCAGGGCCAAGGCGGCGGCGAGCAAGACGCCCCACAGCAGGAGCGTCGGCGGCGCCTGCCGGAGGTAGTCCGAGGCGCTGCGGCGGAAGGCCGGGTTGGGGCCGAGCGCAGATGCGGTGAGGACCACCGCCGAGTGGTCGAGCACCGCCTGTCGCAGCGTGACGAGGTCGTATCGGGGGGCTCGGGCCCCGGCGTTCCCGAGCAGAAGACGGAGCTGCCCGGCCTGGGCCTTGAAGACGATCCGCGGCGCCAGAAGCCGACCGCGGGCGCGGGTCAGGGTCAGCGGAGCATCGTCGCCCTCGTCCACCTCGAGGTGCAGCTCGCGGCATCGGGTCCCGTTCAAGGCAACCACGACGGGGGCCTGGTGCGACGACCCGCCTCCTCCCCGCTGCACCTTGCCGGCGAAGACGACCTGCGGCCGCCGCCGCGCCGATGGGTCCTCGGGCTCCGCCAGGACCCTGGCGGCTCGCGAGAAGAACGGCTGGGCGATGTCCAGCTCCAGGGCCCGAAAGGGCAGGGCGGCCGAAGCCGGCGGGACGGCGAGCCGGGGGCGCAGGCGGTAGCGGCTGAGGCGAGAAGCCGGGGCGTGGCTCGGCTCCTCTTCAATCTCGAGCTCGACCCAGGACTCGAAGGCGTCGGGGGTCAGCACGTAGGGGACCTGTCGCCCGGCGACGTCGGCCACCCGGAGGTCGGCGAGGTCCGGACGCATTGCGGCCAGGTCCTCCGGCTCGAGACGGAGGGTGTAGAGGTCTTCCCTATCGACCGGCGGTAGCGGCCGGACGTAGCGCCACTCGCTCGGCTCGAGCGGCGCCCCCACCGGTGCGGTGAACGGTAGCGGCACGCTCGCCTCGAAGCGGGGGTTCACGGTCTCTGGGCCAACGGTGGCGCTCTCGAAGCGAGGGGCCAGGAAAACCCGCTCCCGCAGGGCCTCGAGATCGTAGAGCGGCGGGCGGGTCGCCGGGTTGCCGTAGTAGAGGGTGAGCGGCTGGTAGCGGGCCGGGAACAGCAGGCGGCGGGCGGCCGCCACCAGCTCGACTCGCAGATCATCGAGCGGAGGGCTGTCACCGTCGTGCACCTCGAGCACCAGCTCGCTGGCCGGTCCGAGGTCCTGGAGCGCAATGGCGAGCGATTCGCCGGAGAGGGCCGCGTCTTCGAGCCGCAGCCGGTAGACGGTGGCCTGGGCCAGCACCTGCTCCTGGCGGCGGCCGTTCCTCTCATGAACGCCGAGCACGTCGACCCGTCGCTCGAAGGCCTCGTCGGCGGCGTCGAGCCGCAGCTCCTCGACCTCGAAGCCGATCTCGATCCGATACCGGCTGACGCCGGGACGACCCGGCATCGGCTCCGCCGTCGCCCGCTGCCGCCACTCCCCCGCCCCCACCGGGCGCGCCGAGGACACCGTGAGGCCCGCCAGGGTGATCGGCGACGAGCGCGCGTCGTCGGTGGTCAGGCGCAGGAACCGTCCCCGCACCGGCGACGCCAGACGGATCGTGGTGTGGTGGACCCGGCGCTCCCACTGCCGATCGAAGACGCCGACGTCGTCGGCGATCCTGGAAAAACCCTGGGCGTCGTCCGACAGCTCCACCCGGAGCCGCTTGGCGAAGTCGCGCTCGGGGATCTCGAGAAAGACGCGGTCGAAGGTCCTCGGCGCCTCCAGGTCGACCACCCACTGGCTGCCCCGCTTCCGCTCCTGGCGCACGTCGATCAGACGGCCGGTGAAGGCCGCCTGGGCCTCGCGCTCGACCTGTCGGTCCAGGACGTACGGCACCTCGGTCCCATCGCCAGCCACCAGCCGAAGGTCGTAGAGGTCCCGCTGAGCGTGGGCGGCGACCCCCATCGGCAGCTCGAGCGCCACGAACGGCGGCCCCGGCGATTCCGGGCTCCCCCGCGTCACCGGTCGCTCGAAGCGCCAGGCCGACCGACCGGCATCGAGGTCGCGGGACTCGGCCCGGCCATCGGCGGCACCTACCAACAGGAGCGCGCACAGGGGCACGGCAGCGCGGGCGCTCACCACCCCTCCCTTCTGGCGACGAAGCGCTGGTAGAGGAGCGACACCACCAGCAACGAGGCGCCGAGGCCCAGGAACGAGAAGACACGGGCGATACCCTGGAGCTGGGCCAGGTCGTAGAGGAACACCTTGGCCACGGTCAGCACCAGAAAGGCGAGCGACAGCAGCCGTAGCGGCCGAACCCGCCGCCACAGTCCGAGAACCAAGAGCGCCAGTGCGTACAGGCCCCAGGCCACGGACATCGTCAGGTCGCGGGCGGACTCGCGGGCCAGCTCGAAGGTCAGGTGGCGGCGGGTGGAGAAGAAGTCGAGCACCTCGAGGTTGATCAGCCAGAAGACGAGGACCAGGCCGAGCAGCGTGATCGCGGGCGCCAGCCGTCGCACCCAGCCCTCCTCGTCTCCAGAGGCGCCACCTCCGCCCCGCCTCAGCACAAAGGCCCCGGCGAAGCAGCAGAGGATCGGGACTCCATAGGTGTAGAGGAGCCAGTTGAGGATCGGCAGCCCCTTCTCCCCGTAGCGGAGGACCTCCGGGTTGAACAGCAGGCGCACCCCCACCGCCGCGAAGAGCGCCGTCCCGAAGAGCCTCAGGCCGGGATGGGGCAGGCGGCCGAAGAGCCAGAGCACCGCCACGCCCTCGAGCGCCCAGCCGATGGTGATCCACTGGCGGTCGAGCTGCAACGGTATCGCCAGCGCCACGAAGCCCAGGGCCACGGCGGCGAACAGCGCCAGCCAGCGGAGCCGGTCGCCGGCGAGCCGGGCATCGCCGGCGGGGAAGCAGCCGGAGACTCGATCGAGGGCCAGGACCGAGAGCGCCGCCATCAGAAGCGGCAGCCCACCGATGTAGCCGTCGCCCCAGGCGGCGCTCACCGCGCGGTAGACGGGATAGAACAGGAGCGGGCCCGACAGCGCCGAGGCGATCCAGGGCCCCCGACGCAGGCGGCCGACGTGCGAGCCGGCGGCCACCATCGCGAAGGGCAGGGCCAGGAAGGCCAGATGGGACCCGAAGCCGAAGATCAGCACGGCAGGGAGGTCTCCGG
The DNA here is from genome assembly GCA_964574335.1 of uncultured Acidobacteriota bacterium. Taxonomy (GTDB): domain Bacteria; phylum Acidobacteriota; class Vicinamibacteria; order Fen-336; family Fen-336; genus CAZNNH01. The sequence continues at coordinate 62,386 of CAZNNH010000011.1, read as the reverse complement.
CGTGGAAGTAGGACGCCTGCCACAGCGTCAGGTACAGGGCGGCCACTGCCAGCGCGACCGTCAGCAAGGGGGTGAAGCCGCGACGCAGGGCGGAGACCACCAGAAGCGCCACCGCCACCGCCAGGGCCAGCAGCAGCGGCCAGGGATCGCGGCCCAGCTCCGGCCAGATCAGGCAGCCGAACAGGCCGGCCGCCGCCACCAGCACGGAAGCCACCACCCCGGCCTCGTCCTCGTCGTTGCGGGAGCGGTCAGGCGGCCCCCCGCGCCACACCGAGAGCAGCGAGAGGGCCGCCGAGAGCAGGAGCGGCACCGCCAGGTTGCGCACCAGGCTCTCGCCGTCCGTGGACCTGAAGAACCAGGCCTGGGTCAGGACCGCGAGCCCCAGCGGCCCCAGAAGCGCCACGGCGGGCAGCCGGTCGCCCCGGGTCCGCTCGCCGGCCAGCGCCGTGAGCCCGGCCAGCAGCAGCAGGAAGGCCCAGGGAGGGTCTCCCAGGTTCCGCCCGATCATCACCAGCCCGAACAGCCCGAGCCCCACGCCCGCCACCAGGCCCGCGCTCTCGAGCGCGGCCGGCCGCTCGAGGACCTCGAGATCGAAGCGCCGGGCGAGGCGAACCGGCAGGTTCAGGATCACCACGATGGCCAGCGCCGAGAGCGTGGCGGGGACCGCGTTGGCGGAGGTGAGACCCTGCCCGGCCCACAGCGGAAGCGTGACGGCCACGGCGGTGGCCGCGCTCAGCAGCAGGCCAGCCCGATTGCGGAGCAGGGCCACCGCCGCCAGCGCGGTCGCCAGGAGGCCGATGAACGAGAAGAGCAGCGGCCACTGACCCGCGTAGCGGGGGTCGCCGGCCAGGAGCACGGCGAACAGGAACGGCGCCACCCCGCCGATCGCGCCGACGCTCAGCAGCGACGCGCCCTCCGGCTCCCTTCCCGAGACGAGCGGCAGCAGCAGGAACACAAGCCCGAAGACCAGGAAGGCGACGATGCCGATCAGCATCTTGTGGGGCGCCATGTGGCTGCCGAACCAGCCCAGCTCGATCACGAACGTGCCGGCGAGGGTCAGTGCCACCAGGGCGTGCCAGCGTTTGCGGAGCGCCACCGTCACCAGCCCGAGGTTCAGGAGCAGGATGTAGGAGAACAGGCCGATCGGCCGGTCCACGCCGGCGGACAACGAGACGGGGGTGGCGAAGCCCCCCAGCAGGCCGAGCACGGCAACGAACATCGCGTCGTAGCGGATGGCGACCAGGGCCGCCACCACGGTGACCAGCGCCATGAAGCCGAAGGCCACCCCGACCGGGATCAGGTGGTACAGGCTGTGGGCGGCGAAGAAGGCCGCGTACAGGATGGCGATGCCGGCGCCGGACACGGCGTTGGCGCTGGTCTCGTAGCCCTTACGCAGGCAGAGCTCCGCCCCGAGCAACGCCCCGACACCGGCCGCCAGCATCAGCGCGATCCGGAGCTCGGGCGTCACCAGCCCCTCCTCGATGGCCCAGCGAGCGAACAGGATGCCGGCGATCACGAACGCCACCGCACCGATCCAGGCCGCGCCCCGTACCCCGACGAGCCCCTCCCACTCGAAGGGCTCGCGCGGGGGTGGTGCCGGGGAGCGTGGCGGAGCGGCGGGCCGGACCGACGGGCGGACGGGCGGCCGTGTGGGCGGCCGGGACGGCGGTGGCGACGACGGCAGCGGCAACGGCGGCGGCGGTGGTGCGGCCTCGGGGGCCGGGGTCGTGGGCGCTGCCGGCGTGGGGCCTGCGCCCTCGGGGAGCGGCGGCCCGATCCCGGCGGTGGCACCGGCGCTGGGGGGCGTCGGTCGCGCCACCGTGGCGGCGGATACCTGCGGCGCCACGGGGGCGGTGGCGGAGGCCGCTCTCGACCCTGCCCCGCCTTGGGCGGTCGCGGAGCTTCCGCCAAGCCGGTCCAGGCGCCCTTCCAGGAGCCTCAGCCGGGACTCCTGCGATCGCAGCTCCGCGGTCAGCCGTGAAGCGCGCACCAGCGCCACGATTGCCAGGATCGGCGTGGTCAGGGCCACGGCCAGGATCCCGATCACGATCAGCACGACGATGGGTTCCATCGCCTCCCTCACTCGACGCCCAAGCCCCGCGTGTTCTGAGGTGGTGGTGGGCGCCCTCGGAACGACACTACGGATCCGGTCCGCTCAGCGGTCGACCCGGTTGGGACGCTTTCGAGGGTGTCCGGTTCGGGGGAGCGGCGTCACTCGCGCACCCGGCCCGTCATCGGCACGAACCGCACTGACAGCACGCTTTGCTCCTCGAAGCGATCGCCCTTGCGGGTGACCACGACCAGCTCCTGGTAGTCCTCGCCGACCGGCAGGACCAGCCGCCCCCCGTCCTTGAGCTGCTGCTTGAGGGGCTCCGGGATACGCGGCGCGGCGGCCGTGATCAGAATCCCGTCGAACGGGGCGGCCGACGGCCATCCTTCGTAGCCGTCCCCGCAGCGGACCTCCACGTTCGAGTAGCCGAGCCGGGAGAGGCGTTCCCGCGCCTCGTCGGCCAAGGCGGCGACGATCTCGATCGAGTAGACGGAAGCGGCGATCTCCGCCAGCACCGCCGCCTGGTAGCCGGAGCCGGTGCCGACCTCGAGCACCGTGTCGTCGCCCTCGAGGCCGAGCGCCTCGGTCATGAAGGCGACGATGTAGGGCTGCGAGATGGTCTGGTGACGGCCGATGGGAAGCGGGTGATCGGCGTAGGCCTCCGAGACGAGGTCCGGCGGGACGAACAGGTGCCGGGGCACCTTGCGCAGGGCGGCCAACGTCGCCGGGTCGCGCACGTCGCGCGCCTCGATCTGGCTCCGCACCATCTGCTCGCGGGCGGAGGCCAGAGAGGCCTCGTCGAGTGGAGCCGGCGCGGCGGAGCAGGAGAACATCAAGAGGGCCGCCAGACAGGACAGCAGGCTCATCGAGCCTCCGCGCCTATTCTAACGCGACTGCAGGGGACATGACCGGGTTCGCCTCGTGGCGGTCGTGGCGGCCCGGCGAACCCGGATCGTGTCCCCCGCGGCACACGAGCCCGTTTCAATCGCCGATGCCGGGAATCGGGTCATGTCGGGGGACACGATCCCGATTCCACGGCCGGAGTCAGGAAT
>CAZNNH010000011.1:1768-59184 GCA_964574335.1 uncultured Acidobacteriota bacterium | reverse complement strand
ATGTCGGGGGACACGATCCCGATTCCACGGCCGGAGTCAGGAATCGGGTCATGTCGGGGGACACGATCCCGATTCCACGGCCGGAGTCAGGAATCGGGTCATGTCCCCCACTTCAATAAGCTTGGGCGAAGTAGACGTCTTCCGGCGAGGGCTTGCCGCAGCGGATACACTCGCCCGGGCGCCGCTCACCGTCCATGGGGATGACCCGGATGGTGGCCTTCGTCTCCTCCTTGATCCGGGCCTCGCACGCCGCCTCGCCACACCACCCGGCCAGCAAGAGGCCGCGCCGGGTGGCCATGATCTCCTTGAGCTCCTCGTAGCGGGAGACGCGGGTCGTATTGGCCGCCACGAAGCCCCGGGCCCGCTCCAGAAGGTCGCGCTGCAAGGTGTCGAGCAGCTCGCGAACCGGCGTGGCCAGGCCGGCCAGCGGCACGAAGGCCTTCTCTCGGTTGTCTCGCCGCACCAGCACGCACTGGTCCTTCTCGATGTCGCGGGGTCCCAGCTCCAGGCGAAGGGGGACGCCGCGCATCTCCCAGTCGGCGTACTTGAAGCCGGGCTGCTGCTGGTCGCGGTCGTCCAGGTGGGCGCGTATCCCGGCGTCCTGGAGCATGGCCAGCACCTCTCGGGCCTTCGGCAGCACGGACTCGCTCCAGTCCCCCTTGCGAGGGGGGATGGGCACGATCACCACCTGCTTGGGCGCCACCCGCGGTGGCAGGATGAGCCCCGAATCGTCGCCGTGGGTCATGATCAGCCCGCCGATCATGCGGGTCGAGGTCCCCCACGAGGTCGACCAGGGCAGCGCCCGCTTCTGCTCCTTGTCCAGGTACTCGATCCCGTAGGCGGTGGCGAAGTGCTGGCCGAGGTTGTGGCTGGTGCCGGCCTGCAGCGCCTTGCCGTCGCCCATCAGCGCCTCGATCGAGTAGGTCCGTAGCGCGCCGGCGAACTTCTCGCTCTCGCTCTTGCGCCCCCAGAGGACCGGCATCGCCAGCATCTCTTCCGAGAAGCTGCGGTAGACGCCCAGCATCTTGAGCGTCTCCTCCTCGGCCTCCTCGGCGGTGGCGTGGAGGGTGTGCCCTTCCTGCCAGAGGAACTCGGTGGTGCGGAGGAAGGGACGCGTGACCTTCTCCCAGCGCACGATGTTGGCCCACTGGTTGATCAGGATCGGCAGGTCACGCCAGGAGCTGACCCACTTGGCGTAGCAGGAGCAGATCATGGCCTCGGAGGTGGGACGGATGGCGAGCGGCTCCTCCAGCTCGTCGCCGCCGCCGATGGTCACCCAGGCACACTCGGGAGAGAAGCCCTCGACGTGGTCCTTCTCCTTCTCGAGATAGCTCTTGGGGATGAACAGGGGGAAGTAGGCGTTGACGTGGCCGGTCTGCTTGATGCGCCGGTCCATGTCGGCCTGCATCGCCTCCCAGATCGCGTAGCCGTACGGCCGGATGATCATGCAGCCCTTGACCGGGCCGTAGTCGGCCAGCTCTGCCTTCTGCACCACGTCCAGGTACCACTGGGAGAAGTCCTGGCTGCGTGGCGTGATCTCCTTCATCGTGAAGTCCTTGTCCTTCGCTGTCACGGATCCTCCAATGTCACCGAAAGCCGGGATTCTACCACTCTGGTCGACCCGGGCGCCGGCACACCGGGCTCGCGGGCGGGGGAGGCGGCTCCGGGGCTTGACGCGGACCCGGCTGAGGCCTATCTTGGGCTTGGCCCCGCGAAGCCGTCCCCTCCCCATCCTCCCCTCGTCTCTCTCCAGAAAGGACCTGGCGTGAGGAGCGTGTTTGTCTTGCTGGGATTGCTGTCGTGTGCCGCCTGGGCCGGTGCCGAGAGCGGGGCGGTGGTCCCCACCTACGGCGACGAGGACTTGCGCCGGATGGCACCGCTGCGCCACCAGACCGGCGTCTTGAGCCAACCGGCGACCCGTCCCGACGGCGAGGGTCGGAGGGGGATCGACGACGAGGAAGCCAAGGCCCGGCGCTCGGCCGAACGTTACTGGCGGCGCGAGGCCGACCGGCTGCGGAAGCGGCAGGAGAAGCTGCGGGAGCAGATCGAGGAGCTGAGGGCGAAGATCGAGGAAAGGCGCCGGAGCCGCAAGTTCCAGGCCTTCGGAGATCCCCAGATCGAGACCTGGCAACGGCGGATCGAGCGGCTGAGGCAGAGGCTTCGCGAGCTCGAGATGGGTCTCGAGGAGCGGGCCCGCCGAGCCGGCGCGTTGCCGGGATGGCTGCGGTGAGTGTATCCTCCCGACCCGGATGATCGAGATCCCAGTCGAGCTCGGCGAGCGTCGCTACGTCATCAGCATCGGGTACGGGCTACAGGCGGTGCTGCCGGAGCTGCTCGGCTTCCTGGCGGGTCGGCGCCTGGTGCTGGTCTCCAACCCACGGGTCTTCGGGCTGCACGGAAGGCGCGTCGAAGCGGCGCTGCGTCGACTGGGTCCACTGCAGCGGACCCTGATCCCGGACGGCGAGCGACACAAGTCCCTGCGAACGCTGGCGCGGCTGCACGACGCCTTCCTGGCCGCCGGGCTCACCCGCGACGGCGTGGTGGTGGCGCTCGGCGGCGGCGTGGTGGGGGATGTGGTCGGCTTCGCCGCCGCCAGCTACATGCGCGGCGTGGACTGGGTCCAGATCCCGACCACGCTGCTGGCCATGGTCGACAGCTCGGTGGGTGGCAAGGTCGGCATCAACCATCCGCACGCCAAGAACCTGATCGGGGCCTTTCACCAGCCGCGTGCGGTGGTCTCGGACCCGGCCTTTCTGGAGACGCTGGCCCTCCGCCAGGTGCGCAGCGGGGCCTTCGAGGCGCTCAAGTGCGGGCTGATCGGCGACCGCAGCCTGCTCGAGGAGATCTACCGGGCCCCCGCAGGGCTGCGGACCTGGGAGCGGACCGCGATCGAGAACCTGGTCGCGTCCTCGTGCCGCCTCAAGGCCGAGATCGTGGAGCGTGACGAGCGCGAGGGGGGCTTCAGACGGGTGCTCAACCTGGGGCACACCATCGGCCATGCCCTCGAGGCAGTGACCCACTACCGGCGCTTCACCCACGGCGAGGCGGTGGGCTGGGGGATGATCGGCGCCGCCTGGATCGCCCATCGGCGCCGCCTGATCAGCGAGACCGGCTTCGACACCATCGCCACCGCCGTGGACCATCTCGGGCCACGCCCGATTGTCTCCGACCTGGATCCGGCCGATCTCCTTCGGGCCGGCCGGCGCGACAAGAAGATGAAGGGCCGGCAGTTCACCTTCGTGCTGCCGTCCGGGCTCGGACGCTGCGTGGTGCGGGAGGACGTGGCAGCGAACGAGGTCCGTGCCGCCCTCAAGATCATGGCGGCGCGGGAGGCCCGGCTCGCCCACCACGCCTGAGCGTATACCAGGGGACATGACCGGATTCGCTCCGAGCCGCCCGGCGAATCCGGATCGTGTCCCCCAAGGCCGGTAGCGGCTTCTGCGGCCGCCGCCGGCTCAGGCGGCGCCCAGCAACGTCAGCAGCACCGCCTTCTGGACGTGGAGACGGTTCTCCGCCTCGTCGAACACCACCGACTGCGGCCCGTCGATGACCTCGGCCGCCACCTCCTCCCCGCGGTGGGCGGGGAGGCAGTGCATGAAAACGGCCTTGGGGCCGGCCGCCGCCATCATCGCCGGCGTCACCTGGTAGCCCTGGAAGACCGTGGCACGCGCCTCCGCCTCGGCCTCCTGGCCCATCGAAGCCCACACGTCCGTGTAGACGAGGTCGGCCCCGGCTACGGCGGCCATCGGGTCGCCGCCGATCGAGGGGACCGGTGAGCCGAGGCGCTCGGCCTCGACGGTGGCCTGCCCGGTGATCTCCGCATCCGGCCGGTACCCCTCCGGCGTGGCCACCGCGATGGCCAGGCCGAGCTTGACGGCGCCCAGCATCAGCTCGTGGCAGACGTTGTTCCCGTCCCCCACGTAGGCCACCTTCAGCCCCCGGATCGACCCGCGCCGCTCGCGCAGCGTGAAGTAGTCGGCCAGCGCCTGGCAGGGATGGAGCAGGTCGGAGAGGCCGTTGATCACGGGCACCGAGCCGTAGCGAGCCAGGTCCAGGATGTCCTGGTGGGAAAAGACCCGGGCCATGATCGCGTCGCAGTAGCGAGAGAGGACCCGGGCGGTGTCGGCCAGCGTCTCCCCGCGATGAAGCTGGATGTCGTCCTGGCCCAGGAAGAGGGCCTGGCCGCCGAGCTGGAACATGCCCACCTCGAACGAGACGCGGGTGCGGGTCGAGGCCTTCTGGAACACCATCGCCAGCGTCTTGCCCTGGAGCGCCCGGGCGTGGTCAGCGGGGCGGGCCTTCAACCGGGCAGCGAGCTCGAACAGCGACTCGAGCTCCTGCGGGGTGTAGTCCTGGAGCGAGACCAGGTGCTCGGGCATGGCTAGAAGCCCTCCAGCACGTCCGCCAGGTCGGGCTTTCCGATCTCCTGCAGCTCGTAGCGTACCCGCAGGGCCGGCTTGTCGATCTTGATCACCCGCCGCAGGTCGATGGGCGTGGCGATCAGCACCACGTCCGCCGGCGTACGGCTGATCGTGGCCTCGAGGTCACGCATCTGCTGCTCGCCGTAGCCCATGGCCGGCAAGAGCGTGCCGATCCCGGGGTAGGCGGCGAAGGTGTCGGTGAGGGTCCCCACCGTGTAGGGGCGAGGGTCCACGATCTCGCTCGCGCCGTGCTTCATCGCCGCCAGCACGCCGGCCCCGTACTTCATCTCGCCGTGGGTGAGGGTGGGGCCGTCCTCGACCGCCAGGATCCGCTTGCCACGGATCTGCTCGGGGGTGTCGACGAACAGCGGCGAGGCCGCGTCCACCACCTTGGCGGTCGGGTTGAGCTCGCGGATCGAGCGCCGGACGGCGAGGATCCCCTCGGCGTCCGCGGTGTCGATCTTGTTGATCACCACCACGTGGGCGCGACGCAGGTTGGCCTCGCCCGGGTGATAGGAGCGCTCGTGGCCGGGGCGGTGGGGGTCGACCACCACGATCTCGAGCCCGGCCTTGTAGAAGGGGAGGTCGTTGTTGCCGCCGTCCCAGACGATGACGTCGGCTTCCTTCTCGGCCTCGGCCAGGATCGCGCCGTAGTCCACGCCAGCGTAGATCACCCCCCCCGCGGCGATGTGGGGCTCGTACTCCTCCCGCTCCTCGATCGTGCACTGGTGCTGGTCCAGGTCCTCGAGGCGGGCGAAACGCTGGACCCGCTGCTTGACCAGGTCGCCATAGGGCATCGGGTGGCGGATCGCCACCACCCGGCGGCCCCGCCCCCTCAGGACCTCGATGACGCGACGGGTGGTCTGGCTCTTGCCGCAGCCGGTGCGCACGGCGCAGACGGAGACCACCGGCACCTTGGACTCGATCATGCTCGCGGCTGGGCCGATCAGGCGGAAGTCCGCCCCGGCGGCCAGCACCTGGGAGGCCTTGTGCATCACCGTCTCGTGCGAGACGTCGCTGTAGGAGAAGATCACCTGGTTGACGCCCTGCTCGCGCACCAGCCGATCGAGCTCCGACTCGGCGTGGATCGGGACGCCGCGCGGGTAGCGTGGCCCGGCCAGCTCAGGGGGGTAGCGCCGCCCGTCGATGTTGGGGATCTGGGTGGCGGTGAAGGCGACGACCTCGCTCCCGGCATCGTCGCGAAACACGGTGTTGAAGTTGTGGAAGTCGCGACCGGCGGCTCCCATGATGATGACGCGCGTGGTCAAGCTGCCTCCTTGGGGTCAGGTCTAGACTTTTGACTTGCCGGCAGACGTTCTGGGTCGACGGGGTCAGGTCTAGACTTCTTGACTCTGAAGCTCCCGCAGGCAAAGTCAAGAGTCTAGACCTGACCCCTCTCATGATAAGTTTGCCTTCTGAGGGGAGTCAAACTGCGAATGGGTGGGGCGGCGAAGGTGGTCGCCGTGATCCTCGCCGCGGGCGAGGGGCGGCGGATGGGGGGCAACAAGGCCCTGCTTCCCCTCGGGCAGGGGACCTTTCTCACCCGCCTGGCGGAGACGTTTTCGCGTCCCGGTGTGGCGTCGCTCTTCGCGGTCGTCGGGCACGACGCCGAGCGGGTGGCGGCGGGGCTCCCGCCCTCCGCGCCGCTCGATCTGGTGCTGAACCGCGACTACCGACTGGGGATGCTCAGCTCGGTCCTGCGTGGGCTCGAGGAAGCCGCGGGCCGTGGCGCCGACGCCGTGCTCTTCCACCTCGTCGATCACCCGCTGCTGGCGCCCGAGACGGTCGACGCGGTGGTTGCCGCCCTCGGCGAGGGGGCCCGGGTCGCGGTCCCGAGCTGCCAGGGGCGCCGAGGCCACCCGGTCGGCTTCGCCGCCTGTACCTGGCCGGCCCTTCGCGCGGTCCCTCCCGATCGCGGAGCCCGCGCGGTGCTGATGGAGCACCCCGACTGGGTCATCCACGTGGCCGGCGACGCCGGCTGCGTGACCGGAATCGACACGCCGGAAGACTACCTGCGTCACACTGGAAGCCCACTGCCGGACGGCTGGCGGAGCCGAGCGGCCGTCAGTCCTTGAGGGCCACCTCGCGCAGCGACAGGCGGTGAGCTCGCAACAGACCGCCGAAGGTGCGGCCGTCGAGCCGCCTCAGATGACGGCCGCGGCGGCGGTCCCGTAGCACTCGTGGGACCCCCGCCAGGGCGGCGACGTAGGCGTGCGCCACGATCCCGATCAGGTGGAGCATGGAACGCTCCGCAGCCAGACGCCCAGCGGCCCCCCGGCCCGCCGCGCCGGCGAACGCCTGCACCGCCAGCCGGGCGCCGGTGTAGACGGGGCTCAGCAGCACCGCTCCCAGCGGGAAGTGCCGGAGCAGGACCCAGACCCGGTTTCGCTCCACGTGGAAGGCCTTCAGGCTGGAGTAGGCGCCGGCGGTGCGCGAGTAGCGGTGATAGGCGACCGCCCTCGGGGCCAGCCGACACTGCCACCCGGCGCGGCGACCCCGCAGGCCGAGGTCGGCGTCCTCTCCGTAGAGGAAGAACGACTCGTCGAACCCGCCGATCTCGTCGAGCATGGCCCGCCGGTACAGGGCCGCCGCCCCGCTCGGAAACAGGGGATCCGCGCAGCCGTCGTACTGCCCCGAGTCACGCTCCAGCCGGCCCCGGCCCCGGTTGAGCCCGTCCGGGTAGATCAGGTGGCCGACGGTGTCGATCACGTCCCGCCGCGAGTGCTCCAGGACCTTGGCGGCCACCATGCCCACGTCGGCGGAAGACTCGGCTGCCGCCACCAGCTCGCGGGCAAACCCGGGCGCCGCGACCGCGTCGCTGTTGAGCACGATCACGTATCGCCCACCGCTCTCCCGGATCCCGAGGTTGTTGCCGGCGCCGAAGCCCAGGTTGCGGCCCGCTCGCAGGACCCGCACCCGATCCCGGAAGCGACCCTCCACCAGGTCGGCCGAGCCGTCGGCCGAGCCGTTGTCGACGAGCAGCACCTCGAGGCCCGGGAGGTCCTGCTCCACCAGGCTCTCCACCGCCTCTTCGACGTAGCCGAGCCCGTTGTGGTTGACGACGATCGCCGCCGCCTCGACCGGGCTCACGGAGCGGCGAGCTGCCTCCACAGCTCCATCACCGCCTCGGCTTCGGCCGGGTCCACCTCGAGCCTTTCCGCCTCCTCGATCAGCATCCGGGCCCGGTCCCGTTGGCCACGACGTAGCAGGATCCGGGCCAGGTTGATCCGGGGCTGGGCCAGCGGCGGCTGGCCCTTCACCGCCGCCTCGAGCTGGCGGACGGCGCCCCGCTCGTCCCCGAGCGTGAGCAGCATCATGCCGAGGTTGTCCTGGATGTGGGCATCTTGCGGGGCCAGCTCGGCGGCCACGCGCATCTTCTGGACCGCCTCGGGGAGACGGCCGCGCTCGGCGAGGTAGATGGCCAGATTGGCCCAGGACCGGGCGTCCTTCCCGTCGACCTGTACCGCCCGCTGGAGCGTGGCCTCGGCCCGTGGGTCTCCCCTCTGGGCATAGGCCTCGGCCAGCGCCCGGTACGCCTCCGCGGAGCGGGGCGCCCGGGCCACGGCGTCCTCCCAGGCCCGGACCGGATCGGCCAGCACCCACTGGTACCGGAGCGCCCCGGCGGCCAGCACCACCACCACCACCAGCGCCAGCCGGCGACCGCCCAGTCGCCAGATCAGCCCGCCGAGGGCGAAGCAGACGCCGGCGGCGCCCAGATAGGCCCGGTGGTCGACCACCATCTCCTTGAGGGGCTGGACCGAGGACGAGGGCAGCAGCCCCGCCAGCAGGAACAGCACCGCGAACGACCATACCGGAAGCCGCCGAGCCAGGCCAACGGCCCCCACCACCAGGGCGAGGGCCAGCAGCCAGAGGAGCTGGCTGGCCACGTCGGGCGGCCGACCGACGGGAGCCACGCCCCGGTACAGGGCCGGGTCGAAGGGGAGCAGGGCCCGCACCAAGTAGCCCGGGAACGCCGACACCTGGGTGGCCAGGTAGGTGGCGCGGTCGAGAGCCGGCGGGGGCAGCCAGGCCCCGGTCACGGAGCGCCGGGCCACCAGGGCGACGACCGGCACCGCCAGGAAGAGGAGATGGAGCCGGAAGCGACCCACCGTCTCGCGCCAGCGCCCGCGGGCGATGAAGAAGAAGTCGAGCAGCAGCAGCAGCAGGGGCAGCGCGATCGCCTCTTCCTTGGTGGCCAGCGCCAGCAGGAAGAAGACCAGGGCCAGCGCCACCCGTCGCCGCACGCCCCCCTCCGGGGAGCGGACCGCCAGGTTGAGGCTGGCAAGGACGAAGAAGGTGGACAGCAGGGTCGACCGGCTCGCCACGTAGGCCACGGTCTCGGCCGCCATCGGGGTGACGGCGAAGAGGCTGGCCGCTACCGTCGCTGCCGCCGGCGGCTTGCTCGCCCGCGCCGCCATCCAGGCGAAGAGCGCCGCCAGCAGGGCGGCGTTGCCGGCATGGATCAGCACGTTGACCAGGTGGTAGTGCCAGGCGGCCAGGCCACCGAGGGCGTAGTTGAGGGCGAAGCTCAGGCTCAGCAGCGGGCGGGACGGGTCGGCACCCAGCACGGTGCCCAGATCGCCGAGCTGGCGCAGGGCGCGGTTGTGGACGATGAGGTAGAGATCGTCGTAGAGGAAGCCGCCGGCCAGCGACGGCAGGTACACCACCAAGCCGAGCGTGGCCGCCAGCAACGGCCGGCGCCAGCTTGGTAGCCACGGACCTCCGCTCACGCCGCCCCCCGCGCCACGATCGCCGCCGCCTCCTCGTAGACCGCCTCCATCGCGGCGGCGGCCCGGGCCCAGGAGAGCTCCCGGCTCGCGAACGCGGCCACCCGACGGGCCTCGTCGCGTCCCAACCCCGGCTCTTCGAGGCGCGCCCGCACCGCGTCGACCAGGCTCGGCAGGTGGTCGGGGGCGATCACGCAGCCGCCGGCGCGGGAGAACCACTCGCCACAGCCGTGGCCGCCGGCCACCACCGCCGGCGTCCCGCACAACGCCGCCTCGAAGGCGGTCAGGCCGAAGGCCTCGTCGACGGCGGGATGCACCAGCAGGGCCGCCGCGGCGTAGGCATCGGCCAGGTCGTCGCCGGAGAGCGCTCCAAGGAAGCGAGCTCGGCCACCGAAACGCCGGAAGCGGCGCGTGAAGGCCGGCCCGAAACGCCCGACCAGGAAGAGCGAGACGTTGGGCAGGGCGCCCAGTAGCCCCGACAGGAGCCGGCCACGTTTCTGGAGGCTGTCGTTGCCCACGAAGAGCAGCTCTGGCCCACGGGGCGGGGGGTGCGAGGTGACGACACCGGGCGGCGCGACGCCGTTGGGCACCACCCGCACCCGGCCCGGGAGGTCACCCGCCTCCGCCTGGCTCACGGCCACCAGCAACCGGGCGCCCGCCACCACCCGATCCCCGACGGTGCGATCGAGGAGACGCTTGAGCCTCGGCAGGCGGTCATGGGTGGGAAAGGTACCGTGCGGCTGCAGCAACCAGGGACGGGGGCCGAGGGTACGGGCGGCGGTCACCGCCAGCCCGTGCCGATGGCCGTGGAGATGAACCACGTCGGCCTGGGCTCGCGGGGTCCCGAGGAAGTGGCCGAGCCTGAGGCCGATCGGAAAGAGCCAGCGCTGCAGGGGCTCCTTTCCGGGCAGCCGGACCACCCGCACGCCGGCCCGGATCTCCTCCAGAGGCAAGGTCCGGTCGTAGCGGGGCGTCACCACGGTGACCTCGTGTCCGCGCTCGGCCAGCGCCTGGCACAGGCCGGCGGCCGCCCGGGCCATGCCCCCATACCGGGAAGCCGGCTCCAGGAACGGCGCGATGTGCAGGAGCTTCAACGGCCGGAGGTGGGGGCGTCGGGCGGCGTCCCCTTCAGGCGCCGACCGAGGGTGGAGACGCTGATCCCGAGACGCCCGGCGGCGGCCGCCCGGTCGCCGCCGGCTTCCTCGAGGGCCAGGCGGATCGCTTCCGCCTCGGCCGCGGCCCCGGCCCGCCGACACACGTCGGCCAGCGGGCCGGTGAGGTCGAGCACGTCGCCGAGCCGGGGGCCACCCGGCGCGACCGGCTCGAGCCGCAGGTGCTCGGGGAGGATCTCCTGACCGCGGCAGAGGATCACCGCCCGCTCGAGACAGTTCTGCAGCTCGCGGACGTTGCCCGGCCAGGGGTGGGCCAGGAGCGCGGAGCGGGCCACCTCGCCGAGGCGGAGCCCACGACGCCCCAACTCGCGGCCGAAGCGCTCCAGGAAGGCCTCGGCCAGCGGCAGCACGTCGCCGCGGCGCCGGCGCAGCGGCGGGATCTCGACCGGGAAGACGGACAGACGGAAGAACAGGTCCTCGCGGAACTCCTTGCGCGCCACCGCCTCGCGGAGGTCGCGGTTGGTGGCGGCCACCAGCCGCACGTCGATGGTCAGCGTCTGCACCCCCCCCACCCGCTCGAACTGCTTCTCCTGGACCAGCCGGAGGATCTTGGCCTGCAGGGACAGCGGCAGGTCGGCGATCTCGTCCAGGAACAAGGTCCCGTGGTGGGCCAGCTCCGCCTTGCCGACCTTGCGGGCGGAGGCGCCGGTGAAAGCGCCCTTCTCGTGGCCGAACAGCTCGTTCTCCAGCAGCGCCTCGGGGATCGCCGCGCAGTTGATGGCCACGAACGGCCGCCGGGCGCGATCCGAGAGCTGGTGCAGGGCCCGCGCCAGCAGCTCCTTGCCGGTGCCGCTCTCCCCCAGGATCAACACCGTGGCGTCGGTGGCCGCGGCCCGCTGGATCGCGAGCAGCGACTCCTTGAGGGCCGGCGACTCCCCCAGCACCCGCGGCAGGTCGAAACGGCGCTGGTACTCCTCCTTGAGCAGCACGTACTCGGTGAGCAGCCGCCGGCGATCCACCGCGCGTTCCAGCAGCAGCAGCAGATGGTCGGTGTCGACCGGCTTGGTCAGGAAGTCCGCCGCCCCGCCCTTCATGGCCCGGACCGCTTCCTCGACGGTGCCGAACGCCGTCATCACGATCACCGGGGTCTCCGGGTCCGCGTCGCGGGCCGCCGCCAGCACGTCCAGACCGCTGCCCGCGGGGAGCCTCAGGTCGGTCAGCACCACCAGGAACCGCTGGCTGGCCAGGCGGCGCCGCGCCTCGTAGGCGTCGGCCGCCTCCTCGACCTCGTACCCGCGCTCCTCGAGGGTCTTGCGCAGCATCGTGCGCAAGGACTCCTTGTCTTCGACGACGAGGACGTCAGCCATCGGCCCGGTCGCTGGGGCGCGGCAGCAGGGTTACTCCCGCAGCCAACCCGGGGGGACACGCTGACGACGGGCCTCCTCCTCGAGGTCGGCCACCGCCTGCTTGGCCCGCTCGAGCGCCTTCTGGGCATCCTCGAGCTTCTGACGCAGCTCGGCCTTGGCGGCCTCGCGCTTCTGGAGCCGCGAGGGGTCGAGGATGTCGGCGGGGTTCGGCTGCATGTCCGCGTTGAGCGTCTCGAGCTCCTTCTGGAGATCGTCGATCCGGCCCTCGGCCTGCTGAACGGCCTCCCGAGCGCGCTGGGCCCGAGCCCGCCAGGTGGCTTCCTCCGAGCTGCCGGTGGTGGCGGTCGAGGGCTCGGGCTCCGCCTCCTCTCCCTCTTTGGGAGGCGGCGACGGCGCATCCTTTACCTTCTCCAGGTCGCTGTTCGAGTACGTCTTGGCCTGAGCGTGGCCCGCGCGCCGCTTCTTCTCCTTGGCGGCGATCTCCGCCAGGCTCTGGCCAGCCGCCGGCAGAAGCGGCCACGCCACCGCCGCGACCAGCGTCAGCGCGAGGGTCCGGGCCGCCCGTGCCATCGCCACCTCAGGAGCTCCCCTGGGCACGTCGCTCCAGGGCCTCGGCCCGGGCCGCCACCTGCTGGGCATCCTTGGCGTTCGGGGCCAGGCGAGCGTACTCACGATAGGAGGCCACCGCCTCCTCGACCTGCCCGGCGCGCTCGAGCAAGCTGCCCAGGCCCTTGTGCGAAAGGGGGATGGTGGGATCCGCAGCGACCCCCTCGCGGGCCAGCTCGAGCGCCTCGTCCTTCCGGCCCGCCTGGTACAGCATCTCGGCCAGCCGAGCCCGGCTGACCGCCGCCCTCGGGTTGATCTCGATGGCCTTGCGGTAGGCGGCCTCGGCCTCCTCCGCCTGCCCGGCCCGCTCCGCCACGTAGCCGAGTTGCTGGCTCAGCAGGGCGCTGTTCGGCACCACCTGGGCGGCCCGCGAGATCACGCTCAGGGCCTCCTGCACGTCGCCCCGCTGCTGCAGCAGCTCGGCCAGGGCTCGCATCATGCCCGGGCTGTCGGGGAACCGCTGCAGCCCGACCCGATAGGCCTCGATGGCCTGCTCGTCCCGGCCGACGTTGACCAGGGCCGCGGCCAGGTCGGTCCGGTAGCGGAGGGTCATGGGCGACAGGTCGGCCGCCGCCTGGTACTCGGGTATCGCCTGGTCCCGAGCGCCCGTCATCCACAGGGCCTGGGCGTAGGCGAACCGGACCCGGTCGTCGTCGGGAGCGGCGGCCACCGCCTGGGCCAGGGCCGGAAGCGCGGCTTCCGGGTCCCCCGCCTGCAGATAGGAGAGACCCTCGATCAGCTCGACCTCGCCGGGGGCCGGGACGTAGGGGGGCGGGGTGGGGACGGCGACCGGCAGGGTCGGTAGCGCGAAGGCGGCTGGGGCCAGCTGCCGGGGCGCGGGGCGGGTCACCGCGTAGACGCCGCCGCCGATCAATAGCCCGAAGACGAGCATGGTGGCCAGCGGGCTGGCCCCTTCGGGGACCGGTGGAGCCTCGGCCGCCTGGGCCTCGGGCTCGCCGGTGACCAGGGTGACGTCGGACAGCGCCTCCCCGCACTTGACGCAGTACTCCCACGTCGCCTTGTTGCGGGTCTCGCAGACCGGACACAGGCGATAGACCGCGGGCTTGACCATGATCCCCTAGTTTATCACTTGGGGGCCAACAGGTGAAGTGTTTGTTTAGGTGTGTCCTCTACTGCCACCGGTAGGCAGCGTAGGGGTCATCCTCTGGGGTGGCCCCGGGGGCTGGGGGGTCCGGTGGTGGCGGCATCTGGGTCAGGTAGTAGAGGGCGGCCCGGGGCGTGGTGGTCGAGACCAGCATCCCGCGGGGCGCCGCTTCCACGGCGGCGTTGGTCGGCTGTCGGGCTCCCTGGAGGTTCGCGTCCTCGGTCCGCGCCGAGAGGGCCACCCGCACCTGGAGGATGAGGGACCCGTAGTCGTCGACAACCGTGGCTCCCGGTGTGCTGGCCCACCCGGTCTTGGCGTCCGCGGCCGGGGCCACCGGGGCTCCGGGCGGCCCCGGCGGGCCAGGCGGCGGCTGCTGCAAGGCCGTGTACCAGACCTGCAGGTCCTCGACGCCGCGGGCCACCAACTGCCAGGCATCGGTTCCCGGCCCCGGGTTCTGCAACACATCGGAGCTGTCCATGCCTCCGCTGCTGGTCCGCCAGAGGCTCGGGAGGCCCGCGGCGTCGGAGTCGGGGGCGATCGCGTAGCGGATGAACTGCATGGGGATGACACGGATTGGGACCTCCGCGTCAGGCGTGAGAGCCCCCGGGAGCTGGCCCTTGATTGGCGAGAGGCCGGCTGGTTGCTGGCCGTTGTTGAAGATCACCTTGACGTCTGCGTGGGGGTTGTGAGCCCAGCCGAAGATCGACGGAGCGCCCGGGAAGATGATCAGGGCCCACCCGGGATCGGGGAAGCAATCGGGAATGGGGATGATCGAGTAGACGTTGGTCCCGGTGACTGGCTTGTCCGGATCGACCGGCAAGTCCACGCACATGCCGTCGTTGGCGTGGATCTCGAGGATGTCGGTGTTCCCGGCCGCCTCGATGGCGGACGGCAGCGTACCCGCGCCGTCCAGCCCGTCGCCGAATACCTGGGCAAACGCCCCGA
The DNA here is from genome assembly GCA_964574335.1 of uncultured Acidobacteriota bacterium. Taxonomy (GTDB): domain Bacteria; phylum Acidobacteriota; class Vicinamibacteria; order Fen-336; family Fen-336; genus CAZNNH01. The sequence continues at coordinate 44,901 of CAZNNH010000011.1, read as the reverse complement.
AACCCATCCCGGCGGCGGCGATGTCCCGCTGGATCATGTCCATGGCGATGCGGATGGATTGCTGCCGGTCGACCAGTTCCGGGTTGCGCCGGAAGGCGCTCTGGCCCCCGGCAATCAGGCCGAAGATCGCCCCCGTGACCATCAGCGTGACCACCATCGCGACCATCAGCTCGACCAGGCTGAAGCCGTCCTCCGAAGCGCGTGGATCGCTCATCTTGGTTCGCTCCTGGCGACCGGGCGTCAAATCGGGCACCCCTGGGTGGTGCAGGTCCGGAAGGTGGAGAACTGGGCGCGGGTCCGCCGCCCGCGCATCGGGCTCGTGCTCTCGGACCGCACCTCGATGTACAGGACGTCCGGCCCCCCCGCCCCGGGCCGGGCGATCCTCCAGGTGGTGCGGATGGCGCCCACGCCGGGGAGCTCGCGGATCCTGTTGTACGTGGCGGCCGTGACCTCGTCGGCCCCGGCGGACCCCACCACGGCGGCGGCGGGCAGCGGGTTGTCGAGGTCGCCTCCCACCACCAGGGTGTTGAACGGGATCGCCTTGAGCCGCTCCATGGTCTCGGTGGCCTCGGTCACGGCGGCGGTGGCCTGGTTGGCCACGGTGGTCGAGTCGGCGGCCAGCACGATCAGGTTGGTCACGCCGGCCAGACCGAACACCAGGATGGCGACCGCCACCAGCGCCTCGATCAGCGTGAAGCCGCGCTCGGCCTCCCGCCGATCCGTTCTCCGTCCAAGCTCTGCCATCACAGCTCCTTCGATACGCTGCCCTCAGTCCAGACAGGCCCGGTTGGCATCCGTCCGGTCCGGCGTGCAGATCCGGACCCGCCCCCCGGGCGCGACACACACCTTCCGCTCCAGGCCGGTCTCCGGCTGGTCCAGCACGATGGCGCCGCCCGGGCAGTCGGGGTGGTTCCCGTTGCTCACGAAGTCGCTGCCGGCCCCGATATCGGGCTGCTCCGGCGTGCCATCGGGGTCGTGGAAGCGCCCGTAGCGGTCAAAGCGGAAGCCGGAGTCGTTGGCGTTGATGGGGACGAAAAGCACGCCGGTCGGGAGCTGCCCCGGTGGCCCGGCCTGCGGGTTCGGCTCGGGCATGGCCATGACGGCCGTCACGGTCTGTGGGCGGGGGTCGAACGGCGGGCCCACCATGTCGTCCTCGATGACGTAGCGGTAGGTGCTGTTCGACAGCGTCACGAACACGACGCCGTTATTGACGTTCTTCGTGATGGCCTTGGTCCGGGCGGTCATGATCTGGTCCTTGACCTGCTGGGCCGCGCCCCGGATCCGCGCGCTGCGGACGTAGCCCGCGATGTTGGGGAGCGCAGCGGCGGCCATGATGGCGATGATCGCGATCACCACCAGCAGCTCGATCATGGTGAAGCCGGCGCTGGCCCGCCCGGGCCTGCCTCGCCCTGCCACGGTTCTCATGGTCACACCCATGGTCACACCTCTAGCAAGCCGTGTACCCACCCCCTGCCGACACGTCCAAATGGAATTATATCAACCTGTTAGCCACGTCACACCGGCTCGACTGGCCCCTCGGTACCCGCCCGCGCGCTACCGACGGTAACGCTGGACTCAGCCCCAGGGCCGTCGGCGGGGAGCCGCACCTCGACCTCGAGGCCTCGCGGGACGCGGTCGCGCAGCAGCAGCTCGCCCTGGTGCAGGCGGACGATCTTGAGGGCCATTGGCAGCCCCAATCCCAGCCCGCCGGGCTTGGTGCTGTGGAAGGGGCGCAGGCCCTCCTTCTCCTCCTTGGGCAGGCCGGGTCCGTCGTCAGCCACGAAGACATGATAGCAGGCCCCCCGGCGCTCGCCCCTGATCCACACGTGCCCCCCCGCACCCGCCGCCTCTCGGGCGTTCCTGACCAGGTTCTCGAACGCCCGCTCCAGCAGCTCCTCGTCGCCCCGGATGGTCTCGCCGTCGCCGCCCGACGGCGCCGCCATCTCGGTCTCGGCCCGCGACTCGCGCCCCGCCACCCTCGAGAGCATCCGCAGGGGGTCGAAGGGCTGCAGCTCCAGCGTCTCCTTCCTCACGTAGTCCATGAGGCGACGGACCGTCGCTTCCAGCGTCCTGCACTCCTCGAGGATCGCGGCCGCCGCCTGGCGGGAGGCGTCCGTCCCCGCGCTCCGCTCCGCCAGCCGGGCGTAGCCGACGATGGTCGCCAGGCCGTTGCGCACCTCGTGGGCCATCCCCGCCGCCAGCTCGCCCGCCCGCGCCATCGCCTCCTTGAGCTGGATCTCGTCCTCCATCCGCCGCCGCTCACGCCGGTGCTCGCGATCGACGGCGACGCCGTGCTCCCGGAGCCGTCCCATCGCCTCCTCGTAGGCGGCGAGGACGCCGCCGCCCGCGGAGTCGTCCCGCCCCGGGGACAGGGCCAGGACGGCGGCCACCAACAGCAGAGCCAGCGAGACGCCGTGGCCAAGCCAGAGCATCCGCCGCTCCCGCATGTCCTCCACCAGCTCTGGGGCGGTGGTGGAGATGCGCAACAAGAGCGACCGTCCGGCGGGGTCGCGGAGTGCCGCGTAGGTGAGCAACCTCGGGGGGTCACCGGCCAGCGGCCCGACGCTCACCAAGTCACCGCCGCCCTCCAGCCTCCGCAGCTCCTGCGGGGACAGCCGGTGGGCCTGCGGGGCGGCTCCGGGGCTGGCGAGCAGGCGCTCCCCGGACTCGGCGAGGATCTCCGCCGAGAGGGCACCGGTCAGCCGGCGGGCCAGCTCCACCGCCTGCAGCCGGTCCCGCGGCAACGTGGCGGCGATCTGGGCGCTGGCGGCCAGAAGCGACTGGCGTGCGCTCGCCGCCGCCCGCTCCCGCAGTCGCTCCTGCGAGCGCAGCGACTGGAGCAAGGCGTGGACGTCGACCAGGCCCACCAGCACGATCGCCAGGCCGAGCGCCAGGCGGGGCGTGCGGCGCCTCGGCTCAGACACGCAAGAGACCCCGGTACCAGCGGAGCAGCGGCTCGCCGGCGAAAAGCACCGCGATCGCCGCCAGGCCCAGGAAGGTGCCGAGCGGCAGCGCGTGCCTGAGGGTGCGGCCCCGAACCAGCATCAGGCCGAGACCGACGAGCGTCCCAGACAGCGCCGCCAGGAAGATGGTGAGCAGCAGCGGCTCCCAGCCCAGGAAGGCCCCGAGCATGGCCGCCAGCTTCCAGTCGCCCTGCCCCAGCCCCTCGACGCCGCGCAGACGCCGGTAGGCGGTGGCCACCGCGAAGAAGGCGAGGTAGCCAAAGGCGGCGGCGCCGGCCGCGCCGAGCGGGGTCACCTGCGAGCCCGGCAGGAAGCTGGCGGCCAGGCCGACCAGGATGCCCGGCAGCGTGATCACGTTGGGGAGCAGGTGGTGGTCGAGGTCGATCCAGATCAGGACCAGCAGGGCGGTGACGAAGGCCATCAGCACGAGGGTGCGCCAAGAGGGGCCGAACGCCGAGGCCAACGCCCCGTAGAGCAGACCGTTGGCGATCTCGATCAGCGGATAGCGGGGGGAGATACGAGCCCGGCACGAGCGGCAGCGGCCGAGCAGCAGCAGGTAGCTCAGCACGGGGATGTTGTCCCACGGCCGGATCCGGGCCGAGCAGGCGGGACAGCGCGACGGCGGCGACACCACCGACGCCCCGTCCGGCAGCCGGTGGATGCACACGTTCGCGAAGCTGCCGACGACGAGACCCAACACAAGGCTGATCCCCTCTCGGAAGGGAGAGGAGAGCATGAGGTCGATCGGAAGCAGATGCCGGAGCACGCGGTCCCATTCTGGGGGAGCCCCGCCCACGCCGCAACCGCGCGGCGTAGTATCTTTCTCGGCGATGAGAGGTGTCCGCCTCCCCCCGATCGGGCCGGCCACCAGGCTCCTGCTCCTCTGCCTGTTGGTTGTCGGCCTCTTCCTCGGCCTGATGCTGGCCGCCACCGAGGTCCACTTCGTCCCCCCGATCGTGGATTTCTACGTGGTGGCCCAGTACGCGCGGGCGATGGCGGAAGGGCATGCCTTCCAGTACAACGCCGGTGAGGCCGGCACCACCGGCGCCACCAGCCTGCTGCACACCTCCATCCTGGCGCTCTTCCACGCCCTCGGCGCTCGCGGTGAGGGCTTGGTGGCCTTCGCCATGCTGCTGGGCGCCACCTGGTACGTCGCCGCCGCCTTCCTGGCGCGTCGCATCGGCAGGCTGGCCGCGGGCGCGGGCGCGGGCGAGCTGGCTGGGGCGCTTCTGGCGCTGGGCGGCCCGGTGGTGTGGGGGTTCCTCTACGGCTCCGACCTCGCCCTCTTCATGCTGCTGGCGCTCTGGCTGCTCGAGCGGATGCTCTCGGAGTGGGAGCACGAGCGGCCGTGGGGAATCGTGGCGGCGGGCGCCCTCATCGCCCTGGCCCGTCCCGAGGGGCTGCCCCTGGCGCTGCTGCTGGGGGCGGCGCTGGTGTGGCTGGGTCCGCCTCGGACGCTGGTGGCCCGCCTGTGGGCGTGGCTTCCCACCGGCGCGGGCCTCGCCGTGTTGGCGATCAACCGCTGGGCCACCGGCCGCTTCCTGGGGACCTCGGTGGCCGACAAGTCGCTTTTCGACGCGTACGGTGTGACCGAAAGCCTGGGGCTGCTGGCGGCCTACGGCCAGGACGTGCTGCGGGGTTTGCTCCTGGGCTTCTACCCCGCCGAGGCCCGGGTCGGCTTCGCCGAGGGTTACTCGCCGTACTTCCTCCCGCCGCTCGGCCTGCTGCTGGTGCTGGCCGCGCTCGCCCCGCCCCGCCCCTCGGCCCGGGTCGCGCTGCGGGTCTGGGCCGGGATGGTCGCCGTCCTGTTTGTGCTGGTCTCGCCCAACGTCTTCATGGGCGTTCACTTCAACCGCTACCTGCTGTGGGCCTTCCCCGGCTTGCTGGCGCTGGTGGCCGTCGGCCTTGCCAAGGTGACCCAGGCCCTGGCCCGGGGCGACGGCCCCCTGGAGCGTGGCTACTACCGTCTCGGGGCCGGCGTGTGCCTGGTCTTCGGTTTGCTCTCCACCGTGCGCTTCGCCTCGATCTACGCGGAGATGGCCGGCAGCGTCTACCGCCGCGACGTCGCGGCGGCGCGCTGGATCGCCGACCACCTCCCCCACGGCGTGGCGATGGCCAACCTGGCCACCAGCGTCGAGTACCTGACCGGCCACCACAACGTGAACCTGCACGGCGTGACCAGCCCGGCCTTCCTCGGCAACCACAAGGCGGAGCGCGAGGCCGGGGTGCTCGAGTCCCTGCGCCGGATGGCCACGGCCGAACGACCGCCGTACCTCATCACCACCCAGTCGGCACGGTCGGGCCACCCGATCCTGGAGCGCCTGATCGTGCCCCCGCCCCTTTTCCAGACCAGCAGCCTCTCGGACGAGATCCAGATCTTCCGCACCCGCTACGCCGCGCTGGAGCATGGAGACCAGCCGCTGCACCCCGAAACGCTGGCGGCGATCGCGGGGCTCTCGGAGGTGGACCGGCTCAACGTCTGTGACTCGGAGGACGAGGGGCGGCACGGCTACCGCTTCCAGTCCCGACTCGGAAACCTGCGGCTGCACGGCACCGCCCGCGGGGCGGACGAGGTGGTCGACGGTCGGACGGTCCCGGTCCTGGACGCCGGCCGGGCGATCCTCGGCGAAGAGGAGCTCGAGGTCCAGGCCGTGCCGGGACGGGCGCTCATCATCGTGCTGCGCAGCGCCCGGGACCTCGACGTCAACGTGCTGCGCGCGGTGGGCAGCGGCCGCTTCCACCTCGAGCTCGACCAGGCCTGGCTGAGGGTCGAGATCGGTGGCCGGACCGCCACCTCCACCACCTGGCGCCCCCGGCCCGGATGGGACGAGCGGGTGCTGCGCCTCCCGGCCGAGCGAGTGGGTGCCACGCCGGTCCGGCTCCGGCTGGTGGGCCACTACGCCGCCTTCCGCTACTGGTTCTACCAGTAGTCGAGCCCGGGCGGTCACGTTGTCGCGCCCGCACTCGCGTGCTAGATTGCGCTGCCATGGAGCTTCCCGGAAAGCGTGTGGTCGTGACCGGTGGCTCGGGCTTCCTCGGACGGTTCGTGGTCCGCGAGCTCGAGACGCGGCGGCCCGCGGAGATCGTGGTGCCCCGGAAGCGGGACTACGACCTGGTCGACCGCGATGCCTGCCGGCGGCTGGTGACCGACGCCCGCCCCGACGTGATGATCCACCTGGCGGCCCGGGTCGGCGGGATCGGCGCCAACCGCGAGAACCCCGGCCTGTTCTTCTTCGACAACCTGATGATGGGCGTGTTGCTGATCGAGGAGTGCCGAAGGGCCGGCGTCCCCAAGGTGGTGACAGTCGGCACCATCTGCTCCTACCCCAAGCTGACCCCGGTGCCGTTCCGCGAGGACGACCTCTGGAACGGCTACCCTGAGGAGACCAACGCACCCTACGGTCTGGCCAAGAAGATGCTGCTGGTGCAAGGGCAGGCCTACCGGCAGCAATACGGGATGAACGTGATCCATCTGCTGCCCGTCAACCTGTACGGGCCGGGCGACAACTTCGACCCCGCCTCGTCCCACGTCATCCCGGCCCTGATCCGCAAGTTCCAGGAAGCCCTCGACCAGGGAAGGGACCAGGTGGAGGTGTGGGGGACCGGAAAGGCCTCGCGGGAGTTCCTGTACGTGGAGGACGCCGCCAGGGGGATCGTCCGGGCCACCGAGGGCTACGATGGGGAGGTGCCGGTGAACCTGGGCGCCGGCTTCGAGATCACCATCCGCGACCTGGTCGAGCGGATCGCCCGGCTGATGAGGTTCGAGGGGACGGTGCGCTGGGACTCGAGCCAGCCGGACGGTCAGCCGCGCCGCTGCCTCGACACCTCGCGCGCCGAAAGCCAGTTCGGCTTCCGCGCCGAGACCTCGTTCGAGGAGGGGCTGCGGAGGACCATCGCCTGGTATCGCGAGCAGCGGGCCGCACCGGCGGGCGCTTGATGGACCCGCTGCTCGACGAGGTGCGTCGCTTCTACGACGAGCACCACGACAGGATCGAGCAGTCCCGCCATGCCCGCCGCTACTTCTACCGCTACCTGGAGCGGGTCTTGCGGGCCCGGGTCCCGCCCGGCCAGCGGGTCCTGGACGTGGGCTGCGGCTCGGGCCACCTGCTGGCGGCGCTTCGGCCGTCACGCGGGGTGGGGATCGACGTCTCGGGCCAGGCGATCGCCGCCGCGCGCGCCCGCTACCCGGGCCAGGACCTGCATTTCCTGGAGGGCGACGGCGCAGACCCCCAGTTGCTGGCCCAGACCGGCGGACCCTTCGACGTCATCCTGCTCGTCAACGTGGTCACCCACTTGGCCGACGTACAGACCCTCCTCGAGCGCCTGCACCCCCTGTGTCACTCGCGGACCCGGGTCCTGCTCTACAGCTACAGCCGGCTGTGGCAGCCGCTGCTGCGGCTGGCCGAGCTGATGCGCCTGAAGTACCGCCAACCGCCCGAGGCCTGGCTGCCCCCCGAGGAGATCCGCAACATGATGGGCCTGGCCGACTTCGAGGTGGTCCGGCACGATCGCCAGATCGTCTTCCCGGCGGGCATCCCGCTGCTCGCGGACCTGCTCAACAAGTACCTGGGCCGGCTGCCGCTGATGGACGGGCTCTCGCTGATGTACGGCATCATCGCCCGGCCCGCGCCCCATCGGTTCGCCGGGTCTCGAGCCTCGCTTCCCAGCACCAGCGTGATCATCCCGTGTCGCAACGAGTCGGGCCACGTCCGGCCCCTGGTCGAGCGGCTCCCCGAGCTGGGACCGAACAGCGAGTTCCTCTTCGTCGAGGGGGGGTCGAGCGACGACACCGAAGAGGTGATCCGGCAGGTGATCGCCGAGCACCCGGAGCGCTCGCTGCGGCTGCTCAAGCAGACCGGCAAGGGCAAGGGGGACGCGGTGCGCCTGGGCTTCGCCCACGCCCGCGGCGAGGTGGTGCTGATCCTCGACTCCGACATGGGGGTCGCGCCCGAGGACATCCCCAAGTTCGTGCTGGCGCTGACCCGGGGCAAGGGGGAGCTGATCAACGGCTCGCGGCTGGTCTACCCGATGGAAGGACGAGCGATGCGCTTCCTCAACCTGCTCGCCAACAAGTCCTTCGCGGCGCTGTTCTCGTGGCTGCTCGGCCAGCAGGTACGCGACACGCTGTGCGGGACCAAGGCGCTGTACCGGGAGGACTACGAGCGGATCGCCGGCAACCGCTCCTACTTCGGGGACTTCGACCCCTTCGGCGACTTCGACCTGCTGTTCGGGGCCGCCCGCCTGAACCTGCGCATCGTGGACCTGGCGATCCGATATCACGAGCGCCGCTATGGCGAGACCAACATCTCCCGTTTCCGGCACGGTCTGCTGCTGCTCCACATGAGCGCCTTCGCCGCCCGAAAGCTGAAGTTCCTGTGAGCGATCGGAAGCGCGCGGCGTCAGAGCGGCTGCTACGAGAGATCGAGCACCACCGCGAGATCGCCGAGCGGGCCGAGATCGTCTGGAACTGGGACAGCCCCTCGGGCGCACGCCGCGCCGACCGACGGGCCCGCCTGTTCGCGGCCTGCGGCGGGCTGGCCCCCGGAGAGCGGGCGCTGGAGCTGGGGTGTGGAACCGGGGTGTTCCTCTCCCGAGTCGCGGGCTGCGGCGCCTCGATCGCCGGCATCGACCTCTCCCGCGATCTGCTCGGCAAGGCCCGGACGGCCGTTCGGGAGCGCAACGACGCGACCCTGGTCTGCGGCAACGCCGAGCGTCTCCCGTTCCCAGATCTCACCTTCGACGTGGTGTATGGGAGCTCGGTGCTCCATCACCTCGACCTGACCGTCGCCGCCGCCGAAACCTTCCGGGTGCTGCGGCCGGGAGGGCGGGCGGTGTTCACCGAGCCCAACATCCTGAACCCGCAGGTCGCGTTCATGTTCCACGTGGGCGCGACCAAGCGCTACTTCGGCGTCTCTCCCGACGAGAAGGCATTCTCGCGGTTCCGCGCCCTGATCACCCTCCAGGATGCCGGCTTTCGTCGGGTCGTGGTGACGCCCTTCGACTTCCTCCACCCGGCCACGCCGAGACGCTGGCTCGACGTCGTGGACCGCGTGGGGAGGTGGCTCGAGCGCTTCCCGCTGGTCAACGAGCTCGCCGGGTCGCTGCTGATCGTGGCGTATCGGTAGCGACGGTCGAGGTGACGCCGGAGCCGCCCCCCACGGCCATCACCCCCAGACGGCTATCGCCGGAATCGGCGTGCGCTCGTTCGCGCCGGGCTGCGATCCGCATCCGCCGCGCCCGCGGCTAGAATCTCAGACGTGGCTTCCCCAGGCACGCCGAAGCCGCCGAGGTGGCTCCGGCTCCAGGTCGGCAAGGAGCACCCCACGGCCCTGGCCCTTCTCGGCATCACGGCCCTGGTGCTGGCTCTGTTCCGGCAGGCGGTGTTCGCCGGGCAGGTGCTTTACGAACGCGACATCCATCTCTACCGCTTCGAGCAACTGTTCAGCCTGGCGGCGACGGTGCGGTCCGGCTCATGGCCGATCTGGGACCGCCTCGTCTCGTTTGGCCAGCCGCTGCTGGCCACTTCGGACGCCGAGGTGCTGTACCCGACGACGTGGCTCAGTCTGGTGATGACCCCAGGGGCCGCCTACACCGCCTTCGTCGTGCTGCATCTCGTGTTCTCCGGCCTGGGAGCCTATCGCCTGGCAGCCGCGCTCGGCGTCTCGCGCGGAGGCAGCTTCTGTGCGGCGGCGTTGTGGATCACGTCGGGCCCGCTGCTGTCGGTGGTCGACGCCTACCACCACTTCGCCGGCGTCTGCTGGCTCCCCTGGGTGGTCCTGGCCGGGGTCCGCGCCACCGGGCGGCCGCGCCTGCGCCAAGGGCTGTGGCTGTCCGTTGCCCTGGCTGGGCTGGTCCTGGCCGGCTCCGCCGACATGGCGGTGCTGGCGGGCCTGACCGTGGCGATCGTGTTCTTGGGCCGAACCGATTGGCGGTCCCTCTCGGGTCCCGGCAACCGGCGGCTGGCCGCCTGCGCCTTGGGGTCGGTGATCCTGGCGCTGGGGCTTTCGGCGGCACAGTGGATGCCCACCATGGACCTGGCGCTCCACTCCGCTCGCCGGGGGCTTCCCGAGCACGACCGGGCCTACTTCTCTGTGCATCCCCTGCGTACTCTCGAGACGGTGGTGCCGATTCGTCTCCACGAGCTGCCCCTCGGGCCGGGGACGCGGAAGCTCTTCTTCGAGGAGCACCGCGAGCCGTTCCTTCGCTCCCTCTATCTCGGCCTGCCGGCGCTGGCACTGGTGGCGGCGGCGGTCTTCTCGCACCGCCGACGCCTGCTCGCCTTCCTGGCGCTGGTTGGGGGCGGATCCCTCCTGGTCGGGCTGGGGCGCCATTTCGTGGCCCAGGAGATGCTCGTCACGCTGCTCCCGCCGTTGCGAGCCCTCCGCTACCCGGAGAAGGCGCTGCTGGGAACCGCCTTCGCCTGGTCGCTCCTGGGAGGCCTCGGCCTCGACGAGTGGCGCTCCGGAGTGCAGGGTGGCGCGCTCCGGTGGCGCGTGGCCCTGCCCATGGGAGCGGCACTCCTGTGCGGCTTCTCGGGTCTCTGGCTCCTCGGGCAACCCGGCCTTCTCGGAGGCACGATCGGTAATAGCCTGCCGGACTCCCCCGACCCGTTCCTGGCTTCCGTGCGGCTCCGGCTCGGGCTGACGCTGGGCCTCTCGGTCGTGGCCCTGGCCGCGGTCTTCGGTCCGGGTGGCCCTCGGCGGCAGCGGTGGCGGATCCCATTGCTCGTCGCGCTGTCGGTTGGGGACCTCGTGATCCAGAACCAGTCGCTCAACCCCACCGCCTTCCAGCGGCTGTTGACCTATCGCCCCCCTTACATCGAGGTGGTCCGTCGCACCCCCCTTTGCCGGCTGCACGTCATCGACTACGACGTAGCGGGGAAACCCGAGCGGCTGCTCGGCCGACGAAACCCCTACCAGCTCGCCCGCCACCTTCCCGATTGGCCGGTGCGGGTGTCCGGCGCGTTGGCGATGCGAATGCTGGCCGTGCCGCCGGTGGCCGGGGGCTGGGGGATCGAAGGGAGCTTCGAGAAGGATGCGCGCGGCCTCTTCCCACCCTACCTACGGGAGCTGACCCGCGCCGCGCTCGACCTGGAGGAGACGCCGGTGTTCTCACGGCTGCTTCGCGCCGCCGCGGTGACCCACGTGGTGTCGCTGCACGAGCTGACCAACCCGGGTCTCGCGCCCGTCTCCACCTTCCCCGGCATGTTCGTCGACCCGATCCGGATCTACCGGGTCGAAGAGCCGTTGCCGCGCACCTACGCGGTGAGCGGCGTCCGCGTCGCCGACGGCCGCCAGGCCGTCGAGACGCTGCTGAGCTGGCACTTCGACCTGGCCAGAGAGGTGGTGCTGACGAGCGGCGCCGAGTCCCGGCCGGCGCCGGGCTTCGAAGGCAAGAGCCGGATCGTCTGGCTCGGCGCCGACCGGATGAGGCTCGAGGCTCGACTGAGCCACGACGGCTTCGTGGTCCTGGTCGAAGCCTACGACCCGGGCTGGCACGCCACGGTCGACGGTCGCCCGGCGAGGGTCCTGCGAGCCAACCTGGCCTTTCGGGCCATCCCGGTGCCAGCCGGCGAGCACGTCCTCGAGCTGGTCTACCGCCCGACACCCCTGAGGCTCGGCGGTTCCATCTCGCTCCTGGCGCTGCTTCTCCTGGGGGTCGCGGGGTGGATCTCGGCGAGGAGGACACGTTCATGAGCCGGGAGCGGCTCCTTACCCACCGGCAGGTCTGGCAGCGGAAGCCGGTGCTGCGGGAGGTCTACCAGGTCTGGTTCGGGGAGCTGCTCGACCAGGCCCGAGGCCGCGTGGTGGAGGTGGGGGCCGGCCCCGGCCTCTTGGCTGGCTTCGCACGGGAGCGCCGACCCGAGCTGCGCTGGACGGCTACCGACCTGATCGCGACGCCGTGGAACCACCTCGCCGCCGACGCCGGCCACCTCCCGTTTCGCACCGGTAGCGTCGACACGATCCTGGGGCTCGACGTCATCCACCACCTGGCCCGTCCCCTGGACTTCCTGGGTGAGGCCAGCCGAATCCTCGGGGCCGGCGGGCGCCTGGCCGTGGTCGAGCCGTGGGTCACGCCGCTCTCGTTCCCGGTGTACCGGTGGCTCCACGAGGAGGGCTGTCGTCTGGATCTCGATCCCGCCGAGCCCTTCGCCGGCGCCCAGGGCAAGGACGCCTTCGATGGGGACGCGGCGGTGCTCCGTCGGCTGATCAGCCTGACCTCCCATGAGACCTGGGCCGACCTGGGCCTCTCCCCGCCAAGGGTGCGACCCGAGAACAGCTTCGCCTACCTTCTGAGCCTCGGCTTCCAGCCCGCGTGCCTGCTGCCGCGGCGGCTGGTCCGCCCACTCCTCTGGCTCGACCGGGCCACGGGCTTCGCCGCCGGCTGGCTGGGGATGCGGGCCCTCGCGGTCTGGGAGCGGCTCGGCTGACGCTCCCCGGCGGCTGAGCCGTGGAACGGTGAAACCCCAGGACCGGCACCCGAAGACGCGCCCCTGGCGCCCGTCGCCGCTACGGGGCCTGGCTCCCGGAGCCTCCGGGACGGAACAGCTCTCCGAGACGGATGCCGTCGAGCTGGCCCTGCCCGACCCCGTCGACGACGCCGCCCGACGCCACCCGGAGGGTCATGGGCACCCGGTGGACCTTGTACTTCCCCTGCGTCAGGGCGCGACCGGGTGAGCGCAGGACCGGGAAGGAGATCGGCATCGCCATGAAGAACCCGGGCGGCTCCTGGTCCATCAGCACGCCGATCACCTGCAGCTTCGCAGGTCGTTTCTCGTACTCCCGGTTCCACTCCGGGATCATCCTGTGGCAAGCCGGGCACGAGCTCATGAAAAAGAGCAGCACGGTGTCGGTGCCGGCCGGGAAGGTGACCGAATGGGTCTTGCCGTCCAGGCCTTCGGCTTCGAAGGGCGGGACCGTGTCGCCGGGTGAGAGCACCGGGGGGGGAGTCGGTTTGGTCCGGGGGGCCGGGGCCGCGAAGCCGGCAACCGTCGCCAGGCAGAGCCCGAGAAGGGTCCTCTTCATGGCTTCGCTCCGGACATGTCCGGCATGTAGAGCGTCGACCCAGGTTGGATCGAGACGTCGCCGTTGCTCGAACGGTACGCGAACGCTACCCCCGTCGGGTCCTTGGGCACCGCGGGCAGCAGCCCCGACCGCACCAGCTCCTGCAGCGTGTCGGGGAACCTCCCGCGCTGGCTCTTGAACCGGTTCACCACCCTCTCGAGCGCGTCGGTCATGTCGAGCGCATCGAGGCGCTGCAGGTTCTGCTCGGCGTTCCACCTCACCAGGTCGAAGGTGGCGTGGTCGTACATGTCCTGCCAGATCTGGCGCGCCATCGCCCGCTCGCCGCTGCGGGTCAGCATCAGACCGGCCATGCCGGCCAGCCAGTAGGGGGCGCCGGGCAGCTTGGACCCCTCGAGCAGGATGTCGCGGGCCTTGTCCACGTCGTGGAGGAACAGGTAGGTGTAGTAGCCGAGCTCCTTGCGCAGCTCCCAGGACCGGGGCCAGCGCTGGATCGCCCGCTCCAAGAGCTCGACCCCCTTCTCGGGCATCCCGGCGCCCACCGGGTACGGCTCGCACAGGAAGATCGAACCGTACCGGTAGGCGATCTCGAGCCGCGGGTCCAGGGTCACCGTGATGTCGAGCAGCGGCTCGAGCAGGTCGTAGCTCTCCGTGTTCCCGAAGACGCGCTCACGGCCGAAGTACTGGACCGTGCGCAGCCAGTAGACGTCGGCGGCGATCCCCTCGAGGCCCGGGAACATCCGCTTCACCTGCTCGCCGGACCAGAGGTAGAGCACCTCGTGCTGAGCCCGGAACTCCCCCAGCGACCGGTCGACGCGGAGCTGCAGCCACGGAACCAGCGGAAGAACCAGCAGGAAGGCGTAGCGACGGCCCCAGCTCACTGGAGCTCCTTGGAGCGAAAGGCCAGCAGGGCGGCGCCGAGCGCCACCGCGATGTACGCCGCGGCATAGGCGGTGACCCACAGCAGCGTCGCCGGGGCGACCGGGTCGCCGTAGGCCACCTTGTCCTTGAAGTCGAAGTTGCGGAAGTTGGGGATCGCGTAGTAGAGGAACGCCACCAGCCAGTCGGGCGTTCCGGGCGCCACCTCACGCATGTGCTTGATCACGTCGGAATAACGTCCGGCCAGGGCCAGACCGAAGGTGAAGATCGCGGCCAGCGGCGCCGAGGTGAGGGTCGAGAACAGAAGCGCCAACGCCACCACCAGCAGCAGCCCCAGGTAGATCGGGTAGATCGCCTCCAGCAGGCTCGGGCTGACCTGCCGCCCGGTGGCCAGCAGGGTCAGGTAGAGACCGAGCGTCATCAGGGCGATGTTGACCAGAAGCGTCAGGCTCAGGCCGACGAACTTGCCGACCAGGAACTCGCCACGATCGAGCGGCTTCGACAGCAGCGGGTAGAGGGAGCGGCGCTCGATCTCCTTGTTGACCAGGCCGACGCCGATGAAGAGCGCGATCAGGAGACCGAATACGTCCATGGCGGCGAAGCCGACGTCCTTGATGATCTTCTCGTCCTGGCGGATCGAGAGCTGGCCGAGCAGGACGCCGGAGAGGATCATCAGGATGGCGAAAAACACCAGGTTGTAGAGCACCCGCTCGCGGACCGTCTCGCGAAAGGTGTTGGCAGCGACGGCGCCGATCCGGCTCAGGCTTCCGCGACCCAAGCTCCCCTCCCGGCCGGGCCACCGAACTCCCGGACGAAGTACTCCTCGAGCGATTGGCGGACCGGCTGCACCGAAAGCACCCGTCCCCCGCCCCTCTCGGTGGCGGTGATCACCGCGCCCAGCGCCGGCTCGTCGACCTTCAGACGCCAGCGATCGCCGATCGGGGTCCGCGACGCGACGCCTTGCGGGAAGCCGGCGACGGCGGCCTCGTCGAGGCCGGCGACCAGCACCTCCATGTGTTTCACGTCCAAGGTCAGGATCTCGGACAGACGCCCCGACCGCACCACCTCGCCGCCCCGCAGGACCGCCACGCTGTCACACAGCGTCTCGGCGTCCTGAAGGATGTGGGTGGAGAAGAGGATGGTCTTGCCACGCGCCCGGAGGTCTCGAATCAAGTCGCGCACCAGGTGCCGACCCAACGGGTCCAGGCCGGACATCGGCTCGTCGAGGAACAGCAGCTCCGGGTCATTGAGCAGAGCCTGGGCGACGCCGAAGCGCTGCACCATCCCCTTGGAATAGCGACGCAGCGCGGTGTCCGCCCACTCCGAGAGCCCGAGCTTGTCGAGCAGCGTCTCGCTCCGCTCTCGCCTTTCCCGCGCCCCGAGACCGAACAGCCGGCCCATGTAGTCGAGCGACTCGCGTGCGGTGAGGTAGTCGTAGAAGTAGGGGTGCTCGGCCAGGAAGCCCACCCGATACCGCCAGGATCGGTCCCCATGGGGGCAGCCGAGGACGGAGACGGTCCCGGAATCGGGGGACAGCAGGCCCATCACCACCTTGAGCGTGGTGGTCTTGCCGGAGCCGTTGGGCCCGAGGTAGCCGAAGACCTCGTTGCGAGGTACGCTGAAGCTGATCCCCTTCAGGACCCGCCGGCGGCCCCGGTGCAGGAAGCCCACGCGGTAGGACTTGGCAAGCCCATCGATCCGAATTGCCAGCGCCTCCGAGCTCCGGTCACCCATGGACACTCTGCTATTGTAGCCAAGAACCCTCACCGCCCTCAAGAAGCGGGCCGGGAAGCCGGGGCGCGGCCAGGTGCCGCCTGGGTGGCGAGGGAAGGCGCTAGCGGCCGAGGACGGTACAGCCGACGGGAAGCGACGCGGCGGCGCAGATCGAGTTGCCGTCGGGTGCCATGCAGATGCGGCCGGACTGGTCTCCGCCGAACGCACGCACGCCGGTCTGGCCGACGGTGATGGGCGTGGCGTCGTAGCAGTAGGTGGCGATGCCGTTCGGCGCCATCAGGCCGGTGGCGGGAAGGCCGGGCTGGAAGCTCCGGGCGTAGCCGTTCTTCGACACCAGGTTGGTCACCGACTCGTCGAGGAACGTCGGCGATGTCAGGCCGTAGCCCACGATGCAGTTGGGATCGGAGGGCGTCTGCAGGCAAGAGATCCGCCCGTAGCCGTTGGTGGCGCTATGGTAGGCGACCTCGGCGGAGATCACGGTGCGGGCGTCGCCCAGAGTGGCCGCCTCGTTGGCGGAGACCCGCGCCCGCAACAGGCTCGGGATGGCGATGGCAGCGATGATGCCGATGATCGCCACCACGATCAGTAGCTCGATCAGAGTGAAGCCGGCTCTGCCCTTCACGAAGCCCCCTTTGCTGGTCGCTTCGAGCCGAGACAAGGGGGGCGAGACGCCCCCCCCTTGTCCACGGTGACTCGCTAGACGGTGACTACTGGCCGAGAACGGTGCAGCCGATCGGCAAGGACGCGGTGTTGCAGATCGAGTTGCCGTCGGGTGCCATGCAGATGCGGCCGGACTGGTCTCCGCCGAACGCACGCACGCCGGTCTGGCCGACGGTGATGGGCGTGGCGTCGTAGCAGTAGGTGGCGATGCCGTTCGGCGCCATCAGGCCGGTGCTGGGAAGGCCGGGCTGGAAGCTGCGGGCATAGCCGGTCTTCTGCACCAGGTTCGCGATCGCCTCGTCCAGGAACGTCGGCGCGGTGCTCGGGTAGCCGGGCGAGCAGGCAGCGTTCGACGGCGTGAGCAGGCAGGTCAGCTGGCCATATTTCCCGACAGACCCCTCGAACGCCGCCTCGCCCGAGATCACGGTCCGGGTGTCGCCAATACCCGTCGACTCGTTGGCCGACACGCGCGCCCGCAACAGGCTCGGGATGGCGATGGCGGCGATGATGCCGATGATCGCCACCACGATCAGCAGCTCGATCAGGGTGAAGCCTTTCTGGTCCTTCATTGAGACTCCTTTCAGTGACAATCGATTGTCGAGTCCCCTCCGTGCAAGAACGGTTCCAGGGCCCCCGCCGTCCAAGTCATTGGAACCCCTGCCCTTGCCTGTCTCCACCAGAAGGGCCGCGGGTGACACTTTTTGTCACCACGTCAACGGTTGTCGCTCCCCGCGTGGAGACCGTGCTTGCGGGCCAGGTACCGTAGCGAGCGCGGCGTGATCCCCAGGAGGCGCGCCGCGTCCTTCTGGCTCCCGCCAGACTCGGCCAGGGCGCTGCAGACCAGGTCCTTCTCCACCCGATCGAGGTGGTCCCCGAGGACGAAGCCTCCCCCGAGCGCGACCGATCGGCGCTGCTGTCCGTGGGCCCGTCCGACCGTCTCCGGCAGCCGCTCGCCCAGGACGGCGGGCGTCGTCTCCAGCGCCACCGCGCGCTCGATCACGTTCTCGAGCTCGCGCACGTTCCCCGGCCAGCTATGGTTGGTCAGGCGCAACATGGCGTCGGCCGAGATCCGCTGCACCTGCTTGCCCATCTCCTGGCTGACCCGCTTGAGGAAGTGCTCGGCGAGGAGCGGCACGTCCTCGCGACGCTCACGAAGGGGTGGGATCCGTATCGGGATCACGTTGATGCGGTAGAAGAGGTCCTCACGGAAACGACCACTTCGGACCAAGTCCTCGAGCGGCTGGTTGGTGGCTGCGATCACCCGAACGTCGACATTGACCTCGTCGGTCCCCCCCACCCGACGCACCTTCCGCTCCTGCAGCGCCCGCAACAGCTTGACCTGCATCGCCGGGCTGGTCTCGCCGATCTCGTCGAGCATCAGGGTACCCCGGTTGGCCGCCTCGAAGAGCCCTCGTCGGCTCTGGTAGGCGTCGGTGAACGCGCCCTTCATGTGCCCGAACAGCTCGCTCTCCAGCAACGTCTCGGTCAGCGCCCCGCAGTTGACGGAGATGAACGGCCCGTCTTTCCGTGGCGACAAGGCATGGATGGCCTTGGCCACCAGCTCCTTGCCGGTGCCGCTTTCGCCGCTCAGGAGGACGGTGGAGACGGTCGGGGCCACGGTCCGCACCAGAGAGAAGACCCCCGCCATCGCGGCCGAGACGCCGATGATCCGGTCGAGGGCGTGCTGGCTCCTGAACTCGGCCTTCAGCAGCAGGTTCTCGGCCTCCAGCCGCTGCTTCTCCAAGGCGTTGCGGACCACGATCTTGAGCTCGTCGATGTCGAACGGCTTGATCAGGTAGTCGTAGGCCCCCATCTTGAGAGCCGCCACGGCGGTCTGCGCCGAGCCGTAGGCCGTCATCACGATCACGCTGGTCTCGGGAGCCGCCGAGCGCACGTGGCGCAGGATCTCGAGCCCGTCTCCGTCGGGGAGCTTGATGTCGGTGATGACCATGTGCGCCGGCCCCTGTGCCAGCGCCCGGGCCGCCTCGGCGCGACTGCCCACCACCGTGACGTCGTACCCCTCTCGCCGCAGCATGATGCCGAGCATCTCCTGCATCGAGGGCTCGTCGTCGACCACCAGGATCCGCAGCGTGCTCCTCACCCACCGACCTCCCCAGCGGGAGCCATGCTAGGAGAGACCCCGGCTCGGATCAACCCCCGCAGCGACCTGCCGCCTCTCCAGCCTCCAGACCGACAAGCCCACGACGATCGCCAGCAGGGAGGCGGCCGCACCCCAGGCCACCAACCGGGGACGGTAGCGGAAGCGCACCTGGTGTCGTCCGGCGGGAAGCTCGACGCATCGAAACAGCAGGTTGGCCACGATGATCGGTGCGGGCCGCCCGTCCACCGTCGCCTGCCACCCCCGGTGGCGGGCCTCGGTCACGATCAGGTAGCCGGGGCCATCGCTCTCCACCTCCACGTCGATTCCGTCGGGGCTGCGATGGGTGATCCACGAGGTGCCACCCCGGCCGGTTGGCGCCGGGAACGGAGGCGGCTCCCGGTCCAGCACCACCTCGGCGTGCGGATCGAAGCCGGGGTCCAGCAGGTCGCGGATCGCCGCCGGTCCGCGAACGAACCGGGCCCGACCCACGACGTAGCTCCGGGCCAGCGTTCCCTCGACCCTCAGCAGCCGGATCGGCTCGGTGTAGACCGAGGGGAAGCGCCCCACCTCGGACAGGCCAGGGAGCCGGGTCTCGTGCAGCGTGAGCACGTAGTCGACGCTCCCGAGCCGCAGCAGCCGAAGCATGGCCGGGCCGCCGTCCGCCCGTGCCACGGCGGCGGTCATCAGCGACTGTGCCCGCGGGGCCATCCCGGTGAAATCGCCGTCGTAGCTCCCGCTGATGCCGAAGCGGGCCCCGATGGGCGGCCGCAGCATCTCGATGTCACCGAGGGCCCGCCGCCAATCGACGCGCCAGCCAGCCGGTCCCCGGGTGAGCTGGCTGGCCAGCCAGCCGAGCGTGTCGCCCTTCACGAAGATGCGAGGCGTGGGGAGCGACGGGTCGACGGCTTCCAACACCGCAGGCCGGTGGGTGAGCAGCTCTCGGGGCGCCAGCGGGTTGACCGGGCGACCCGCCAGCACCAGGTCACCGATGCAGAGCACCGCCAACGCCACCGCTGGCCAGGCAGCGCCTCGACGCGGCCCGACAAGCAGCAGCCCGGCGGCAGCCGCCGCCAGACCGGCCGCGGTCCAGAGCTCGCCCTGCACCCAAGGCCGGGCCAACCCTTCGGTCGATGGCGCCAGGAGCGGCGCCAGCCTTCCCGGCTCGGCACCGACCCAGATGGCCAGCCCCGCGCAGCCGACCGCAGCCAGGCCCAGCAGCGCCGCGATCGACCGCCGCGCGGAACCGTCGCGGCTGCCGCCCTCGGGGCGCACCAGCCGCTCGAGCCCGAAACCGGCCAGCAGCGCGAAGAGGAAGCTCGCCGGGAGCATGCACTTCCCGGGGTAGCGGAACAGTCCGAACACGGGGAGATAGACCAAGTGAGTCATGAGGGGCGTGTGGCGGCCGAGCGCCGCCAGCACGAAGAGGCCTGCGCCGACGGCCACCAGACGAGGTGTCGAGGATCGGCCCGCCACCGCCCCGATCCCGCCCAGAGCCAAGAGCGGGAAGCCCAGGTACAGGGAGACGAGCAGAGGCTCGCGCCCTTCGAACAGGCGCAGGCGAAGCCCCTGGTCGATCGGGAGCCGCTCCAGGAGCCGCGGCACCACCACGTCGACGAGCGAGAGTGGATGGACCGACCAGTAGAGCTGAGCGTCCTGGGCGAGCCGCATCCGGGCGCCACCCTGCGCCTGGCCGAAGGTGGGCCACCACTGCACCGCCGACAGGAGCACCGCAAAGACGAAGGCGAGCCCTCCCACACGAGCCGCCCTTCCGGCGCGGGCGCGGAGCGTCTCCTTCCCCGCGATCACGAAGGCCAGCAGCCGGACCGCCACGATCAAGGCGGTCATGAAGGCCAGGTCCGCCGAGCCGGCGAGGAGCTGCCCGGCCGCCAGGCCGCCGAACAGGAGGATGGAGCTCGTGGTTCGCCGCCAGAGCGCCCCCTCCAGCGCCCACAGCACCCACGGCAGCCACGCCGCGCTCGCGAAGTGATGAAAGAGGCTGGCCGCCGACAGGAAGGGGCCGCTGGCACACCAGCATGCCCCCACCAGGAAGGCCGCCAGGCGACCGAGGCCGAGCCGCCGGGCCAGCAGGTGGGCGCCGATGCCGGTCGCCAGGCAGTGGCCGAGAACGAAGAGCGCGTAGTACTCGGCCGGCCGCAGGATCAGGTTCAGCCAGGTCGGCGGGTAGGCGAGCTGCAGGTTGGGGTCCGCCAGCAGCGGGGTCCCGAAGCCGACCCAGGGATTCCACAACGGCCACGCCCCTTCGGCGATGCATCGGACGAAGGCCTCGATGATCGGGAGCCAGTAGGAATGGATGTCCCGCACGAAGAAGACCCGCCCACCGAAGACCACATCGGGGAACAGGCCGATGACAGTGGCGCCGAGGGCGCTTCCGGTCACCAGCAACTCCCGAAGGCGAACCTCGGGTGGCCCCGCCGGCTGCTGGCCGTGGCTGCGCATGTTCGGAGGAGGATCTTACCTTGAGCCGCGACGCTGGCTCATGCGGGAACCGCGGCCGAGACCGCCGGCAGCCGCACCTCGACCTCGGTTCCCTCTCCCCTGACGCTGCGAACATCGATGTCGCCCGCGTGTGCCTTGACGATGCGGTAGACGATGGCCAGGCCGAGCCCGAGCCCGATGGAGGACCCGCTGTGGAAGGGCTCGAAGACCTGCCGCTGCTCCTCGCTCCCCATCCCGCGCCCCTGGTCGCGAACCGACAGCACCACCTCGGTCGACGTACTACGCAACCCGACCTGCAGGGTACCGCCCCCCGGCATCGCCTCCAAGCCGTTGCGGGCCAGGTTCCAGAAGACCTGCAGCACCTGGTCGCGGTCGGCCATGCAGAGGTGGGTACCGCCATCGCTGTCGGCCTTCACCGTGTGCCGAGGGCCCACCTCGGGAGCGTTGCGTAGCAGCGTCACCGCCTCTGCCACCACCGGCCCCAGGTCGAGAGGGCGCAGTCGCGGCGAGGGCGAGCGCGCCTGCATCAGCAGTTGATCGAGGGTATCGGAGAGCCGCCGCGACTCCTTCCTGATGATGGCCAGCAGCCGCTCCTGACTGGTCGAGAGGCCCGGCTCGGACATCAGGACCTGGGCCGAGCCGCTGATCGATCCCAGCGGGTTGCGGATCTCGTGGGCCAGGTGTGCCGCCACCTCGCCCACCGCGGCAAGCTTCTCCTTCAGGCGGACCTCTTCCTCCAGGCTCTTGATACGGGTCAGGTCCTGGAAGACCAGCAGGAAGCCAGGATCGCCGGTGGTGGCCAGGCGCGACAGCGAGATACCCAGCTCGAGGTCGGTCCCGTCCGGCCTGCGGTAGGTGGTCTCCAGCCGGGCCAGGTCGCGAACCGAGACCCGCAGCTCGAGCCCACGGGCATCGAGGAGCCCCGGTCCGAACACCTCCTCGAGCTGTCGGCCCCGCGCCCGCTCCTGCGGCAGGTCCAGCAGCCGTGCCCCGAACTCGTTGATCGAGCGGACACGTCCGGTGGCGTCGCTGATCACCAGGCCGCTCTGCATGCTCTCCACCACCAGCCGGTTGAACTCCTGCAGGTCGGCCACCTGCTCCGAGGCCTGCTCCAGGCGCTCGCCCACCGTGGAGAGCCGCTGGGAGAGGTAGGAGCCCGTCATCGCCACCACCGCGCAGATCACGCCGGTGACGAAGACCGAGTAGAGAAGGTGCTGGGAGGAGAGGATGAGGACATCGGACAGCCCCTGAGGCGGGACCTTCTCCAGGCGCACCAGGGACAGCAACGAGGCATAGAAGGCGGTGGCCAGGACGGCGAAAGAGATCCCCCGGCCACGGTGGAGCAGCACGCTGCCGGAGAGGGTGGAGAGGGGATACAGCAAGATGAACCCGGTTCGGATGCCGCCGGTGAGGTAGACGAGGCCGGTGATCATGAGCAGATCGCCGATGACCTGGGCGTAGACCTGCACCCGATAGGGCAGGAGCGCCAGCCCGACGGCGTGCAGCACCGTCATCGCATAGGTCACCCCGATCAGGATGTAGAGCGGGTTGACCTCGAGCAGGTCGTGGGAGACCGCCTCCACCGAGGCGGCCGTCAGCAGCAGGGTGGTGACGATCACCAGCCTGAAGCCCATCAGGTGCTTGAGGCGCTCCAGGCTCGTGCCTGTGCCGATCTCGTCGGCAACGGGCGCGGAGGACATCACGGCCGACCCTAGCTGAGCTGGCTGATCATCGCGAACAGCGGCATGTACATCGCGATCACGATGCCGCCGACGGTGCCCCCCAGGAACAGGATCATCAGCGGCTCCATCAGGGTCAGCAGGTTGGCCACCGCCTGATCCACCTCTTCCTCGTAGAAGTCGGCGATCTTGGAGAGCATGGCGTCCATGGCGCCGGTCTGCTCGCCCACGCCGATCATCTGCACCACCATCGGCGGGAAGATGCCGGATTCCTTGAGGGGCTGGGCCACGGTCAAGCCGCCCTCCACCGCTCTCCGGACCGCCATGATGGCGTCCTCGATGATGGCGTTGCCGGCGGTCTTGGCGGTGATCTCGAGCCCGTCCAGGATCGGCACGCCCGACGCGATCAAGGTGGAGAGGGTCCGGCAGAACTTGGCCACCGCGATCTTCTGGAACAGGATGCCCATCACCGGCATCCTCAGCATCGTCTTGTCCACCACCCGGCGCCCCCCGTAGGTGGCGTAGTAGCGCTTGAAGGCGAACCAGCCGACCACGATCCCGACGACGAGGAAGGGAAGGGTGCGGACGAACCAGTTCGACAGCCAGATGACGATCTTGGTGGGCAGCGGCAGGTCGGCACCCAGGCCGGAGAACATCTGGGCGAAGGTCGGGATCACCTTCCACAGGATGATCGCGATCACCAGGCCGGCGATGCAGATCACCGCCACCGGATAGACCATCGCGCCCGTCACCTGGGCCTGCAGCTTGACCGCCTTCTCGATGTAGGTGGCCAGCCGCTTGAGGATGGTGTCGAGGATACCGCCGGCTTCGCCGGCCGCGATCATGTTGCAGAACAGCTCGTCGAAGGCCTTGGGGTGCTTGCGCATGGCGTCGGCCAGGCTGGCGCCGCTCTCGACGTCCTGCCGGGTCATGGTGAGAATCTTGGCGAACGTCTTGTTGTCGTTGGACGCCCCCAGGATCTCCAGGCACTGGACCAGCGGGAGGCCAGCGTCGATCATGACCGAGAACTGGCGGGTGAAGATGGCGAGGTCCTTTGCTTTTACCGAGCCCGCGACCTTGACGGCGGCTTTGGCCTTGGGCTTGGCGGCGGCCGAGCTCTTCGCGGCGGAGACGGAAGCAGGCATGGGATCCTCCTATCCTGAGGCTACCGCCGATAAGGCGGCCGCGCCGGCGCCCCGGGCCGGCCACCCTGTGGCGTGGCCAGGCCGGCGCCACGGTTGATCATCTCCTGCAGCTCGTCGGGAAGCGAGCTGCGCTGCAACGCGGTCTGCAGCGTGATCTGCTTCCGGAAGTAGAGGTCGGCCAGGCTCTGGTTGAACGTCTGCATCCCGAACTTCTCCTGCCCGGTCTGCATCGTCGAGTAGATCTGGTGGACCTTGTCCTCCCGGATCAGGTTCCGGATCGCCGAGTTGGGAATCATGATCTCCATCGACAGGCAGCGGCCGCTGCCACTGGCCTTGGGCAGGAGCGCCTGGCACATGATCCCCTCGACCACCAGCGAAAGCTGGGCCCGGATCTGGGCCTGCTGGTGGGCGGGGAAGACGTCGATGATGCGGTTGATGGTCTGGGCCGCCGAGTTGGTGTGCAGGGTCCCGAAGGTGAGGTGTCCGGTCTCGGCGATCCGCAGCGCCGCCTCGATGGTCTCCAGGTCGCGCATCTCACCGATCAGCACCACGTCGGGATCCTCACGGAGGGCGGCCCGCAGGGCGTTGGAGAACGAGTGGGTGTCGGCGTGGAGCTCGCGCTGGTTGACCAGGCACTTCTTGTGCTGGTGGAGGTACTCGATCGGGTCCTCTACGGTGATCATGTGCTCGTGCCGCTCGTTGTTGATCTTGTCCAGCATCGCCGCCAGGGTGGTGGACTTGCCGGAGCCGGTGGGGCCGGTCACCAGCACCAGCCCGCGCGGCTTCTCGCAGA
This sequence comes from uncultured Acidobacteriota bacterium, assembly GCA_964574335.1. GTDB lineage: Bacteria > Acidobacteriota > Vicinamibacteria > Fen-336 > Fen-336 > CAZNNH01. The sequence goes on along the minus strand of CAZNNH010000011.1, from coordinate 20,468 downwards.
CCTGGGCGATCACCGGGGGCAGCCCCAGGTCCTTGAAGGTCTTGATCTCGTACGGGATGGTCCGGTACACCGCCGCCACGGCGCCGCGCTGCATGAACACGTTGGCGCGGAAGCGCGCCAGCCCCTTGATGCCGAAGCTGAAGTCGAGCTCCAGGTTCTCCTCGAAGCGGTGCTTCTGGGCGTCAGTCAGCACGCTGTAGGCGAGCTGCTTGGTGTCCACCGCGGTCATCGGCGGGATGTCGAGCGGCCGGAGCTTCCCGTCGACGCGGATCTGGGGGGCCGAGTTGGTGGTGATGTGGAGGTCACTGCCCCCCATCTCGGTCATGGTCTTGAGAAGCTGGTGAAGGCTGACGGCCAAGTTCCCACCTCCTAGAGCACGGTTTCCCTGAGGACTTCCTCGATCGTGGTGATGCCCTGCTTGATCTTCTCCAGCCCGCTCTGGCGCAAGGTGAGCATCCCCTCCTCTATCGCCTTCCTCTTGAGCTCGACCGAGGTGGCCCCGACCATGATCAGGTCGCGGATCCCCTCGCTGATCTCCATCACCTCGTACAGGCCCACCCGGCCCTTGTAGCCGGTGCCGTTGCAGGCGCCGCAGCCGCGCCCTTTGTACAGCTTGAGGCCGGCGCTTTCCTCGGGGGCGAAGCCCACCTCAAGGAGGGTCTGCTGCGGAACGTCGTGGACCTCCTCCTTGCAGGAGTTGCAGATGCGCCGGATCAGCCGCTGGGCCTGGATCAGGTTCACCGCCGTCCCCACCAGGAACGGCTCGATCCCCATGTTCACCAGCCGCGAGATGGTCGAGGGGGCGTCGTTGGTGTGCAGCGTCGAGAGCACCAGGTGTCCGGTCAGCGCCGCCTTGACCGCGATCTCGGCCGTCTCGTAGTCTCGGATCTCGCCCACCAGGATGGTGTTGGGGTCTTGACGCAGGAAGGAGCGCAGCGCCGCCGCGAAGTTGAGGCCGATGTTGTCGCGGATCTGGACCTGGTTGATCCCCGCCAGGTTGAACTCCACCGGGTCCTCGGCGGTCATGATGTTGGTGTCCGGCTTGTTCAGAGAGGCGATCGCGGAGTAGAGGGTGTTGGTCTTGCCCGACCCGGTGGGCCCGGTGACCAGCACGATCCCATACGGCTTGGCGATCGCCCGCTTGAACTTCTCGAGCGACTCCACCTCGAAGCCGAGCTTGGTCATGTCCAGCATCAGCTTCGACTTGTCGAGCAGCCGCATCACGATCTTCTCACCCCACAGGGTGGGCAGGCTGGAGACCCGGAAGTCCACGTCGCGGCTGCGGTCCTCGACCTTCAGACGGATCTTGATCCGGCCGTCCTGGGGGAGCCGCTTCTCCGAGATGTCCAGCTTGGCCATGATCTTGATGCGCGAGGTGAGCGGGTCCCGCAGCCGCATCGGCAGCGCCATCACGTTGTAGAGCAGGCCGTCGATCCGGAACCTGACCCGGAACTCCTTCTCGTAGGGCTCGATGTGGATGTCAGAGGCGCCCCGCTTGAGGGAGTCGACGAGCAGCACGTTGGCCAGCTTGATCACCGGCGCCGCCTCGGAGGAGCGGGCCAGGCCGGCCAGGTCGATCTCGTCGTCCTCGGTGGAGACCTGCTCGACGTCGGCCTCTTCTTCGCCGATGGCGTCGATGTCCACCTCGGAGAGCCCGACGGAAGCCATGTCGTCGAGGGTCAGCCCCGGCCCGTCCATCATCTCCTTGAGGCTCGGGGCCGCGCCGAGGCCGAGACCGCTGCCGCCCATCGCGATGTCCTGCTTGAGCTGCAGGGAGCGGGTCGACCCGTAGTACTTCTCGATCGCGTCCTCGAGTGACGCCTCGGAGGCCACCACCGGCTCCACGTTGTACCCCGTCATGAACTTGATGTCGTCCATGGCGAAGACGTTGGTGGGATCGGCCATGGCGATGGTGAGGGTGGCCCCCGATCGGGACAGCGGCAGGATCTGGTACTTGCGGCAGGTCTCCGAGGGGATGATCTTGATGATCGCGGGGTCGACCTCGAAGTGGTCGAGGTTGATCGAAGGGACCCCGTACTGCCTTGAGAGCAGGCTGGTGATCTCCTCGTCGCGCACGTAGCCGAGGACCACGAACGCCCTTCCGAGCTTCCCCCCGTTGGCCTTCTGGTGGGCGAGAGCCTCTTGGAGCTGCTCGGGGGTGACCATGTTCTCCTTGAGCAGCAGCTCACCTAGCTTGACGGGCATCGTCCTTCTCGATCGGGGCCTAGCAGAGGGACGCCTCGGTGCCCGGATCCCGGCCGTCGCCGGGCCCCGGGGCGCGTCCCACGGCGGCTGGAGGTTGGCTCAGACGAAGCACTGGCGACCCAACAGGTCTAGCATTCTCTGATAGTTACGTCTGGGGATGCTACCGCGGGTGGCGGACGAGTGTCAAGCACGAGCCGGACCGAACCGCCTTCGCGGTCCCGGCAGCACGCCTGGGCGGCCCTCCGATCTCGCGGCGCCCGGGCCGGCGAGCGCAGGTCCGGTGCCGGGCCGCCTCAACCCTTCCGGGGGTCACCGCGCCGCCACAGAAGGACGACGGCCACACCTCCCAGCGCCAGCCCGACCAGGCCACCGACGAGCCCGGGCGGCCAGTAGCTCAGCACGACGTGGCTCCGGCCGGCGGGGATGGCCACCGCCCGGTGGCGACCGTCGGCCCGCAGCAGCGGGACCTCCCGACCGTCCACGAACGCCCGCCAGCCCGGGGCGTAGGCCTCGCGCAGCACCACCACGCTCTCACCATCGGACTCCACCTGAAGCTCGATCCGTCCGGAGCGCTCGCTCGAAGCCTCGACGCTGCCTCTCACGCCCGGAGCGATCTCGAGCCCGGCCTCGACCGCGACGGAGCCCGCCTCTTGGAAGCCGGGTTGGGCGGCCACACGCTCGGCGGAATCGCGGTCGGCGACCGGCACCACCTGGCTGGCCACGAAACGGAGCGGCAGCGGCTGGTCCAGGTCGTAGACGTAGATCGCGACCGGGGCCAGGCGCCTGGGTTCGAGAACTTCCCGGAGCCGGAGGCGCTCGTGCTTGAGGGGGTCGAGGCTCACCACGTGGGCGACGCCGGCCTCTCGCAGGCCCTCGGCGATGGCTGCAAAATCCTTGCAGCCCGCCAGCTTGGGGGGCAGGATGCGGTGCTCCGGGATCACCATCTTGAGGTCGCGGCCGTACGCGGTCGAGACGTGGTACGGCAGGTTGAAGTACGGAGTGAGGGTCTCCATGAGGACGGCGCTGGTCCAGACCTCGGCGCTGCCCGGGTAGCGCCGGCGGGCCTGCCAGTAGGCCTCGCCCAGCTCCGGATCGCAGGAGAAGACCCGCCCTCCCTCCTGGCGCAGCCGTCTCGTCGCTCCGGCCATCTCGGGGGAGAGGTCGAAAAACGACGGCCGGGCAGTGGGGTTGAGACCGGCGCCGGCCCGCAGCAGGTCGATCGCCAGGAGCGAAACCACCGCCAGGCCCCCGAGCTGGGGCTTGAGCTTCCGCGTCAGGACCAGCGCGGCGATCAGGCCGCCTGCTGCCGCCAGCAGACCGCCCATGAAGGCGTCCCAGAGCACGAAGCGGGCCTGCTGGTATCGGGCCGGAGCGGAGAAGTCGGCCACCAGCACCTGCAGGAGCCGAGAGGTGGTCGCCGGCAACAGGCGGGGCAACAGCGGGGCGGCAACCAGCAGCCCCCCGGCCGCGCCGGCGGTCACGGTCAGCCAAGACCAGGCACGGCGCCCCGGCTGGCCCAGGGCGTGGACGCCCAGGGCGGCCAGGAGCGCCACCCCGAGGTGGACGGTGAAGAAGGCCTTGGCCGGGTAGCGGAAGGCCCTGAAGGCCGGCACCGCCTCGATCAGGAGGTCCAGCCGGGCGTACCGACCGAGCGAGACCAGGAGGGCAAGCCCCACGAGCAGCGCGATGCGGGCCCCGAGGCGGGGAGCGAAGCGCAACCCGAGAACGGCGAACGCCAGCGCGAGACAGCCCAGATAGAGGCTCAGGAAGTAGGGCATCGCTTCGAAGAAGCGGACCCCCCAGAAACGATCGACGAGGTTGGCGGGGTCGCCGAGCAGGCCTGCCACCACCACTTGAAGCAGGGTGACCGGATGCACCGAGAAGCCGAGCGCCTGACGCACCGAGAAGCCGGCGGCGCGAGCGCTGCCCCCGAGCTGGGCCCCCATCACCAGCAGCGTCGGACCACACAAGGCCGCCCCCAGGACGATCGCCACAGCCAGCCGGCCGAAGCGGGCCGGCACCCGCCCCGCCACGATCACCACCGCCATCAGCATCGCCTGGGCCACGACTTCGACGCCGCCGGTGGAGAGCGCCACGGCGGTGACGAGGCCGCCGAAGGCCCAGGCGCGGGGCCCGCCGAGGGCGGCCTCTCGAAGCGCGAGCACCACCAAAGGCGCCCAGGCCAACGCCTGGACGTAGAGGTAGAGGTTGACCGACGACAGCGCGAAGCCTCCGAGGGCATAGACGAGGGCGCCCCCGGCCCCGGCCAGCGGAGAGAGTCCCAGCCGCCGTGTCAGCAGCGTGAAGCCGAGCGCTGCCAGCGGCAGGTGGAGGGCGAGCGACAACGTGAGCCCGGCCGGGCCGGGCGAGAGCACCTGAAGCAAGTCCAAGGGATAGGCGACGGGAGGCAGCAGCAACGGCTCCCCCTCGTGCACCAACGGGTTCCAGAAGCGCAGCTCCCCGACCCGCAGCCCTTCGAGCACGAACGCGCGCTCGGGAAAGAACTGCCGGCCGAGGTCGCGGAAGTAGAAGGTCTCGCCACGGAAGACGCCGCGGGCAAAGGGCAGGAAGGCCACCAGCGCCACCAGTGCCGCCAGCGCGGCGGAGACCCGACGGTCCCGCGGGGAGGATACTTCGAGTCGCAGCAGGGACAAGACAGTGCCATCATAGTATGAGCCGGCGTCGCCGAGCGGGCTCGGGCAAGTCACAGCCCGCCTCGAGATCTGCGCTACCATACTCGCGCCACCACCGCCGCGGCCATGGACAAGATCCCGCTATCGTCGCCCTGGATCGACCAGCTCGAGCTCGATCGCGTGCGAAAGGCGCTCGCTTCGCAGCTTTCCGGTGACGGACCGTTCGGCCGGCAGGTCGAGCGGAGGCTGGCGGCGCTGCTCGGCGCCCGGCGGGTGCTGCTGACCACCTCGTGCACCCACGCCATGGAGCTGGCCCTGCTGGCGCTCGGGATCGGAACGGGGGACGAGGTGATCTGCCCGTCGTTCACGTTCGTCTCCACCGCCAACGCCGTGCTCAGGGTCGGTGCCCGTCCGGTGTTCGCGGACATCGAGGAGACTACCCTCGGGCTCGACCCTCGGGACGTCGAACGGCGGATCTCCCCAGCCACCGTCGCCCTGCTCCCGGTCCACTACGGCGGCCTGGCCTGCGACATGGACGGGCTGCTGGCACTGGCCCGGCAGCATCGCCTTCGCGTGGTGGAGGACGCGGCTCACGCTCTGGGGGCCCGGCTTTCCGGTCGCCCGCTCGGAACCCTGGGTGACGCCGGCTGCTTCAGCTTCCACGAGACCAAGAACATCACCTGCGGGGAAGGAGGCGCGTTGGCCCTGCAGGACGAGGAACTGATCCGCAACGCTGAGATCATGCGGGAGAAGGGGACCAACCGCGCCGCGTTCCTGCGCGGCGAGATCGACAAGTACACGTGGGTGATGGAGGGGAGCAGCTACGTGCTCTCGGACGTCCTGGCGGCGATCCTGGACGCGCAGCTCGACAAGCTCGACGAGATCCAGGCGCGCCGGGCCGGACTCTTCTCCCGCTACCGCAAGGAGCTCGGCGAGTGGGCCGAGGCCCACCGGGTGCGGCTGCCAGCGGCTCTGCCGGACCGCCTCACAAGCCACCACATCTTCCACCTGCTCTTCGACGCCGAGGCCGACCGCGATCGGTGCATGGAGCTCCTGCGCTCGTCGGGGATCCTGGCCACCTTCCACTACGTCCCGCTTCACGAGTCGTCGATGGGTGGGAAGCTCGGTGGCCCGGCCGGATCCAGCCTTCCGGTCACCGAGCGAGTGGCGCGTTGCCTGCTCCGGCTGCCGCTCCATGCCCAGATGCGGGAAAGCGACGTGCAGCGGGTAGTGTCTGCGGTGAGGAGCTCCCTGCCGTGAGCCGAGCCGACCCTCCCGGTGGCCGGAATGGCTGCCCCGAGGTGAGCGTCGTGCTTGCCTGCTACAACGAGGAAGAGGTCCTCGGGCAGAGCTTCCCGGAGATCCTCGACACCCTGGGCGAGCTGGGCCGCCCCTTCGAGATCGTCTTCGTCGACGACCACAGCCGCGACCGCACTCGCGAGATCATCCGGTCGTTGGTAGAGGCCCACCCGGACACCGAGATCCAGGTGCTGTTCCACGAACAGAACCTGGGCCGGGGCGCCACCGTCAGCGACGGTTTCCGCGCCGCGCTGGGACCCATCGTCGGCTACCTGGACGTCGACCTCGAGGTCCACTCGCGCTACATCCCCTCGTTGGTCCGAGCCATCGAGCGGGGAGCGGACGTGGCGACGGTGCGGCGCATCTACGCGTTCCAGCTCCGCTCACTGGACCGCTACCTGCAGAGCCGCGGCTACTCCTGGCTGGTGCAAAGGCTGCTCCACGTCCCGCTCCACGACACCGAGACCGGCTACAAGTTCTTCCGGCGCGACCGCCTGCTCCCCGTGCTCGACGAGATCCGCGATCCAGGTTGGTTCTGGGACACCGAGTTCATGGTGCGCTCGCTGCGCCACGGCCTGCGAATCGTCGAGGTCCCGGGCGCCTACATCCGGCGCTTCGACAAGACCTCGAAGGTGAGCGGGCTAAGCGATTCGCTCGCCTACTTCCGCAAGCTCTGGGCTTTCCACCGCGAGCTCCCGTCGTCCTCCTCGCGGACCACATGCTGAAGGCGCTGCGGGAGATCGGCTGGCGTAAGACGACCCGTTTCGCCCTGACCACTCTGCTGATGCTGCCGTATCGGCTGGCACTGTTTCCGCCGCTGCGGGCGGCCTGGCTGCGGCTCCTGGGCGCACACATCGGGTCGGAGACGGTCCTTCACGACGTCCGCTTCTTCAACCTGTACCGCCGAGGCCTGGCCGGCCTCCACGTGGGCGACGAGTGCTTCCTGGGCGACGAGTGCCTGCTGGACCTGGCCGAGGAGATCCACCTCGCGGACCGGGTCACTCTGGCGGAACGGGTGCTGGTGCTGACCCACATGAACGTGGGATTCCGCGACCATCCGCTGCAGGCGCGTTTCCCGCCCACCGCCGCGCCGGTGGCGATCGGGCACGGGGCCTTCGTCGGCGCCAACGTGACGCTACTCTCGGGGGTGAGAATCGGAGCGGGCGCGTTCGTGGGGGCCGGCAGCGTGGTCACGCGCGACGTTCCGGAACGCTCGCTGGTGGCCGGGGTCCCGGCCCGGGTGGTCCGGAAGCTGGAGTAACATCGCGACCGGTCCCGGAGCACATGGCACTACACAAGCTCTCGGTCATCGTGCCGGTCCTCGACGAGGAGACGGTCCTCCCGCACTTCCTGGCCCGCCTGCAGGCGACCCTGGCCGAGCTGGGCTGCGAGGCCGAGATCCTGTTCGTCGACGACGGGAGCCAGGACGGGTCGCTCGCCTACCTCAGGCAGGCCGCGGCGCAGGACGGCCGCATCAAGGTGCTGCGGCTGACCCGGAACTTCGGCCACCAGGCGGCGCTGGCCGCCGGGCTCGACCATTGCTCGGGAGACGCGGCGGTGCTGATCGACGCCGACCTGCAGGACCCCCCCGAGCTGATCCGATCGTTCGTGGAGGAGTGGCGGCAGGGCTTCCAGGTGGTGTTCGGACGGCGCCTGCGGCTCGAGGAAGGGCCCCTGAAGCGCGGCGTGTATCACCTCTTCTACCGGGCGCTGCGCCTGCTCGCCGACATCGAGATCCCGCTCGACAGCGGCGACTTCTCGTTGCTCGATCGAGAGGTGGTGGACCAACTGCGGGCGATGCCGGAGCGGACCCGGTTCCTGCGGGGCATGCGGAGCTGGGTCGGCCTGCGCCAGAAGGGGATTGCCTACGAGCGGCCGGCAAGGCACCGCGGCCGCTCCAAGTACTCGCTGGCCAAGCTCGTCAAGCTCGGCCTCGACGGGATCCTCTCGTTCTCGACGTTGCCGCTCAAGATGGCGCTCCTCTTGGGGCTGCTGGTCTCGGCCGGGGGCTTCGTGGGAATCGCCCTGGTGGTCTTCCTGCGCCTGAGCCGGTGGATCGAGCTCCCCTGGGGCTGGGCCTCGACGGTGGTGCTGGTGATGTTCCTCGGAGGGGTCCAGCTCACCACCATCGGGATCGTGGGCGAGTACATCGCCCGGATCTACGAGGAGGTGAAGGCGCGCCCGCTGTATCTGGTCGCCGAGCGGGTCGGCTTCGCTGACGGTGCCCCGCGCGCCTAGGGAGCAGGCCGGCGGCGGTGGGGTGCTAGAGCGGTGGACGAATCACGCACGAGGATGTCACGGGCCACCAGCCGCCCTGGGTCAGGCGAAGGCGCCACCGAGCCGCCGGCCATCCCGCGACCGGCCACGGTCTTGAGACGGCTGGCCCCCGTGGCGGCGGTGGCGTTTTGCGCGTTCCTGCCCTTCGCCCGCGGCCTGCTGGCCGGAGAGAGCTTCTACTTCCGAGATCTCTCGCGGCAGTTCCTGCCGTTGCGCGAGCTGGTGGCCGATGGCCTTGGTCTCGGAGAGCTCCGCGCCTGGAACCCCTACTCCCACGAAGGCGAGGCCCTGCTGCTTCCGGCCCTCGGCTATCCGATCGACCTGCTGCAGGCGGCCGCCCCCACGCCGTGGGGGATCTCCCTGCTGCTGGCCCTGCATGGGCCGGTGGCGGCGCTATCGATGTTCCTGCTGGCGCGTGGCGGCGGCCTGGGCCGATTGGCGGCGGCGGCGGCGGCGCTCACGTACAGCCTGGGCGGCTTCTTCCTCGCCTGCCTCAACCTCTACGTGTACTTCGAGACCATGGCCTGGGCGCCGCTGGTGGTGCTGACGCTGGTTCGGGCGGGCGAAGGCGGGCGCCGCCAGGTCGCCGCCGCGGCGGCGGTCACCGCCCTGATGCTGTCGACGACCGGCGTCGAGATCGCCCTCCAGGCGCTTCTTTTCGGCGGTGTGCTGGCGCTGGGAGCCGGCGCCGCCGCCCGGGCCGGGCGGGTGTGCGCCGCCGCCGTGCTGGGAGCCGGGCTCTCGGCCTTCGTTCTGTGGCCGCTCGGAGCACTGGTCCAAGGCAGCGCCCGGGAGACCGGCTTCGATACCAGCGTGGTGCTGGCCCATTCCGTCCACCCGGTGACGTTCCTGCAGGTCGTGATCGGCGGCCTTTACGGCGACCTCTTCCGCCTGGCCGACCGTTTCTGGGGCCAGTCCTTCTTCCCGTTGGGGTTCCCCTACGTCGCCAGCCTCTACCTCGGCGCGACGGCGCTGGCCCTGGCCGGCCTGGGAGCCGGCTCGGACCACCGGTGGGCGCGCCGGGCCCTGCTCCTGGCGGCGGTGGCGGTCTTGGCCTGCCTGGGCCGCTTCGCCGGCCTCGCGCCCCTGGTCGACGCCCTGCCCTGGCTCCGCAAGTTCCGCTTCCCCACCAAGGCCTTCTTCACCGTGCACCTCGCCGTCTCGCTGCTGGCCGGCATCGGTGTCGCCAAGCTGGCCCAGCAGGGCCGGCGGGCCTTCCGTCGCCTGGCGGCCTGCTCCCTGGCCCCCGGCATCACCCTGGCGATGGCCCCGCTGCTGCCCCTCGTCGCGCCGGGCCTGCTCGGCCGCCTGCTGGCGACGCTCCTGCCACCCGAGCTGGTCGGGGGGGCCCGGATCGGCGCCGCCGCCCACGTCCTCGGCGACGCCGCCATGGGAGGGATCCTGGCCGTGCTGGTGGGTCTGCTGGCCGGGGCGGCGGGATGGGGGCGTCTGCGGCCGGCCCTGGCCGTGGTGGGCGTGGTGGCGCTCCTCGGCGTGGACCTGTTGCGCACCGGAGCCGGCCTCAACCCAACGGTCACGCCGGCGTTCCATCGGCTCTCCCCCGAGACCGCCGCTCTGGTCCGGGAGCTGCGTGCCGAGGGAGGGCGGGTGTTCACGTGTGAGCCCTCCTTCAGCCTCGCCTACCACCGGGCTCGCGCGGCGAGGCCGGCCGGCCACGAGGTGTGGACCTTTGCCGTCAACCACGAGATCCTGAGCCCGTACTTCAACGTTCCGGCTCGGGTTCCGAGCGCCCTCACCCGCGACCTCACGATGCTGGTCCCCTCGGAGCGGGTCTCGGCACCTGAGCAGGCCGCCTGCACGGACCTCGACCGGCTGCTCCCCCGACTGCGCCGAGCCGGGGTGACCCACCTGCTGAGCCTCGACCCTCTCTCTCACGACGACTTGAGGCTGGACGAGCGGTTGACGCCAGCGCGGATCGCCCCGCTGGGCCTGAACGTGTACGCGCTCCGCGACCCGATTCCGCTGCGCGCCCTGGCCCGGCGAGCGCGACCCGCCGCGGATCGGGTCGCCGCCGAGACGATGGCCGCCACCCCCGGGTTCCTGGATGCTGGCGAGGCCGCCATCGAGGGCCTCGCCGCCCCCCTGGTCTCGGGATCGGGACACGTCGTCTCGCTGCGGGAGGGGACGGATCGGGTCGAGCTGAAGGCGGAGACGGACACCACCGCCGTGCTGGTGGTGCGCGATGCCTACGCCGACGGGTGGAGGGCCTGGGTCGACGGGGATCCGGCCGAGCTGCTCCGCGCCGACGGCCGGCACCGCGCGGTCCGGGTGCCCCCGGGCCGCAGCCACGTGGTCCTCGCCTACCGGCCGCCCGGCCTCCTCCCCGGTCTGGCCGTCTCCCTGCTGGCCGCCTGCCTGACGCTGGCGCTGGCCCGCTCGGGGAGGCGAACGGTCGGCGGCGGGCCGGCGCACCAGCCGCCGCCCGTCGGGCCAGACGTGGCGTCGGAAGGCGCCGGGTCCGGGGGATCGGGGGGCGGGAGCCCCCCGCTTGATAGCGGCGACCGAATTCACTTCGGGCGCCGCGTACGAATTGACTTGGCCGGCGGCGCCCCGCTAGGATGCCCCGTACACGAGGCCCCGATCGTTTGGTCATCGTCGCGATCATCCCGGCGCGCTTCGCCTCCACTCGGCTGCCGGGGAAGCCTCTCTCGCCGATCCAGGGCCGACCGCTGATCCAGCACGTCTACGAGCGCGCCTCGCGAGCGCAAACCCTCAACCGGTTGGCGGTGGCCACCGACGACGAGAGGATCGCCGCCACGGTGCGAGACTTCGGTGGGGAGGCCGTGATGACCTCGCCGGATCACCGCTCAGGAACGGACCGGGTGGCGGAGGCGGCGCGGCGGCTGGGAGGCGACGTCGTGGTCAACGTACAGGGTGACGAGCCGCTGCTCGACCCGGGCCACATCGACTCGGCGGTGGAGGTGCTCCTCCACGAGCCCGAGCTGCCCTTGTCGACGCTCTCGGTGCCCATCCGGACCGTGGAGGAGCTGCTCTGCGCCTCGGTGGTCAAGGTGGTCGTGGACGAGGGCGGCGACGCCCTGTACTTCTCTCGCGCCCCGATCCCGCACGTCCGGGGCGACGGAGACGATCCGCAGGCCGCCGCCCAGGGCGCCATCGAGCGCGGCCTTGCCCGCCGGCACCTCGGGCTGTACGTCTATCGCCAGCAGGCGTTGCAGCGCTGGACCGGTTGGGCCCCGACGGCGCTGGAGCAGGCGGAGCAGCTCGAGCAGCTTCGGCCGCTGCAGCACGGGCTGCGAATGCGGGTGGTGGGCGTCCAGGGGCCGGCCGGACCGGCGGTGGACACGCCGGAGGACTTGGAGCGGGTGCGGTCCCTGATGGCGGGAGGTCGAGGATGACACCGCAGCCCGTGACACCGCCGTACGCTGGCACACCGGGGCTCATCGGGAGCCTCCGACCTGAGGTCCAGGGAGGGATCGTTTGACGACCAAGTACATCTTCGTGACCGGAGGCGTGGTCTCCTCGCTCGGCAAGGGGCTGGCCTCGGCGTCGATCGGCTGCCTGCTGGAGGGGCACGGATTCAAGGTGTCCCTGATGAAGTGCGACCCGTACATCAACGTCGACCCGGGGACCATGAGCCCCTACCAGCACGGCGAGGTGTACGTCACGGAGGACGGCGCCGAGACCGACCTGGACCTCGGGCACTACGAGCGGTTCACCCAGTGCGTCACCTCGCAGGCCTCGAACACCACCACCGGTCGGATCTACGGGTCGGTGATCGCCAAGGAAAGGCGCGGCGACTACCTGGGGCGCACGGTGCAGGTGATCCCCCACATCACCGACGAGATCAAGGCGGCGATCCGCGCCGCCGCCGGGGATGCGGACGTGACGATCGTCGAGATCGGCGGCACCGTCGGCGACATCGAGGGGCTGCCGTTCCTGGAGGCCGTGCGTCAGTTCCGGGGCGACGTCGGACGCCAGAACGCGGTGTTCCTGCACCTGGCCCTGGTCCCCTACATCGCCGCCGCCCACGAGCTCAAGACCAAGCCGATGCAGCACAGCGTTCGGGAGCTGCGGGCCATCGGCATCCACCCGAGCGTGCTCCTTTGCCGCACCGACCGGCCGCTTCCCGTCGACCTCAAGGCCAAGCTCTCCCTCTACTGTGACGTCCCGGAAGAGGCGGTGATCACCGCCAAGGACGTGGCCTCGATCTACGAGGTGCCGCTGGCCCTGTCCCGGGAGGGCATCGATCGCATCATCCTCGAGGCCCTGGGGCTGGAGAGCCAGGGCTGCGACCTGACCGACTGGGAGCGGCTGGTCGAGAGGATCCGCAGCCCCAGCGGGGAGGTGGTGATCGGCATCGTCGGCAAGTACGTCTCCTTCGAGGACTCCTACAAGAGCCTGAACGAGGCCCTGACCCACGGCGGGATCGCCCAGGGTGTCAAGGTGGAGCGGCACTGGGTCGAGGCGGAGGACCTCGAGCAGGGCCAGGCCGACCAGAAGCTCTCCCGGTTCGACGGCATCCTGGTGCCGGGCGGCTTCGGGACCCGGGGCACCGGGGGGATGGTCGCCGCAGCCGAGTTCGCCCGTCGCACCGGCACCCCCTACTTCGGGATCTGCTACGGCTTCCAGTGGGCGGTCACCGAGTTCGCCCGCAACGTCTGTGGCCTGGCGGGCGCCAACTCGACGGAGGTCGACAAGGACGCGCCGCACAAGGTGATCATCCGCCTCCAGGAGCTTCTGGGCGTCGAGGAGATGGGTGGCACGATGCGCCTGGGCGCCTACCCTTGCCAGCTCGCCGAGGGATCGGTGGCGGCCAGGATCTACGGCACGGACGCCATCCGAGAACGGCACCGCCACCGCTACGAGTTCAACCACGCCTTCGAGCGCCACCTGCTGGCCTCCGGCATGCGGATCTCGGGCAAGACGCCGGACGGCAAGTTCGCGGAGGTGGCCGAGATCCCGGACCACCCCTGGTTCGTGGCCGTGCAGTTCCACCCCGAGTTCCGCTCCAAGCCCCTTTCGCCCCACCCGCTGTTCGCCGATTTCGTCCGGGCCAGCGTCGAGCGCCGCCGCACCCGGCACGCCGTGCCCGCCACCGTCGGGGCGACCGGTTGACACGGCCAGCGGAGCCATCGCCGGAGAGGCTCTGGCGGCGGCTCACCGGGCCTGGCGGCCTCTTTCTGATCGCCGGGCCTTGCGTCATCGAAAGCCCCGGACATCCGGGCCGAGTGGCAGGGCGGCTGGTGCGAGTCACCTCCAAGCTGGGAGTGCCCCTGGTCTTCAAGGCCAGCTTCGACAAGGCCAACCGCACAAGCCTCGGCTCCTACCGTGGCCCGGGCCTCGAGCGCGGTCTCGAGATCCTGGCCGATGTGAAGCGGCGCTACGGCGTGCCGATCCTGACCGACGTGCACGAGGTGGCCCAGGTGGAACCGGTGGCCCGAGTCGCCGACGTGCTCCAGATCCCGGCGTTCCTGTGCCGTCAGACCGACCTGGTGCTGGCCGCCGCCGCCTCGGGACGGATCGTCAACATCAAGAAGGGCCAGTTCATGGCCCCCTGGGACATGCAGGGGATCCTGGGCAAGGCGGCCTCGACCGGCAACCGAAAGCTCCTGGTCACCGAGCGGGGCACCAGCTTCGGCTACAACAACCTGGTGGTGGACATGCGCTCCTTCCCGGTGCTGCGCTCGTTCGGCTACCCGGTGGTCTTCGACGTCACCCACAGCGTCCAGCGCCCCGGGGGGCTGGGCGACCGCTCCGGCGGCGACGCCCACTTCATCGACACCCTGGCCCCCGCCGGCGTGGCCGCCGGAGTCCACGGGCTGTTCATGGAGGTGCACGAGAACCCGGAGCGAGCGCTCTCCGACGGCCCCAACGCCTACCGCCTGGGCCGCCTGGAGCGGCTGTTGGCGCGCCTGGTCCGCGTGGCGGCGGCGAGCCGGGGCCGCAGCGGCGGCTGAGGTGAGGCTCAGGGCGCGGCCCGGAGCTCGCGCCGTCGTCCTCGCCTGGGTGCTCCTGTCGATCGTCACCAGCGCCCCCTACGTGCGCGCCACGCTCGCCCCCCCGCCCGGCCGCGTCTTCGCGGGCACCTTCCACTGGATCGACGACTTCTACAACTACCTGTCCTTCGTCCGGCAAGCCGAAGGCGGGCGCTTCCTCTTCCGCAACCAGCTTCAACTCGAGCCGCACCCGCCGGCCCTCGTCAACCTCGAGTGGTGGACGGTCGGGCGCCTCTCGGCGGCGCTTGGGCATCGCCCTCTTCTGGCGTTTCGGCTGCTGGGGCTCGCCGCATCGTTCGGCCTGCTGCTCGGGATCCAGAGGTGGCTGCGGCGCGGCGGGCTGCCCGAGTCGCACGACCTTCCCGCCCTTCTGCTGGTCGCCACCGGCGGAGGGCTCGGCGGTCTGCTCTTCCTCTACACGGACCTGACCGTCGATCGCTGCCTGGACCTCTCGGTGGGCCTGTTCCCCTTTCTGGGCCTGCTCGCCAATCCACACTGGGTGACCGCGGCGGCGCTCTTGGTGCTCGCGCTCGGGGCCTACGCTGAGGCCGCCTCACGGGGGCGCTTTCCCGTGCTGGCCACCGTGCTGGCTACCATCCTGGGGCTGGTGCGCCCCTACGACCTGGTGGTGCTGGTGGGCGCTCTCAGCCTGACGGCGCTGGCCACGAGACCGCGCCAGGCTCCGGCCAGGCTGCTCCCGCTGGCCGGGCTGCTCCCGGTCGTCCTGTACGACTACTGGGTCTTCTTCGAGAGCGCGGGGTTCCGTGCCTACGCCGATCTCCCCTACGTCTTCCCGAAGCTTCGGGACTTCCTCCCCGCCCTGGCTCCGGCGGCGATGCTGGCCATCCTCGGGCTCCGGCGCCCTGGAGAAGACCAGGCGGCCGCTCGCGCCCTGCTCGTCGGGTGGACGGCCTGCTGCCTTCTTGTCATCTTCCTGCAGCCCACTCGCTACTCTCTTCAGTTCCTGGTGGGGATGGGCACTCCGCTGCTGATGCTCGCCGCGCTGGGTCTGTCGCGCCTCCGGCCTGCCGCCACCTGGCTGGCGACGGTCCTGCTGTGCTCGACCTCGCTCGTCGCCGTGCGCAACACGCTGCGGGATGAGCCTGCCTGGTTCCCACCCCGAGCCGAGATCGAGGCGGCCCGTACTCTGCGGACCTGGTGCCGCCCGGGCGACCGGCTACTGGCGCCGGCCGACATCGGACTGTTCGCGGCCGGGCTGTCGGACTGCTCGCCCTTCGTGGCCCACCCGGCGCTGCCCGGGTACGAGCAGAGGGTCGGCCAGCTGGTGGCCTTCTACCGCGACCCGCCCGCCGACCGGCTGGCGTTCCTCTCGCGGCACAAGATCTCCTTCGTGGTGCTGCCCGGCGATCCCGGCCCCACCGCCAGCCAGTGGCTCGGCCCAGGCGCGGGATTCCAGCGGCTCGCCCGCCACGGCTCCGGTCCAGCCACCCTGAGCGTCTACCGGCGCAGCGCCGATCCTCCTTGATTTCGGTTGAGCGACGCCACTACGATTCGCGGGTGGCCAACCCGATCGCCCGCAAGGTGCTCGAGATCGAGTCGCAGGCGATCCTCGAGCTGCTCCCCCGCATCGACCAGCGGTTCGATCAGGCGGTCGAGATCCTGCTCGGCTGCGCCGGGCGGGTGGTCGTCACCGGGATGGGCAAGAGTGGCCTGATCGGGCAGAAGATCTCGGCCACCTTCGCGTCCACCGGATCGCCCTCGCTCTTCCTGCACCCCGCCGAGGCCATCCACGGCGATCTGGGCCGGATCGTCAAGGGTGACGTGCTGTTGGCCATCTCGAACAGCGGTGACACCCAGGAGATCCTGGCGCTCCTCCCCTGGGCGAAGCGGCTGGGCACGCCGATCATCGCCATGACCGGGGTCCCCGGCTCGGCCCTGGCCGGCCTCGCCGACGTGGCGCTCGACGTCTCGATCCGGGAAGAGGCCTGTCCCCTTGGCCTCGCTCCCACCGCCTCCACCACCGCCACGCTGGCGATGGGTGACGCGCTGGCGATGGCCCTTCTGGAGCGGCGCGGCTTCACGGTTGAGGACTTCGCCGTGCTGCATCCGGGAGGGCGCCTCGGCAAGAAGCTGCTGCGGGTCGAGGACCTGATGCACAAGGGCGACGCGATCCCCAGGGTGGCCCCCGAGACGTCGATGCGGGACGCCCTCTTCGAGATGACCCGCAAGCGGCTGGGGCTCACCACGGTGGTGAAGCCGGACGGCAAGCTGGTGGGGATGATCTCCGACGGCGACCTGCGCCGCCAGATCGAGCGTCATGGCAACGGCCTCCTGGACCGGACCGCCGCCGAGTGCATGACGCCGCGCCCGCTGTGCATCGATCGGCGGGAGCTGGCCACCCGGGCCCTCGACCTCATGGAAGAGCGGCGGATCACGTCGCTCATGATCACAGACGCCGGGGGGGTGATCGAGGGCGTGGTCCACCTCCACGACCTCTGGAAGACGGAGATGATTTGAAGGATCGAGCCCTAGAGGCACGCTGCGCCAGGCTGCGGCTGCTGCTTTGCGACGTCGACGGGGTGATGACCGACGGCCGGGTGCTGCTGTTCCCGGACGGGTCCGAGGCCAAGGCGTTCCACGTCCGCGACGGGATGGGCATCGCGCTCGCCCACCGAGCCGGGCTGCGCACCGGGTTGATCTCGGGGCGCCGCAGCCCGGTGGTGGAGCGTCGCGCCGCCGAGCTCGGCATGGCGGTGGTCCGCCAGGGGGTGAGCGACAAGCTGGCGGTGCTGCGCGAGGTCCTGGCCAGTGAAGGGCTCACGGCCGATCGGGTCGCCTACATCGGCGACGACATCGCCGACCTGCCGGTGATGTTGGAGGTCGGTCTGAGCGCCGCCCCCGCGGACGCGCCGCTCGAGCTGCGCGCCCAGGCGCTGATGGTGACCGACGCGCCCGGCGGCCGCGGCTGCGTCCGCGAGCTGGTGGAGGCGATCCTCCGAGCCCGCGGCGACTGGGAGAAGGCGGTGGGGTCCCAGGGTATCCCGGGGTAACGCTGTTGACCGACACCGCCCTCGTCGCGCTGGCGCTCACGGGGGTCGCCGGCCTGCTGGCGGGGAGGGCTTGGGCGTCGGCCCTCAGACGGGGTGGCGCGCACGACCGCCCCAGCTTCCGCACCTCTCCCCACTACACCCAGGGGCTCCACTCTCTCGCCGCTGGCCAGCTCGATCTGGCGATCAGCGAGCTGACCAAGGTCGCCGAGCAGGACAAGGACGCGGTGGAGGTGCTGCTGGTGCTCGGTGACCTGCTGCGAGAGGCGGGACGAGTGGAGCGCGCCATAGCCGTCCACCAACGGCTGCTGCAGCGCCCGGACCTCACCCGGGCGGAGCGGGTGCACGTGCAGGCCTGCCTGGGCAGCGACTACCGGCGGGCCGGCTTCCTGGACCGCGCCGGAGGGACCTTCGAGTCCGCTTTGGAGGCCGACCCGGGCAACATCCACGCCCTCTTGGGGCTGCAGAAGCTCCACGAAGAGCAGCGTGCCTGGTCGGAGGCGTACGACATCCGGGTCCGGCTGTCGCGGCTGCGCAAGACCGACGATCGGCTGGTGCTCGGCTACCTGCGAACCGAGATGGGCCGAGAGGCCGCCGCCCGCGGGCGCCGCGACGAGGCGCTCGAGGAGTTCCGGGCCGCCCTCACCCTCGACAACCGTGTCTTCCCCGCCTATCTGGGCCTGGCCGACCTCGAGCTGGAGACCCAGCCGCAGCGCGCGGCCGAGACCCTCGAAGAGGCGATCCGGATGGCGCCGGAACGGGCCTACCTGGCCTTCTCCCGTCTCCAGAAGGCGTACACCTCCCTGGGCCAGCCGGAGCGCTTCGTCGATCTGTGCGAGCGCATCATCCGCCAGGATCCGCGCGATTGGCGGGCCCGCCTGGCACTGGCCCAGAAGCTTCGAGCCGACGGCAAGCCCGAGGAGGCCTACGGCCTGCTCCTGCGCGCCGTCGAGGCCAACCCGCAGGTGCTGCTCGCCCACCTCGAGATGTGGCGGACGCTCGAGGCGATGGGCGTGGGCGGCGAGGCGGTCGAGGGCTACGTGGCCACCGCCGAGGAGGCGGTCTTCTTCGCCGCGCCGCACATCTGCACGTCGTGCCGCTATCGGACCGACGAGATGCTGTGGCGCTGCCCCCACTGCCACAACTGGAACACCTTCGTCGAGGAGCGGGTCGGCCCGACCGCCGGCACATAGGGGACATGACCGGGTTTCTTCCACCCGCCGGGAAACCCGGATCGTGTCCCCCGAGGCCGACATGACCGGGTTTCTTCCACTCGCCGGGAAACCCGGATCGTGTCCCC
>CAZNNH010000011.1:0-1668 GCA_964574335.1 uncultured Acidobacteriota bacterium | reverse complement strand
GCCGACATGACCGGGTTTCTTCCACTCGCCGGGAAACCCGGATCGTGTCCCCGGACCTTGGCGGCCCTGCGTCGGACCCCGGCGTCGTCCTGAGGGCGCCCGTCCGGCCGTCGCCCGAAGGATCTGGGACACAGGGCGGAGCGCGGATCCTTCCGGGGTCCAGCTTCGAAGCAGCACTCAGGAGGAACGGCTGTTGCCGAGGAGACAGTGAAGCGCGTCCTCCTCGTCCGGCTCCAGGGGCCGCGACGCCGTATCCGTCGGCAGGCCGCGCAGAGCGGACAGGCTCCGCGACAGCGGGGCATCCTCTGCCGACGCCGGGATGGCCCCGGACCATCCGGCCTCGACCACCGTCCGGGCTCGCGCCGAGGGCCACCGACCCGCGACGCGCTCGACTCTCTCCGGCCGACCCGGGGACCCCTCGCTCGACGGTGACACCACCGCCTCCCACAAGCCCAGCGCGAACCAGCAGGCGTCGGCGATCCTCTGCTCCTCGGTGTGGGTGAGCCTCGACAAGGACGAGGCGGCACCGATCAGGAACTCGCTGTCGGCGAAGTCCCGAGCCAGCGCCCACAGCACCATCGGCACCATCAGCGCCTCGGCTCCCGGCCGCGCCCCGGGCCGCGCAGCCAGGTACCACGGTCCCGGCGACGCCGGCACCAGTTGCCGGGCCAGGTTCCCCAGCTCCAGACCGTCGGCCGCCACGATGTCCAGCAGCAGCGCCGCCGGCGAGAGGCCACGGGGCCCGGTCCGTGGGGCGTGGGCGAGACAGGCGGCGGCGCGCTTGGAGGGGACCCGGATCGGTCCGCGGCGTGCCCCGGCCAGACCGCGCAGCGAGACCGCCAGCTCACCAGCGGCCCGCTCCGTGTGCTCGACCGGGCCCGTGGTGTCGATCACCACCTGGCCGTAGCGGCGCTTCTCACTCCCCGGCATCTGGGCGGAGACCCGGCGCCACGCCGCCTGGCGGCTCAGCCCATCGCGCGCCACCACTCGTTCCACCTGCAGCTCGGCCGGGCAGTCGGCCACTACCAGCCGGTCGAATCTCAGGTGGGCGCCCGCCTCCACCAGCAACGCCGCATCGGTGACCACGATGGCGTCCGGCCGGTCCGCGTACTCGGCGACCCGACTCTGCTCCTCCTCCCGCACCAGGGGGTGGACGATCCCGTCCAGCTTCGCCCGCGCGGAGGGGTCGCCGAACACCCTGGCGCCGAGGGCGGCCCGGTCGAGGGATCCGGAGGAGTCCAGGACGCCACGACCGAACGTCTCGACCACGGCTTGAAACGCCGGCCCGCCGGGCGCCATCAGCTCGTGAGCGATGGCGTCGAGGTCCAGGGTGTGGCAGCCCTCGGCCGCCAGCACCTTTCGGATCCGGCTCTTGCCGGTGGCAATCCCGCCGGTCAGGCCGACCCGCAGCACCGAGCCCTCAGCGCGGGCCGGGGCAGGTCGCGGCCGCCGCCGGCACGGTGTTCCTGAGCAGCATGGCGATGGTGAGCGGGTCGATGCCACCCAGGGCCGGCGTGAGCGCCGACGCGATCTGGCCCACCACCGGCTGCTGGACGTCGCCCACCAGGGCGGTGATGCGCGCGGTGTCGACCGGCCGTGGAACAGGGAGCTGGACCAGGATCCCGTGGATGCCCGGCCGCCGCTTGTAGCCCTCCACGGCGGCAGCCA